>CAZQQP010000245.1:0-6861 GCA_964595475.1 uncultured Planctomycetaceae bacterium | reverse complement strand
GGCCGTTGAGAATCACGAATGCCCGGTCGGGTCGATCTGTCTGCCTGTGCCGGAGAAGAGGTGGGGTCTGTGCGGTCATGGTGCGGCCTCCGGGGCATCTTACCCACGTTGTCCATGGGCAACGTTCCCTTCAGAGGCGTGACCGCACCGGCGGGTGGAGAGGTAGAGTGTAAGTCTCACGCCCGCCCGATTTTGTCGGAATGGAGCGGATGGGATTCGAACCCACGACCTTCTGGTTGCAAACCAGACGCTCTCCCGGCTGAGCTACCGCCCCAGCAATAGCATTTTAGAAGCGGCGGCGTGGCCCGCCAGACGGCTCAGTCGTTGAGGACCGCTTCCCGCTCGGCGAGGTGGTCGTGGATCTCCTGGGCGGAGGTGGCGCTCATCAGGGAGGCACGGAGGCCGTCGTCGTTCATCATGCGGCTGATGGAGGCGAGGGCCTGGATGTGGAGGCCGGTCTGGTGGGGTGGGCCGGCGAGGAGGAAGACGATCTGGACGGGCTGGCCGTCCTCCGCTTCGAAGTCGATGGGTTGGTCCGCCTTCCCAATGGCCATGACCAGCTCGTCGCAGCTCTCGCTCTTGCCGTGGGGGGCGGCGAGCCCCTTCCCGATGGCCGTGGTCCGCGTCTCCTCGCGTTGTCGGATGGCCTGCTTGACCGGGTCGGGCTCAGAGAGCCGCCCGGCCTCCACGAGAAGGTCCACGAGCTCGTCGATGACTTCCCATCGGTCCGTGCCGCGCAGTGGCACGCGGATGGACTCGGGCCCAAGGATGTCCGTCAATCGCATGGGGCTTCCTCGTGTTGTCGGAGGGGCGGTCCGAAAAGACCAAACGTAGATTGTAGGGAGGCGACCCCCTCGATCAATCGTGATCGGCGAGGTGCGATGGGACGGCGATGGCAACCGATGCTCTCCGCCCTGCAGCTCACACGGGTGGCGCTGGTCTTCACCGCCATCAGCAACATCTGGCTGGTGCTGCTGATCGGGCGGGCGGAGGGAGCCTGGTCACCGCCCGTCGCGGGCTCGCTGGCGCTGTCGCTGCTGTGCACGGCCGGGGTGGCCGTGGGCATGTACGCCTTCGGGATGTCCCTCAACGACATCATGGACGCCCGGCGGGACCGGACGTTCGCGCCGGAGCGGCCGATCCCGTCGGGACAAATCCGCCTGCCGGCGGCGGTGGCGCTGTCGGTGGCCATGCTCCTGCTCAGCCTCCTCAGCAGTCTGCCGCTGGGGTGGACGAGCACGGCGCTGGCGCTGGCGACCGCGGTGCTGATCCTCTTCTACGACGCGTTGGGCAAGCACATCCCGGCGGTGGGCGTGCTCTGCCTGGGGATCATCCGCGGCATGCACATGCTGATCGCGAACCCGGTGCTCGGGTTCTTCTGGCCGGTCTGGCTGACGGTCTCCCACGTCCTCGGGACCAGCGCCGCCGCCTACCGGCTGGAGGGGAAGCGGCCGCGGCTGACGGGCGCCCAGGCGTGGGCCGTGACGGCGGGGTGGGTGTTCCTCTCGATGGTGGCCGTCGCGTGGAGGCTCTACGGCGAGGGCCGGGCACGGGGGAGCCAGCCCTGGTCCTGGGCGGGGCCGCTCGCGGCGGCGGTCCTGTTCCTGGTCCTGAGCGTCCGGTCGGTGAGGAAGGCGCCCGACAGGCGGGCCGCCGGCGCAGCGCTGATGAAGGTCGGGTTGCTCTGGCTCATCGTCTACGACGCGTCGTGGCTGCTGAGCGCCCGGCTCTGGGGGGAGGGTCTCCTGGTCGCGGCGCTGCTTCCGGCGGCCACGCTCTCCATGTGGGGGATGCGGCAGCTCGCGGCGGCGGAACGGCCGCTCGGGTATCGCCTCGACCGCCGGCGGCCCGGCGAGGGACAGCGGGCGTAGCGGTGGACCCCCGCGGGTGACCCCCGGGCCTCCCCGTCGGAACGGCGGCGGGGCGGTATACTCGCGTGAGCTCGGAGCGATCTTGGAAGCCGACCCACCATGCAGCCACCGCCCCACGACGAAGTGATCCCCATCCTGGATTTCGGGTCGCAGTACGCCCAGCTCATCGCCCGGCGGGTGCGGGAGGCGGGGGCGTTCTCCGTGCTCGTCGCGCCCGACACGTCGCTGGAGACGCTTCGCGGGCTGCGGCCGAAGGGGCTGATCCTCTCGGGCGGGCCGGGGAGCGTCTACGACGCGGGAGCGCCCACGTGCGACGGCCGGCTGTTCGACCTGGGGGTGCCCATCCTCGGCATTTGCTACGGGATGCAAGCGGCGTGTCGGCTGCTCGGCTGCGACGTGGGCGGCGCCGAGGCCCGCGAGTACGGGCGGACGCCGCTGCACACGCGCGACGGGTCGGATCTGCTCCGGGGTCTCCCCGAGGAGACCACGGTGTGGATGAGCCACGGGGATCAGCTCGTCGAGCTTCCCGCGGCCCGCTTCGATGCGATCGCGACGACGCGGAACTGTCCGTTCGCCGCGGTGCGGTCGCGGGAGCGGCCCTTCTACGGCGTGCAGTTCCACCCCGAGGTGACGCACACGCCCCACGGGACGGAGATCCTCCACAATTTCCTCTACCGCATCTGCGGCTGCCGCCACACCTGGCGGATGGCGGACTTTCTCGAGGAGCAGGTGCGGCGGGTCCGCGAGATGGTGGGTGAAGAGCGGGTGATCTGCGGGCTCTCGGGCGGCGTGGACTCCTCCGTGACAGCGGCGCTGCTGGCGCGGGCGCTCGGGCCGCAGCTCACGTGCATCTTCGTGGACAACGGACTGCTCCGGGCCAACGAGCGGGCGCTCGTGGAAAGCGCCTTTCGCGACCACTTCGAGGTGGATCTTCGCGTGGTCGACGCCACGGAATCCTTCCTCGCGGCCCTCGAGGGCGTCCGCGATCCGCAGGAGAAGCGCCGGCGGATCGGCCATCGCTTCATCGAGGTCTTCAAGGAGGCGACGGCGGACCCCTCGCTCACCGGCGCCCGCTTCCTCGCCCAGGGCACGCTCTACCCGGACGTCATCGAGTCCGGCCACGGGAGCACGGGCCACGCGGCCAATATCAAGCTCCACCACAACGTGGGGGGTCTTCCCGCGGAGCTCGGCTTCGACCTGATCGAGCCGCTGCGGGACCTGTTCAAGGACGAGGTGAGGAAGCTCGGGGAGGTCCTCGGCCTGCCCGAGGCCATCGTCTGGCGGCAGCCGTTTCCGGGGCCCGGCCTCGCGGTGCGGATCATCGGCGAGGTGACGGAGGAGCGTCTCCGGATCGTCCGGGCCGCCGACGAGATCCTCCTCGAGGAGATCGTCGCGAACAACCTCTACCGCTCCACGGCCCAGGTGTTCTGCGTCCTCCTCGCCGACCTCGGCGCGGTGGGCGTCATGGGGGACGAGCGGACCTACGAGTCGGTCATCGCGGTGCGGGCGGTGGAGAGCCAGGATTTCATGACGGCGGACTGGTCACGCCTTCCCGAGCACGTGCTCGCGACGGTGAGCCACCGCATCATTAACGAGGTGCGGGGCGTGAACCGCGTGGTCTACGACATCTCCAGCAAGCCGCCGTCGACCATCGAGTGGGAGTGAGGTCGACGGGTCCTCCGTACCGCGGAAACCCGCCCTGCCGCCGCTTCGACAGCGCGTGGCCTCCGTGTTACAACCCGCGGACCGCTCCCGTCCGAGACCCGTTTCCAGCCAAGAGGCAACCGATGAAGCTTGTTTCGCAACCGACTCCGCTCTTTCTCTCGGCCGTGGCGCTCGTCTCCGCGATCGCTGAGGACGGTCGTGCCGGGCCGCTCCAGCCGATCGACCTTCCGCGGGCGTCCGAGACGCTCGTTCACACGGACTTCGAGGAAGAACCCACTTCCGTCCAGATCGACCAGCACGAGCGAAGAGAGGGCGCGGGACGGGAAGGGACCGCCGCCATCACGGCCGCGGTGGAGGAGAAGGAAAAGACCCGCGGCTTCCGGGTGCCCTTCGCCAACCGTAAGGGACAGCGGCTCGAGCTGACCTTCTGGGCCCGAAGCGACAAGGGCGTGCGCTGCGCCGTCTGGGTGTACGAGGAGGGCCTCGACCGGCGGCGCGTGATGACGGTGGACGGCGTCTCCGAGGAGTGGACCCGCCTGACCGCGACCGCCACGCCGCGGACGGACGGGCCGGGCCACTTTCGCATCTTCTTCCCTTCCTCCTACGGCTCGCCGCCGGGACGGGCGTGGGCGGACGACCTGACGCTCCGCCACGTAAAGAACACCGCCCAGCGGGACCACCCGGCGATGGCGTTGGATCAGAAGGGGCGGCCGTGGCTCGCTTACGTCGCCTTCGACGGCGAGGCGGACACGCTCCGGCTCGCGAGGAAAGACGAGGAGAGCCTGCGTCCCGTCGGCCGGCTCGCCGGGCCCGGCGTGATCCATCGGCCCGGCCTGGCGCGGGACGGGGAAGGCACGCTGTGGGCGGTCTGGTCCGAGCGACAGGCGCCCGGGTGGGGCCTCTACGCCCGCCCCATCGACGGCGGGGAGATCGGATCCGAGCGGGTGACGGTGGCGCCGGCGGACGGCAGCCACGTCTTCGCCGACGTGGCGGCGGGTCCCGGCGGGCGGGTGTGGGTCGTCTGGCAGGCCTTCGAGGGCGGCCCGAGCCGTCTCTACGCCCGCTACTACGACCCGAGCGAAGGGACCTGGTCCGATCGGATGCCCATCACGGCCCACGACGACGGCGGGAGCTGGCAGCCGGAGATCGCCTTCGGCGACGGGCCGGCCGCGTGGGTGGCGTTCGACCAGGCGACGGACGGCGAGTTCGACGTGAAGGTGGCGGTGGTCCGTCCCGGCGGCTCCGTGGAGATCCGCCCGGTGGCGACCACGCCGGCCTACGAGGCCGCGGCGTCCATCGCGGCCACGCCCGAGGGGGACGCCTTCTACGTCAGCTACGAGCGGGGCAACGAGCGGTGGGGACGCGACGGCCGGAACGGTCCGCTGGTGGCGCTGAATACGGACAAGCACCTCGAGACCGCCCGCGTCGACGCCGCCTCGGGCGAGGTGGAGCGGCTTCCGGACGCCAAGCCGCTGGTCGCCGAGCACGCGGGTGTGCCGAAGAACGTGAGGAGTCTCTCGCCCAACCTGCCGAGGATCGCCGTCGACGGGGAAGGCAACCCCTGGATGGCGTGTCGCTACGCGACGCAGCGGAGCGGCGACTCGTACAAGGTCTGGCGGATCGTGCTCCTCCGCTACGACCGGCAGAAAGGCCGCTGGTCCAAGCCGGTGGCGGTGGCGAACAGCAGCCTCAGCCAGGACCGCCGTCCCGAGCTCGTCCGCGACGGCGACGGGCGGCTGTGGATGGCCTGGCCGTCGGACCGGCGCACCTCCACCAAGCCGGGGATCGCCAATGTGTACCTCGGCCGCTTCGGCCCGGATCGCTCCGTCGACTACCCGGCGGAGCGGCCCACCTTTCCGGACCCCGAGCGTGGGGCGAGGAAGGACCCCGCCAAGGACACGCCGCCTCGCGGCCGCGGCGACCGGGACGTCTTCACCTTCGACGGCGAGACGTACCGTCTCTACTGGGGCGACTTCCACCGCCACACGGCCCTCTCGCCGGACGGCACGCTCTACGACGGCAGCGTGGTGGAGCAGTTCCGCTACGCCTACGAGGTCGGCAAGCTCGATTTCCTCGGCACCTCCGACCACACGGACATCGGGCCGGGCCACTACACGGTCTACGAATGGTGGCGGACGCAGAAGCTCGCGGACGTCTTCCACAACCGCGGCCACTTCTCCGCCTTCTACGCCTACGAGCGGGAGCAGCGGTGGCCGTGGGGCCACCGCAACGTGGTCTTCGCCAACCGGGGCGGGCCCATCGTCTACATCCAGCGGGAGACCTACCGCCAGTCGCGCTGGGCGGAGAAGTACCCGGTGGGCGAGGGTGACGCGGAGATCCGGCCGCAGGAGCTGTGGAAAGTGCTCGAGCAACACGGCGAGCCCGTTACCGTGATCAGCCACACGCTCGCGGACAAGCGCATGGGGACGAACTGGGAGCTATACGACCGGGTCAACCACGCCGTGGAGAACCTCGTGGAGATCTACCAGGGCAAGCGGGTGAGCTACGAGGCGATGGACGCGCCGCAGCCCCGCGTGGCCCTCTCGCCCGGAGAGAACGGTGAGCGTCTCAACGCCCGCAAGCCCAAGGGCGTGTATCAGAACGCGCTGGAACAGGGCCTTCGTCTGGGGATCTTCGCCTCCAGCGATCACTTCTCCACGCACGTGAGCTTCGGCGGCGTCTACGCGACGGGCCGCGACCGCGAGTCCCTCATCGACGGCCTCAACGCCCGCCGCACCATCGGGGCGACCGACAAGATCTTCCTCCGCTACACGTGCAACGGCCGTCTCCTCGGCTCCGCCTTCGAGACGGAAAAGGCGCCCACCTTCGAGATCCACGCGGAGGGCACGGCGCCCATCGACCGGATCGCGCTCCTCCGCAACGAGGAGGTGCACAAGCGGTTCGAGCCGGAGGGTGACCGGAAACGCATGTCGGTCACCTTCAAGGACTCGGACGCGGCCCAAGGGACGAACCGCTACTACATCCGTCTCGTCCAGACCGACGGCAACATGGCGTGGGCGTCGCCGGTGTGGGTCACGTACGAACCGTGAAAATCACTGCCACACACGGGTCCCGTTTCAGCTCATCGCGATTGGACCCCGGCCGCCGGCGGGTCTCCGTTGGGCGAGGAGAGGAGGACGCGCCGCCACGACTCCGTTTGTCACGCGGGTGACGACGGCTCGGTGGCGTGTGCCGCAGCCCGAGGCGAGCCCGCGAGCACGGGCAAGCAAAGACGACGCCGACGAGACGGAGTTGGTTCACGGCGTGGGGTGGCACGCAACGCCGAGAACCGAGCCCGTGTCGCGACTTCCGTTTCGTGCCGAAC
>CAZQQP010000244.1:0-6887 GCA_964595475.1 uncultured Planctomycetaceae bacterium | reverse complement strand
TCGTTCTCGCTCGGGAAACGTGGACGATCGTCCAGGCCCGCTGATACCGAACTGGCCTGGTGCCACCCCGAGCAATAGAGAACCCGGTTGATCGAGGAGTGCTGTCCCCCCCCCCGGCCACTCAGCCGCCACTCACGGGTGGGCACAACGCCAGTTCGTCAGTCGCCTCGAAGGGGTTCACTTGTTCGACGCGGGGATCGAGCTCGCCCTCATCTGGCTCGTCCTCTATCTGATCTTCCGATTCCTCCGGGGAAGCCGGGGCGCTCGCCTGCTGAAGGGCGTGGGCCTCGTCCTGATCGTGGCAACCCTCGTGGTGATCCTCCTCGGACAGGACCCCTCCCGCTTCGCGCGGCTGCGCTTCCTGATGGGCAACTTCGTCCAGTTCGCCCTCCTGGCGCTGGTCATCGTGTTCCAGCCGGAGCTTCGGCGGGCGCTGGTCCGCATCGGCGAGGCGCGGCTGTTCCGCGGGGTGAACACGGACACGGAACGGGTGGTGACCGAGGTGGTCCGGTCCGTCTCCTACCTCAGCCGGAAGAAGGTGGGCGCCATCCTCGCGATCGAGCGCGACGTGGGCCTCTCCGGCATCGTGGAGGCGGGCACGCGGCTCAACGCGGACGTGACCGCGGAGCTCCTCAACACGGTCTTCTGGCCGGGCAGCGCGCTGCACGATCTCGGCGCCGTCATCCGCGGGGAGAAGCTGGTCGCGGCGGGTGTGCAGTTTCCGCTCGCGGAGGGCGACGACATCACGCAGGCCCTCGGCTCACGCCACCGAGCCGCGGTCGGCATCAGCCTGGAGGCGGACTGTCTGGTAGTGGTCGTCAGCGAGGAGACGGGCGAAATCAGCCTCGCGGAGCGGGGCCAGCTCATCCGCAAGCTGTCGCCCGAGGGTCTCCGCGTCATGCTGCGCCGGGGCCTCACCCAGCCCGGCGCCACCGCCACAGACGAGAAGAGAGCGAGCAAGCCGCTCGGCCGCGACGAGCGGCCGGCCCGGCGGCCCATGCAGCAAGCGAGCGCAGAGAACGCCCCACGGGACCATGAAGCTCTCCCGAAAAGCTCTTGACGTCGTGGTGGTCACGCTGCTGACCCCGCTCATCTGGCTGTACGCGGAGGCGCAGCGGACCACGGAGTACACGCCGACGTATCCGGTTCCGCTCGACGTCCAGGTCGGCGACGGGTATGTCCTCACCAACGAGCCGCCGGAGCGGCTGCGGGAGATTCGCTTCCGCGGCACACAGATGCAGATCGACCGGCTGAAGCGGCGGCTGTCCGCGGAGGGGCTGACGTACCGCTTCAGCGGCACGGCGTCGCGGGAGGTGCGTCTCAAGGAGGCGTTGGCCGACGCGGAGCCCGTGAGGAGCCTGGGCGTCACCGTGGTGGAGGTGGATCCGGCCGTCATCAAGGTGGCCGTCGACCGCGTGGTCAAGGTGGAGGCGGACCTGCGGTTCACCCCGGAGTCGCTCCAGCTCGAGAAGGGTCCGCAGATCAAGCCGGGGCGGGTCACCGTCCGCATGCCGAAGGGCCTGAAGAAAGCAGAGGTGGGCGAGCGGCGGCCCACCTTTCCGGTGGAGCCGAAGCAGTCGCTCGAGAAGCTGTCGCCCGGCGGGGGGCACGAGGTGTCCGCACGCGTGGTTCTCCCGCCGTCGCTCGCGGACCACCCGAACGTGAGCGTCACGCCGAGCACGGTCACGGTCGCGTTCTCCATCCTCCGTCGAGAGGAGTCCATCACGCTCCGCAGCGTACCCGTGTGGATCCAGGCGCCGCCCTCGGAGTTGGACGACTTCCGCGTGAAGCTGAAGGACGGAAGCCAGTTCATCCAGGACGTGACCATCCGCGGGCCCAGCAAGCTGATCAAGAAGATCCGTGAGGGACAGCGGCCGGTCGTGGCCGTCTTCCGCCTCGGCCGGAACCAGATGGAGACGGGGGTGAACCGGGAGCCCGTGAGCTTCGACCTGCCGCCGGGGCTGACCGCGGAGAGCGAGGTGGACACGGTGTGGTTCACGGTGGAGCCCCGGTCCGAATAGAGTGGCGAGATCCAGGCGACAGGGAGCGAGATGAGCCCTCAGGACGCGACTCAGGAAGCGACGGATCTCCGGGCGTACTGCGAGGATCTCGGCCGACGGGCTCGGACGGCGTGCCGCGACCTCGTCGACCGGCGCGGCGGCGAGCGGGCGGCGGTCCTCCACCGGGCCGCGGAGCGGCTCGAGGCCCGACAGGCGGAGATCGTCGAGGCGAACCGGGTGGACCTCGCCCACGCCGGCGAGCATGGGCTGACCGAGGCGATGGTGAGTCGGCTGACCCTCGGGGAGAAGCCCATCCGGAAGATGGCCGACGCGATGCGGCAGATCGCGGAGCAGGTCGACCCGGTGGGTGAGCTGGTCCACGGGTCCCGTCGGCCGAACGGCCTGCGTGTGGAGAAGGTGCGGGTCCCCCTCGGCGTGGTGCTGTTCATCTACGAGAGCCGGCCGAACGTGACGGCGGACGCGGCGGCGCTGTGCATCAAGTCGGGCAACGCGCTGATCCTCCGCGGAGGGAAGGAGGCCCGCCAGTCGAACCGCGCCATCGTCGGGGTCATCCGCGACGCACTGGAGGAGGGCGGTCTCGACCCGAACACCGTCCAGTTCGTCGAGGTGCCCGACCGGGAGGCGGTCTCCCACCTGCTCCGGATGACCGACACCGTGGACCTCGCCATCCCGCGGGGCGGAGCGGGGCTCATCCAAGCCGTGGTGGAGCAGGCCCATGTGCCCGTCATCAAGCACTACGCGGGCAATTGCCATCTCTACGTCGACGAGCACGCGACGGAGCTTCCCGGGACGACGGTCCGCGACGTCTGCGTGAACGCGAAAGTGCAGAAGCCCGGCGTGTGCAACGCGGCGGAGACGATGGTCTTCCACGCCGGCGCCACGGACCCCCTCGTCGACGTGGGGAAGGCGCTCGCGGAGGAGGGCGTGGAGATCCGCGGGTGTGAGCGGACGCGGACGCTGCTCGCGGACCAGGTGGACTCCGGACGGTTGCGGCCCGCGGAGGAGGCGGACTGGTTCACCGAGTTCCTGGAGAAGACCGTCGCGGTCCGCGTCGTGGACTCCTTCGACGAGGCGATCGACCACATCAACCACTACGGGTCCAACCACACGGACGCGATCCTCACCTCCCGCATCGACCGGGCGGACGCGTTCACGCAGCGGGTGGACTCCGCGAGCGTGATGGTGAACTGCTCGCCCCGCTTCAGCGACGGCGGGGAGTACGGCCTCGGCGCGGAGATCGGCATCAGCACCGACAAGCTCCACGCGAGAGGCCCCATGGGCGCCGCGGATCTGACCACGACCAAGTGGGTCGTCCGCGGCGACGGCCAGGTGCGGTCATGAGCGACGGCGAGGCGTCGGCCGAGACACCGTCGACGGAGGGAGCGACGGCCGCGACGGCAGTCCCCACCCTCGATCGCACGTCGCTGTGGGTGCTCCGTTTCCTCGCCCTCGCGGGCGGCGGCGTCGCGGGCTATCTGCTTTGGGTGGAGGTGGCGTCGGCGATCGCGGCCGGCGCGGCCGACGGGCCGACGTGCGGGGGACTCCGCTGGGTCGACTGCAAGTCCGTCCTGAACAGCCGCTGGGCGAAGTGGCTCTCCGTCCCGGTCGCGGCGCCGGCGGGGGCGATCTACGCGACGGCGGCCGTCGCGTTGTTCGCGCTCAAGCCGGGACGGCCGGCGGAGAGCCAGCGACGACGGTGGGGCGTCGTCTGCGCCGCCGCCGTCGCGCTCGCCGGCGCCGCGGGGTGGTTCATCCACATCCAGGTCAACGTGATCGGGCGGCTGTGCAGCTACTGCATGCTCGAGCACCTCGTCGGGTTGACACTCGCCCTCCTCGTCGGCGTGCACGCGCTGCGGCTGACCGGCGGACGGCGGCTCGCCCTTCCGCTCGCCGGCGGAGCGGCGCCCGTCGTCCTGCTCGTCGCCGGACAGCTCGCCTTCCCGCCGGACTACACGGAGGTCGTCGTCGGCGATGTCGGGAAGGAGGGGCGATACACCGAGGCGGCGAGCGGGGTGAGCCTCCTCGGCGGACGCGTCGTCCTCGACCCGGACGCCCACCCGCGTGTCGGGTTGCGGCGGGCCCGCCACCACGTGGTGGAGGTGGTCGACTACACCTGTCCGCGGTGTGCCGAGATCGCCGGGCGGCTGCGGGCGGCGAGGAAGTGGCTTGGCCCCGACGTCACGCTCCTTGTGGTCATGTCGCCGCTGTCCGCGGCGTGCAACCCGCACGTCGAGGGCGACGGAGACGGCGACCACGAGAAAGCGTGTCGGCTCGCCAAGCTGGCGCTGGCGGTGTGGCTCGCAGCGCCCGGGCGGTTCGCGCGGTTCCACCACACGCTGTTCGAAGAGCAGGACCGGATGACCGTCGAGCGGGCCGAGCGGCGGGCGGTCGCCCTCGTCGGCGAGGAGGCCCTCGCTGAAGCGAGGAGCAAGGAAGGGCGTCTCGACCGGTTGGTCCGCCGCGACGCGGACATCGCGAAACACCTCGGCGTGGAGGCGCTTCCCGGCCTCGTCGCGGGAAACCGGCGGATCGAGCCGATTCCCTTGGCGCCCGACATCCTCGCGAGAACGCTCCGCAACGCCCTCTCGGCAGCGGAGACGTCGGCCTCCGGCGGAGGGGAGCTTACCCGCGATTCTTTCCAGCCGGTCGCGAGCGTGTGCGCGGGTCGGGCCACCCTACCTTCCCGGTCCGGCGAAAAGACCAGACACAAGCTTGGGTGGCACGCGACGCCGTGAACCCGTTCAGCTCTCGTTTTTGGTCGGGTGGCACGGCCAAGGGCGTCCGCGGCCTTGCCCGTGGTACTTACCCACCGTTCCACGGATGGACCCCCGGCCAAGCGGATGACCGAGCGGACACGAGGTGTTCCGAGCACCGACGGCTCCGCACGCGTGTGGATTCGCGCTTGGCCCACCGGTCGTGCGACCGGCGATTCCGCTGCCGAACCGCCATCGGGAGGCGCTGGCAGCTTGTCTGCCAGCGCCGGACGGCGGGGAGCGGCGAACAAGTCGCCACGGGAGGAGACCCTTGCAGGGACGGCGGTCAGTACGGCGTCCCCGCGGCCTCCCGCCACCGGCGGAAGAGGGCGAGGGCGTCCTCGCGGCGGACGTCCGGGCGAAGCTCCATCGCCACGCCGCCCAGGTGGGCGAGCGTCGCCGCGGCGACGGGAAGCTCGTTGAAGCCGAACGACTGGGCGTCGGCGATTCGGGCGCCGGAGACGATCCGCCCGACGCGGGCCCAGTGGATGGCCGCGAAGCACATCGGACAGGGCTCCGTGGTGGTATAGATGGTCGCCTCGGGGAGGTGGACCGCCCCCGCCTTCTTGCACGCCACGCGGAGGCAGACGACCTCCGCGTGGGCGGTCGGGTCCGTCGTCGACCAGACCTGGTTGTGGGCCTCCGCGAGGATCTCGCCGTCGCGGACGAGGCAGGCGCCGAAGGGCGACTGGCCCGCGGCGACGCCGCGGGAGCAGGCGTCGAGGGCCACTTGCATGAAGGTCTCGTCGTCCGGCATGCGTCGGTGCCCTCCTGCCTGCTGCGGGGGTCTCTACTTCCCCTCCTCCTTCTCCGGGTCGATCGCGCCGATGTAAGGAAGGGTGCGGTAGCGGTCCGCGTAGTCGAGGCCGCAGCCGACCGCCCAGCGGTCCGGCAGCTCGAAGCCGAGGTAGTCCACGGGGATGTGGTCGCTGCTCGCCTTCCGCGTGAGGGTGCAGGTGCGGAGGGAGGCCGGCGACCGCGACGCGAGCGTCTCCTTCAACCAGCGGAGGGTCTCCCCCGTGTCCACGATGTCCTCGACCAGGAGCACGTGGCGGTCGCGGATGTCCGCCCGAAGGTCCATGACGAGGTGGAGCTGACCCTGCGAGGCGCCGCCGTAGCTGCTCACCGCGAGAAACTCCACGCGAGAAAGGACGGTCAGCGAACGGGCGAGGTCCGCGAGGAAGATGAAGGCACCCTTCAGGACGCCGACGAGGACGACCTCGTCGGACGTTGCGTAGTCGTGACTGATCCGCTCCGCCAGCGCCCGGACCCGCTCCGCGACGTCGCTCTCCGTGAACAGGATCTCCGGTTCCTGCGCCATCGCTACGCGTCCTCGAAGAGGGGGACGTGGCTCATCCGCTCGACGTCGACGAGGCCCTGGTCCGTCAGCTTCAACGAAGGAATCACCTCCAGGCCGAGGAAGCTCATGATGATGAAGGGGTCGCGGAGGGACGAGCCCAACGCCTCGGCGGCGCTAATGAGGTTGTCCAGCTTCTCGGCCACTTCCTCCACGGGGCGGTCCGACATGAGCCCGCCGATGGGCAGGGGGAGCACGCCGTGCCGTTGATCGTCCTCCGCGGCCGCCAGGCCGCCGCCGGCGTCCGCCACCGCCCTCGCCGCGGTTCGCATGGACGCGTCGTCGGCGCCGATGACGATGAGGTTGTGGTGGTCGTGCATGACCGTGCCGGCGATGGCACCCCGCTTCAGGCCGAGCCCCTCGACGAAGCCGCGCCCGACGTTGCCGCTTCGATGGTGGCGCTCCACCACCGCCATCTTGAGCAGGTCGCGGGTCGGGTCCGCCACCGCCTCGCCGTCGGCGATCGTCGCGGCGACGACCGCCGCCTCGGTCAGGAGCTGACCCGGGACGATGCGGATCGCCCGGACGCGGCGTCCCGTCGCCGGGATGGAGAGGTCCAAGGTCGACCAGTCGATGTTCACCGCCGCCCTCTTCGGTCGCACCGGCTCCTTCCGCCGCTCCACCATCTCCCCGTCCGCCGCGACGAGGCGACCGGCGACGTAGACACGCTCCGGGCGGAGGGCGTCGAGGTCGGAGAAGACGACGAGGTCCGCGACGCGGCCGGGGGCGACGAGGCCGCGGTCGCGGAGGTTGAAG
>CAZQQP010000243.1:4034-6902 GCA_964595475.1 uncultured Planctomycetaceae bacterium | reverse complement strand
AGGGCGAAGCCAGAATCGCTTCTCACACACGTTCTTAGACCTTTGACGGTCTCTCTCCGATCGACGAAGGACGCGGGCCCCCAACCCTCCGACCGTCTTACCATCCGACAGGAAGGCCCTTATGCGAATTCTCGTGACCGGCGCCGCCGGCTTCATCGGTTCTCGGGTGTGCGAGAGGCTCCTCGACCACGGCCACGACGTTGTCGGGGCGGACAACCGAAACACCGCCTACGACCCGAGGCTCAAGGACGCACGCCTCGCCCGCCTCGAGGGACGCGAGCGGTTCCGGTTCGTCCCCCTCGACGTCACCGAGTGGGAGCCGGTCCGGGAGCTGTTCGCCCAGGAAGACGCCAGCGGGGGCTTCGACGCCGCCATCAACCTCGCCGCCCGGGCGGGGGTCCGCCCGAGCGTGGAGAATCCGTGGGTCTACTACCGGACGAACGCCGAGGGGACCCTCAACCTGCTCGAGGGGTGCCGCCGCCACGGCGTGGGGAAGCTCGTCCTCGCCTCCACCTCCAGCGTATACGGGGGCAACCCGACGCCGTTCCACGAGGACGCGGACACCAGCCGGCCGCTGTCGCCGTACGCCGCGTCCAAGAAGGCGGCGGAGGCGTTGTGCCACACGTATCACCACCTCTACGGGCTGGACGTGACCGTGCCCCGCTACTTCACGGTCTACGGGCCCGCGGGACGGCCGGACATGAGCGTCTTTCGGTTCATCCGGTGGATCGCGGAGGGGGAGCCGCTCACGCTGACCGGCGACGGGCGGCAGCAGCGGGACTTCAGCTACGTCGACGACATCGCGGAGGGGACCGTCGCTGCCCTCGGACCGGTCGGGTTCCGGACGGTCAACCTCGGCAGCGACCGACCGGTGTCGATCGGCCACGTCATCGAGACCCTCGAGCGGCTCATCGGCCGGAAGGCGGAGGTCCGGCGGGCGCCCGCTCACCCGGCGGACGTCCCCGCCACGTGGGCCGACATCGGCCGGGCCCGCAGCCTTCTCGGGTGGGAGCCGAGCACCCCGTTGGAGACCGGCCTCCGACGGACCGTCCAGTGGTACTTCGACAACCGGGAGTGGGCGAGCGCCATCGAGCTGCCGGGATAGGGGCCGTGGCTTCGTCCTTGGTCCTTCGTCCTTCGTCTCGGAGGTGAACCACAGAGGACACGGAGGGTTCGCAGAGGTTCCGCGGAGGGAGTTCTGCGAAAGGGGGGCAAGCTGCGGGAAAGGCGCCTCCACCGAGGTACGCACGTCACGCGAAGTCAGAAGCGACCGAGCATGGGGCGCGGGGCATGGGGCGTGGCGCGGAGGAACGCGGCATCGAGCCTAGAACCTCTGGTAGGGGGCGGTAAGATACTACGCAGGCTGTGAGTTCGTTCGGGGCCGTCGGAACGCAAGTTTTAAGCCCCAAAACCGAAGCGGGCAGATGACGCAGTTTCGTTTTCAAGACTTCGAGATCTGGCAGCGAGCCGCCGATGCGGCGACGGAGATGTTTGACCTTGCAGATAAACTCGAAGAGCGGCGGCTATTTCGATTCGCCGAGCAACTTCGTGGAGCAGGCTTGTCGATGCCGAACAACATCGCGGAAGGCTCCGGAAGCAGGTCCGACCGGGATTTTGCCCACTTTCTGAACGTGGCACGACGGTCGACCTTCGAAAACGCAAGCATGATCCTTGTGTTCTCACGGCGCGGTCTTCTCGACGCGGAAGACCGGAACCGTCTTCTCGGGGAGCTGGAGTCACTCTGTCGAAAACTCACAGCCTTCACCGAACGGCTTGAGTAGCAGCTCGGGGCCCCGTGCCCCATGCCCCAAGCTCCAAGCCCCATGCTCCAGGCTCCAAGCCCCATGCTCCTGATCACCGGCGGTGCTGGCTTCATCGGGTCCAACCTCGCGGCCGCCCTCGACGAGGCGGGCGGCGACGTGGCGGTGTGCGATACGCTCGGCGAGACCGAGAAGTGGCGGAACCTCGCCAAGCGGAAGCTCGCCGACGTCTTCCCCCCGGCGGAGCTGTTCGGCTGGCTCGACAGCCACGCCGGACAGGTCGAGGCCGTCTTCCACATGGGGGCGATCTCCTCGACCACGGAGACCGACGCGGACCGCATGGTGGAGACCAACTTTCGGCTGTCGAAGGGGCTGTGGGAGTGGGCGGCGGCTCACCGCGTGCCATTGATCTACGCCTCGTCCGCGGCGACCTACGGCGACGGGGCGGCGGGCTTCGACGACGACGGGTCGCCCGAGCATCTCGCCCGGCTGCGGCCGCTCAACCTCTACGGCTGGTCCAAGCACCTGTTCGACCGGTGGGTCGCCCGGCAGGTGGAGAAGGGTGGCCCCACGCCGCCGCAGTGGGCGGGGCTCAAGCTCTTCAACGTCTACGGGCCCAACGAGTACCACAAGGGGAAGATGCAAAGCGTCGTCGCCCAGATGGCGCCCGCCGTCGCCGCCGGCGAGCCGGCGAGGCTGTTCCGGTCGCACCGGGCGGACTGCCCCGACGGCGGCCAGATGCGGGACTTCCTCCACGTCGACGACGCGGTCGGCGTCATGCGGTGGCTCCTCGACCGCCCGGACGTCAGCGGGCTCTTCAACGTCGGGACGGGGAAGGCGCGGAGCTTCGCGGACCTCGCCGCGGCGACGATGCGGGCGGTCGGCCGGGAGCCGGAGATCGTCTTCGTCGACATGCCCGAAGCGATCCGAGCGCGGTACCAATACTGGACGGAGGCGGACATCACGCGGCTCCGCGACGCCGGCTACGACGCGGCCATGACCGAGCTCGAGGACGGCATCACGGCCTACGTCCGTAACTATCTGCAGGCGCCCGATCCGTACCGATAGCCGGTCGGACGGTCGGATGGTGGGCAGTAGGCGGTAGGCG
>CAZQQP010000243.1:2550-4001 GCA_964595475.1 uncultured Planctomycetaceae bacterium | reverse complement strand
ACCGACCGCCCCACGGCCCACAGCCCACAGCCCACCGCCCACGGCCCACGGCCCACCGCCCACCGCCCACCGGCTGACCGTCCGACCGTCTCACCGTCTGACTGTCCGACAGCCCCATGCCGCATGCCGCGGGCCCCTGCGCCGTGGCTATGGTGCGGTGTCCGAGACGGCGCTGCTCAGCGAGCGGAGCCTCGCGGCGGACTGGGAACGGCAGGAAGAAAAAGAGGCGTGGGACCACCTGTAGCTGGAAGCGTCGTCTTGGTGCGCTTTCCCTTTTCGGACCTGTCCCGGTCGAAGCGGCGTCCCGCGGGGGTCCTCGCCTCGGCGGGGCGCGGAGATTGGGTTCCATATCAGGTGACGAGCAAGCCATACGGGGATCAGGCGGCGATCGAAGTGGAGGACAGTACGTTCGCCGAAGGGGGCTCCACCGGACGCGTTACGCGCGACCCGGGAAACGCTTCACGGCCAACGAGGGCCTCATCGAGAAGACACCCGGTCGACTTACGCCAGCGGCGGCCGCGCACATCGTCGATGCCGTTGTACAGATGCTCCGCGGGAACCACGGGCCTCCGCCACCAGCCGCGGCACCTAGCCACGAATGCCGGCCTGTCGACGAAGGACGAACGACGAGCGACGAAGGACTACCCACCGCGCACCGTCCGACCGTCTTACCGTCCGCCCGTCCGACCGCCCACTGCCCACCGTCTTACCGTCCCACCGTCTGACCGTCCCACCGTCTTACCGTCCGCCCGTCCGACTGCCCGACCGACCGCTGCGGGACGCGCCACAGCCGTCGGCGTGCCGCGCCGACCGAGCGAAAGGACGAGTGGCCATGCCTAGAATCTTCCGATGCCCGTCGTTCGGCTGGACATCCCGAAAGATCTGCTAAGCGGCCTCGATGTGCCGGAGCGAGAGGGGGAGGAGTTCGTCCGAAAGACATTGGCGGTCGAGCTCTACCGGGAGGGGCGATTATCGCTCGGGAAGGCGCGAGAGCTCGCGGGGCTCGGGAACAAATGGAAGATGCTCGAGCTTCTTGCGGAGCGGGGGGTGGAGCCCCATTACACGGCCGATGACGCGGAGGAGGATCGGGGGCGTCTGGCCGGAAGCCGGCGGTAGACAGTGGCTGTTGTCGCCAATTCGACGCCCATCATCGGCCTGGCCAGAATCGGTCGGTTATCTGTGCTCCGCGAGACCTTCGGTCGGATCGAGATCCCCGAGGCCGTGTATGCGGAAGTCGCTCGAGAGGGTGCCGGGCGGCCTGGCGCCGCGGAGACGATTGAAGCGGATTGGCTTGTAGAACGCTCCGTCGGAGACTGGATGACCGAGCAGGAAGACGCATGGCCAAGGGCGTGGGGCTCAGGGTCTGTGGAACCGTGGGCATCTTGTTGCACTAAGGGGGCGGAAAAGAATAAGTTGAGCCTATTCATCGGTGCCAAGGCGGAAGTCGGCTT
>CAZQQP010000243.1:0-2507 GCA_964595475.1 uncultured Planctomycetaceae bacterium | reverse complement strand
CTCAACTTATTCTTTTCCGCCTCCTTATCACCAAGGCGATGTGGACGCCTTTGAGGCCGCATTGAGGGAGCTGATTCAGTCCGGATTTCGGTTGAGCGAGGGGGAGCGAGATCGGATCGTTGAGCAAGCACGCTCGCAGCGGTGAGGGTTGCCCCACGCTCCGTGCCGCAGCCGGGTCCAAGGTCAAAGGCTGAACCAAGGCTGTCGGACGGTCGGACAGGAAGACGGTCCGACGGGGAGCCGTCCGTCATCGTCTCCCGTCCTCCTTTCTCCGGCTCTGACTGTCTTCCCGTCCGACTGTGTTCCATGCGGCCCGGTCCGCTCCGGCGCCCCACCGTCCAACCGCCCACTCCCCACCGTCTTCCCGTCCGACGGTCTTCCCGTCCGACTGCCCGACCGGCCCCCCGTCCCCCATGCCCTAAGCTGCGACGAAGGACAAGGGACGAAGGACAAAGGACGATCGACGAAGGCCTGCCCACCGCCGACCGTCCGACCGTCTGGCTGTCCGACCGTTTGGCCTTCGACCTTTGACGCTTCCCCGCTGACGAAGAGCGACGGACGAAGGACACCTGAGCCACAATCATTAGACTGAAGCGGAGACACCGCGAACATCGGCTGGAGGCCGTCGCGATGCGACAGCGCCAGACCGTCACTGTGCAGCAGGGCATCTGGATTGACCGGGCGTGGTTGATTGAGGCGGGCCTCGACGAGCCTCTCGAGATTCGCGTGCGGCCCGGAGAGATCCGGATCAGCCCGGCGTCCGGCGAAACCGAACGTCCCGTGTCGCAGGAGACGGCGTGGGAGGGATTCCTTGGATTGGGACGCGACGCCACGCCGGGACGTCTGAGCCGACCCTCCGAAGAGCATGACCGCCATCTATATGGCTCGGGTGAGTGAGAGAGGTCTTCGTCGACACGAGCGCGTGGGTCACCATTGCCGACTCCTGGGAGCCGAACCACGGGCCGGCAACGGCGTTTCAAAAGGAGC
Source organism: uncultured Planctomycetaceae bacterium (assembly GCA_964595475.1). Taxonomy (GTDB): domain Bacteria; phylum Planctomycetota; class Phycisphaerae; order Phycisphaerales; family Zrk34; genus CAZQQP01. Next base: position 1,520 of record CAZQQP010000243.1, on the reverse strand, counting down.
TTGTCGGGTCTTCTCGGCGGGTCGTGACGAGTTCCATGCTGGATGAGCTCTACACGATGTTGTTGGTCGACCTTGGATATGAATCGTCACTTTGAGCAGATGGGCTTTATACGGAAGCCGCAGGCGTGAGGCGGGCGGTAGGCCGTAGGCCGTAGCGCGGAGGGGGTCGGGCCGACCGGCCCACCGCCAACGGCCAACCGCCAACGGCCAACCGCCAACGGCCCACCGCCCACCGATGGAGCTCGCCTACGACGGAGAGACCGCATGCGGCACTTGATCACAGGCGGCGCGGGGTTCGTCGGGTCTCACCTTGCCGACCGCCTCGTAGCACGCGGCGACGAAGTGGTCCTGCTCGACGACTTCTCGACCGGCGCTCACGCCAACGTCGCCCACCTCGAGGGGCGGGACGGCGTGCGGTTGATCGTCGGAAGCGTCCGGGACACCGAGCTGGTTCGCGAGTGTGTCCGGGGCGTCGATCGGGTGTTCCACCTCGCCTCGCCGGTCGGCGTCCAGATCGTCGTCGACAAGCCGGTCGAGACCATCGAGACCATCGTGGACGGAAGCGCCGTCGTCCTCGGCGCCTGCGCCCGCTACCGCGTGCCCGTCCTGATTACGTCGACCTCCGAGGTCTACGGGAAGTCGGAGCGAGTGCCGTTCGCGGAGGACGACGACAGCGTCATCGGCCCGCCGCAGTTCCGGCGGTGGGGCTACGCGTCGGCGAAGGCGCTCGACGAGTTCCTCGCCCTCGCCCACTGGCACCAGTCGCGCCTTCCCGTTGTGGTCGTCCGGCTGTTCAACACGGTCGGGCCGCGGCAGACCGGCCGCTACGGCATGGTGATTCCACGCTTCGTCCGACAAGCCCTCGCGGGGGAGCCGATCACGGTCTACGGGGACGGCGAGCAGGCGCGGTGCTTCTGTCACGTGAAGGACGCGGTCTGGGCGGTGGCGCGGCTCCTCGACGAGCCGAGGAGCCGGGGCGAGGTCTACAACGTCGGAAACGACGAGGAGGTGACCATGCGCACGCTCGCCGAGCGGGTGCGGGCGCGAGTCGGGAGCCGGTCGGAGATCCGGCACATTCCCTATCGCGAGGCCTACGGCGTCGGATTCGAGGACATGGTCCGGCGGGTGCCCGACCTTTCGAAGGCCCGCGCGGCGATCGGATACGAGCCGCGGCACGATCTCCACGCGATCCTCGGCGACGTGATCGAGGAGACCGAGTGGGCCGGGCGGTCCCTTCCGTAGGGCGGGGCCAAGGGCCGAGCGGATTGGGGAAGCTGTAACACCCATTTTAAACAGTTTCCACCCGGCCGTGAGCGTGTGGGCGCGGGGTGTCCGCGGGGACAGGGAGCTCCAGGGCCCCTCCCGCCGGGCTGTCCCTTTACCCAACCTCGTTCCGCCCGAGCCGGTTCGTCACGGGCAAGCATCGCAGACGCTGCACCGGCGGCATCCCGTTGGGACTTGCCCGTGCCACCCAACGCCGTGAACCAAGTCAGCGTCGTCCTCGCCGGGCTCGGCGTGTT
>CAZQQP010000242.1:5552-6962 GCA_964595475.1 uncultured Planctomycetaceae bacterium | reverse complement strand
CTACGACCGCGAGAAGCTGCAGGAGCGGCTCGCCAAGCTCGCCGGCGGGGTGGCGCAGGTGAACGTCGGCGCCGCCACCGAGGCGGAGATGAAGGAGAAGAAGGGACGCGTCGAGGACGCGGTCCACGCGTGCCGAGCCGCCGTGGAAGAGGGCATCCTCCCGGGCGGCGGTGTGGCCCCGCTGCGGGCGAGGCGCGTCCTGAAGAGCGTCCGGGAGAAGGCCCCGGGCGACGAGGCGATCGGCGTGGACATCGTTCACCGGGCGCTCGCGGCGTTGATCCGGCAGATCGCCGCCAACGCGGGCGTGGACGGGTCGATCGTCGCCCAGAACGTCGAGTCGCGGGACGACGCCAACTACGGCTTCAACGCGATGACCCAGGAGTACGGCGACCTGATCGAGATGGGCGTGATCGTGCCGACCAAGGTCGAGCGGATCGCGCTGCAGAACGCCGCCTCCATCGCCAGCCTCCTCCTCACCACGGATGCCCTCATCTCCGAGGTGCAGGAGAAGAAGGACAAGTCCGGCGGCGGAGGCATGGAGGACATGGACTACTAGGCCTCGAGTCCATCACGGCGATCGGAAGCCCACGGCCGCGGCCGTGGGCTTTTTTTATGGCCCAGCGCCTCGGTTGACCCGTGGAAACCGCTCTTGCTAGGGTCGGTTGGTTGGAGCCCCTCCGCACGCTCTTCGAAAGGTCCTCCCGATGCTGCACTCCGTCTCTGCTCGGCCCGCCGTGGTGGTCGGCGGCGTCGCGACCGTCGTCGCCCTCGGAGGGCTCTTCCTCGGAACGCGGTCCGCCGTGAACGGACAAGACAGCTCGTCGTCCGAGGTCCGGGTCGGAACATACAAGCCGCGCGAGGTCTTCAAGGAGACGCGCCGGAAGGCCATGCAAAAGTCGCTGGAGACGCTCCGCGAGAAGTATCAGCAGGCGGCCGAGAGCGGCGACCAGAAGAAGCTTCAGGCGCTGCAAAAAAAAATGCAGAAGGTGCGGGAGAAGACCATCCAGGACTTTCTCGCGGAAGTGAAGACGGCCGTCCCGCGTGTGGCTCAGGCGGAGGGAGTTCCGGTGGTGGCCGTGAGGGTGGTCTACAGCGAGGCGTCGGTGCAAACGAAGGATCTGACCAGCGCGCTGGTGAAGGAGCTGAACTCCGAGGCCGACTCCACCACGGAGACCGAGAGCTCCGAGGACAGCGGAAGCGACATTTCCCCCTCCTCCACGAACTGATCTCGAGACGACCCGCAATCGGCCCGAGCCCTCCTCCCGGCCGGAGAGCTCGGAGGCCGTGCGGCGACGCGTGGCGGCTCAGACGGCGCCCACTGGACCGGTGATGGGGTCACCGTCGTGCGTGACCCGTCACTCGCCCCGCTTGAACAGGTCGAGGAACCGGTCCTCGTATTGCTTGAAGACG
>CAZQQP010000242.1:3327-5542 GCA_964595475.1 uncultured Planctomycetaceae bacterium | reverse complement strand
GAAGACGCCGTGCTTGTCGAGCTCGCGCTTCAGCTCCATCGCCTTGGACCGATCGCGCTCGGCCTGCTTGAACAAGCGCTCGATCCGCCGCTCCGTCTCGCGGTCGAGAGCCGGCGCCTCTTGCTCCTCCTCGTCCTCTTCTTCCTGGTCTCCCTCCTCCGTCTGGTAGGCGGTGGGAAACTCCTCCTCCTCGGACCCGCTGGACTGCTGATTGAGACGCTCGAGCAAGTCGAGCAGGCTCTGTTCCACCGCTTCCGCCTGTCGGTTGATGCCGTCGAAATCCAGGTCGATCCCCCCGATCCGGGTGAAGACGTCGAGGACCGCCTTCGACGCCATCGGGTTCGGCACGCCCACGGCGAAGAAGGGAAGCTCACCGAGAAGGCAAACTCCTTCGAGCCCACGCTCGGCGCCCGCCGCGAGGAGGACACCGTTGAGCCCGGTGATCTGCCCGCTGTCGAGGACCTCGGCTCCCCCTTCCTTGGCGTCCTCGAGACCCTTCTTCTCGGTGGCGGTACCGAAGACCCGCGGCGTCGACGACGGGTGGAGCTGCGTGGCCATCGCCGCGAACGTGAAGAAGCGTCGCACACCGTACTGCGCCGCGAAGTCCACGAGCTTCTGGCAGAACGCGTAGCCGCCGGTCGACGGCTGGGCCTCGCCGACGAAGATCAGGAGATCGCGGCGGCCCTGCGGGTCCTTCCACGTGAAGAACATGTTCCGCGGCATCTGCCCGACCTTCGCGATGCCGTCCTTGACCTCCACGCGCTCGATATCGAAATAGCCCTCACCGGGAAGCTCGGTGACCCACTCCGCCCCGAGCTGCTGCACCAGATAGGTCCCGGCGCCGAGGGCGACATTGCCCATCCCTGGCCATACCGCGACAAGCCATGGGTCGCGAAGGTCGTTCAGCTCCGCACTCATGTCCCTCGCTCCTCTTGCTGGAATCCCGCGAACATCCGTGATCCCCATTGTACGGGCGGGGCACCCGCGACCGAAGAAACGTCGCAGTCGGCCGGAGCGCTTCCGACCGCTCGGGCGGATCCGAGCCGGCCGACGAGACGCGTCGAGACACCCTCACGACAGCGACATCCACAGAAAGCGCGGGTAGCCGTCCACGAGCGCGAACGCCAGCCCGAGGAGCACGCCGGCGACGCCCCATCCGCCGGCTCCCGCGGCGACGGCCCACGGCATCGACCCGCCCCTCCGGAGGACGACCGCCATGGTGCCGAGCGCCGTGAAGAGCGTGACCGTCGGAACACCCAAACCGACGAGTCGGCCATGGGCGCACCAGGGACAGTCCGGCGCTCCGGCGACGTGGACGTTGCACTGCGCGACGCCGCCGCTCCAGACCCAGTCGCACCCGCAGCCGTAGACCAGGTCGCAGAACGGCAGGAAGCCCACGAAGGTTCCCACGACGAACACGGCGGTTGTGACGGCGATGGCGAGCTTCATGGGCCGTCCGGCGGGTGGGCCGCTTCCACGGGGGGCATGCCCCCGATTCGGCGGAGGTTCACGACATTGATTGTCGCATGGGAGACGACGACGCCGACGAGGTTGCCCGTCGCCTTGAAAATGCCGCCGAGGGCGAAACCTAGCACCACCGCCGACGCGGTCCACAGGAGATATCGACGGTCGGGGCCGACGTGGATGAGGCCGAAAAGAAGGCTCGTCGCCACGTAGCCCGCGACGGGTTGCATGGCGCCGCGGAAGAAGAGCTCCTCCCCGACGGCGCTGACCACGGCGAGGTGCGCCGCGGTGGGCGTGTCGATGGAGCCGATTTGGGTCCGCATTTCGATCGCGAGCTGCCGGGCGAGCGCCACGCGGCTGAGGAGCAGACGCGTCAGCATCACCGTCGCCACGGCGGTGGCGATCCCCAAGATCACGCTCCCGGGGAGGTCTCCGCGATACAGATAGGACGTCAGCGAACGGTCGGCCTGCCAGTCAATCCAGAGCACGGCCGCGAGGGTGAGGAGCCCGTAGCAGAGGGTCGCGAGGCGGCGGAGGCGAGCCCTCGCCGCGGTATCGTTCGAAGCGCTTCCGTCGGTACGCGTGCCCATGCGGCCGTCCGGTGCAACGTGGTGGGATCAGCCCGACTCGGACCCGTCCTCCCCCTCCGCCGTCGGGCCCTGGCCGAGGAAAACGTCCAGTCCCCGCTTCGCCGCGTGTCGGTAGAAGGGCTCGACCGCCGCGAGGAAGTCCTCTCGCCCACGCCAAAGCG
>CAZQQP010000242.1:0-3317 GCA_964595475.1 uncultured Planctomycetaceae bacterium | reverse complement strand
GCTCCAACAGCGCCTCGCGCCAGGTGGAGAGGAAACTCGCCCAGCCGTCGTGCCAGCGCGGCGTCGACGGGCGGCGGGTGGACCTCGCCGAAGACGTCCGCGGGGAGCGAGCCGCGGTTCCAGAAGGCCGACGAAGTGGAAGGCAACGGCTCGGCTCGAGACGACGGGACCTCCGCCCTTCGCTCGGTCGCGGACGACGGCGTGCGGCTGATTGCCTCGATCAGCTTCTCCCGACCCATGCCTCGGAGGCGGAAGATGAGGAAGGGATCGCGGTCGAACTCCTCGCCGAGGAGGTAACAGACGGCGGCGATGTGCTTACACGGCTCGGAGGGGTCGGGGCAGGAGCAAGCGGTCCGAAGGTCCTCGCGGTTGACCGGGAAGAGCGATAGGCCCGCTTCCTCGAAGGCCTGCTCGATGTCGGGCGGCATCTCACCGGCGAGCAGCTTGGCCGCGAACACGGCTCGGCCGCGAAGGATGCTCGTCAGCTTGTTCCAGTCCGCCGCGGAGAGCGGTCGGACCGACATCTCCATGCGATAGGTGTCGGGCCGCGTCCCCTGGACCTCCGCGAGGACCCTTCCCTCCTCGATCTGCAGCGATAGCACCTGCCCCCGCCGGGCGTAGGTCCAGCCGCGGTCGAGACGGCCACCGATGCGGAAGCCGTCGAGCACCTCCAACCAGCGTCTCGCCCACCAGTTCTCGGCGAAGGCTCCCCGCCGGGACTTGGCCTTGATGCCCCCCTTGGTCTGCCGGGGTCTCGTCGGTGTGTTGCGGGCTCGGCGGGCCATGGGCGGATTCCGGAAGGCAGCGGTTGCGGCGATCAGGGTAGCGGGCCGCCGTCCGGCGCGTCGCCCGTCCGAGGGGACGCCCCGGAAGCGGCGGCCATGGCCCGGAGCGAGCGGAGGTCTTAACCTGGCCCCATGGAGTCCGATCGCCCGGCCGGCTTCCGGTTCTCCGCTCGAGCGGTCCGCACGGGGGCACAGCCCATCGGCGAGCTGATGGCGGCGGCCGTCGAGAACCCGGAGCTGATCTCCCTCGCGGCCGGACTGGTCGACCAGGACACGCTTCCCTCGGAGCCGAGCCGCGAGCTCGCCGACCGGTTGCTGCGGAGCCCCGCCGCCAAGCGCTCGCTGCAGTACGGCGCGACCGCCGGACTGGACCGGCTGCGGCGGACGCTGTTCGACCACATGCTGCGGCTCGACCGCTTGGCTGGAGATCGGACCGCCGCCACCGAGGACGACGTGGTCATCACCACCGGAAGTCAGCAGCTTCTCTTTCTCCTGACCGATGTCCTCGTCGACCTCGGAGATATCGTGATCACGGGCTGGCCGAGCTACTTCGTCTACACGAGCGCGCTCGCCGGCCTCGGCGTCGAGGTGCGTTGTGTCGACCTCGACCGCGACGGCATCATCCCTGAGCGCCTCGAATCGCTCCTTGCGGACCTCGCCGACCGCGGGGAGCTCCACCGGGTGAAGATCCTCTACGTGATCCCCGACCATCAGAACCCCACGGGCATCACGCTCGCCCCGGAGCGACGCCCCGCCCTCCTCGACGTGGTCCGCCGCTACTCGCATGACCACCGCATCCTCGTCATCGAGGACGCGGCGTATCGCGAGCTGACCTACGAGGGCGAGCCCGCGGCGTCGCTGAAGTCATACGACCCCGCCAACGAGCTCGTCGCGTTGTGCCAGACGTTCAGCAAGCCGTTCTCGCCGGGGCTGAAAACCGGCTACGGCCTGCTTCCACGGGACCTTGTCTCGCCGGTGCTGCTCCAGAAGGGCGGCCACGACTTCGGGTCCGCGAACTTTCCGCAGCATCTGCTCCAGGAGGCGATGGAGGAAGGTCTCTACCACGACCACGTCGCCGCGTTGCGGCGGGCATACGCCGCGAAGCGCGACGCGATGCTCGAGGCGCTCGCGTCGGCGTTTCGCGATTTCCCTCCGGGGTCGGTCCGCTGGACCCGTCCCGCGGGTGGGCTTTACGTGTGGGTCACCCTTCCCGAGGATGTGGCCACGGGCCCCCGCAGCGCTTTGTTCCGGCGCGCCGTCGACCGCGGCGTTCTGTATGTTCCGGGGACCTACTGCTATCCCGACGACCCCCAACGCCGCGTGCCGGGCCACACGCTTCGCCTGAGCTTTGGCTCGCCGACCGTGGAGCAGATCCGCACGGGCGTGCACCGACTCGCCGACGCGGTTCGCGACCATTAGACGGCCGACGGGTGAAGCACGCCCCAGCGCTGCGGCCCGGAGGCGTCAACCCGGGAGAGGAGAGGGACCCGGTGACGAGGCGGTGGCGCCCTTATGGTGAGAGTAGACGCATCCGCCCGTCGACTCGGACGCGAGCAGGCGGCACCGGCGCGACGTCGGCCGGGGAGCCCGTAGGGGACGAAGAAGGGAGACGGCGATGTTCCGAAAGCTCGCGGGCCGCGTCATGGTCATCACGGGCGCTTCCTCCGGCATCGGGGCGGGCACCGCCCGGGAAGCGGCCAAGCGCGGTATGCGGCTCACGCTCGCCGCCCGCCGCACCGAGCGGCTGGAAGCGGTGGCGCGCGACGTCCGGCACAACGGGGGTGAGGCGATTGTCTCGCCCACGGACGTCTCCGACGCGGAGCAGGTCCGGACCATGGTGGCGAGGACCGTGGATCGCTTCGGACGGCTCGACGTCATGTTTGCCAACGCGGGCTACGGCTTCTTCCGCCCCGTCGCGGAGCCGCTCGACGAGGAGGAGCGGCGGATGTTCGCCGTCAACTACGAGGGCACGCTCCACTGCGTCCGAGCGGCGCTGCCCGTCATGCGGCGACAGCGAGGCGGTCACCTGATCGTGAGCTCGAGCATCGTGGGAAAGGTGGGGCTACCCTACTACGGCGCCTACGCCGCGACGAAAGCGGCACAGCACGCGCTCGCGGCGTCCCTCCGTCTCGAGGTGGAGGCGGAGGGCATCGACGTGTCCACGCTGTACCCGGTGGGAACCCAGAGCAAGTTCTTCGAGACGGCGGCGCGGATCTCCGGCGTGGATGCTCTCGGGGAGCACACGCCGTCGTTTCTGCTGCAGACCCCCCATGGCGTCGCCCGTCGGGTGGTCCGCTGTCTCCGCTTCCCCTCGCCCGAGATCTGGCCGAGCCGCCTCAGCCACCTCGGAGTGGTGGTCTGGGCGGCGTCGCCGCGCTTCCAGCGCTTCTGCTTTCGGTTCCAAGCGAGGAGGGCGAGAAAGGCGCTTCGGAAAGCGTCGGCCGGAGAGCCGCCGCGGCCGCTGGCGAAATGACGGATTTCCTAAGGAGGCGGAAAAGAATAAGTTGAGCCTATACGCCAAAGCGAGGAGCG
>CAZQQP010000241.1:5520-7075 GCA_964595475.1 uncultured Planctomycetaceae bacterium | reverse complement strand
TTTAAGAAGCATCACAAGCGAGGCTTATAAAAAGCCTCGCTTGTTTTGGGTCTAGAGAAGAGCCCGCCGAGGCCGGCAACGGCGACCACGCCGTAAGGGTTCGTCGCGGGCTCGCCCTGGCTGGTCATGAGCCCCGCCCGCAACCCGAAGAAGAACAAGAGGCCGAGAAGCGCCCCCGTCGGCGGCCGGAGGACGTACCAGAGGGCCCAGCTCTTGCGGAACTGGCGATTGCCGGTGAATACCGCCAGGGACTGCAGGGAGTGAAGCACCGCGCCCAGGGTGCCCGCCGCCAGCGCGAGGACCAAGACGCCCCTCTCGGAACCCGGACGCCCGAGAAGGGCGCCGCTGAGCCAGACCTTGCCGTAGCGCATGTTCTCTTCGGCGTCAGCGCCGTTGCTCGCGGTTTCACCGGAGCTGGAGGCCCCACCCTGCCCTGAGCCCGCGCCGGCTCCCTCGCTCGAGGTCGGCGCCCCTCCCTGGCCGGAGATGCCATCCGCGTTCCCGGGGGTCTCCGGGATTTTGGAGGGAAAGACGCTGACCACGACCCCCGCCGACGCGAAGGTCGTCCAGATCAAGTAGAGCGCCAACAACCCCGCGAAAATCCACCTGCATTGGCCCGCGCAAATCCACCTGCATCGGTCCATCTCTATGCCCCTTCAAACACACCGAATGACCAAGCCGGGCCCACGCGCGGACCCGCTTCTTCGGCAATCGGCCCGAGGGACACGCGATCCCATAAGTGATACGCAACGCCTCGGCGGCGCCACGCACCCGCTTGACGGAATCGTGTCATCAGGGTGGGCAGTGAGCAAGTGCTGGGGTCCATTTCGACGGGCCCCCGGTTTTCCCGCGCTTGACCGCTTCCGACGCGGAAATAGATTGGGGATCGATCGTCTCGCTGAATCTTGTAAAAAGAGCCATGATGCGCGGTTGTTCGTCCCTCCAACCTGGTCGGCCCTCGGTCCGCACGCCGCACCGTCCGAGTGTGACTCGCCATCCACGCCCACGATCCGGGTTAGGCCCGCGATCCCCAGCGTCCGGTGTCCACGCGGGAGAAACCCACCGAGGCGTCGCAACCACCGTGGGACGGAGCCTCATCGCGCGGGTCGTCGGCCTCGGGGCGGCTGTTCTCACCGCCTCGGCCGCCACCGCCGAGCAGCCGCTACGGGTCTATCTCCGCGCCAGCGAAGCGACCCATGGGCCCGGCGCCCACGACTACCCGAAGTTTCTGGCGCATTGGACGCCCCTCCTGAAGAAGCGGGGCGTGAAGGTGGCCGGCGGCCTGAGCTTCCCGTCGGGGAAGGAGCTGAAGAAGACCGACGTCCTCCTCATCTACGCCTCGAGCGGCGGATCCATCCACGGGAAGAACCGGGAGCACCTCCAGCGCTTCACGGACCGTGGCGGCGGACTCGTGGTCCTCCACGACGGCGTGGTCAGTGACGATCCGAAGTGGTTCAAGGGCGTCGTCGGCGGGGCCTGGGAGAAGGGCCACTCGAAGTGGCACGAGGGGAAGGTGGGCATCTACTTCATGAACTACGACAAGCCCCTCCGGTGG
>CAZQQP010000241.1:4846-5510 GCA_964595475.1 uncultured Planctomycetaceae bacterium | reverse complement strand
GAGCACCCACCCGATTACCAAGGGCGTGGACCACTTCGAGCTCGACGACGAGATCTACTGGAACCTCCACATGGCGGACGACGTGCGGGTGCTCGCGACGAGCTTCCACACGGCCAAGGAGATCGTCCCGCAGATGTGGACCTACAAGAACGGCTCCTCGCGTGCCTTCGTCTGGCTCCAGGGCCACATCACAAAGAACCTGAACCGGCCCCATCTCCGAGCGCTCCTCCTCCGCGGCATCGCGTGGGCGCGCTGACCACCTCCGCGGAGCGGGCGAGCCTGAAGTACCCGCCCGGCGGCCCCACGCCGCCGGAGAAGGCGAAAAAGCCGCTCGACGTGCCGTCGGGCTTCCAGATGGACCTCGTCGCCGCGGAGCCGACCGTGGTCAACCCCATCTCCATCAAGTGGGACGCGTCGGGTCGGCTCTGGGCCGCCCTCACGCCGGAGTACCCCAACGAGGCGGACAAGCAGCCCCGCGAGGACAAGGTGGTCATTCTCGAGGACGGCGGCGGCGACGGACGCATGGACGAGCGGACCGTCTTCGCCACGGACCTGACCCTGGTTACGGCGATGGCCCGCACCCACGACGGCGTGATCGTCGCGGAGCCGCCGCGGATCCTCCGGCTGCGGGACACGGACGGCGACGACCGGGCCGACAAGCGGG
>CAZQQP010000241.1:0-4836 GCA_964595475.1 uncultured Planctomycetaceae bacterium | reverse complement strand
TGCTCTACAAGGGCTTCGGCACGCACGACCGCCACGCCGTCGTCAGCAACTTCCGCCGGGGCCTCGACGGGTGGATCTACGCCACGCAGGGCTACAGCGCCAGCGGCTCCAAGAACATCAAGAACGACGAGGGTGAGTCCTTCGGCAAGATCGCCAACGGGGTCTTCCGCTTCCGCCCCGACGGCAGCGCCATCGAGAACGTCGCCCCCTACGGAGGCAACACCTGGGGCGTGGACTTCACCCGCGACGGCGAGCTCTTCGCGTCGAAGGCCAACGGCCCCCACATCATCCATATCGTCCTCCCCAAGCCCGTCCTTCGGAGGGGGAGCATCGACGCCGGCGTGACCTTCAAGGCGGTGGCGGACCACAGCCGCATCTACCCCGCGTTCAAGCACGAGCGCCACGAGTACGTCCAGGTGAGCCGTCGCGGTCACTTCACGGCGACGGCGGGTGCGATGTTCTACACGGGCGGCGCGTGGCCCGAGACCTACCGCGGCGACTACTTCTGCTCCGCACCGACCGTCCACCTGTTTCACCGCGACGAGCTGTCCCGGCGCGGAGTGAGCTACCACGCGACCAAGCCCACGCCCAAGAAGGAGTTCCTCACGAGCACGGACCTCTGGTTCCGGCCCATCCATTCGCGGGTCGGACCCAACGGATCCGTCTACCTGCTGGACTTCTACAACCTCGCCGTCTCCCACAACGACGTGCGGCTCGGCGGGGACATGCACGGGCCGAGCAACGCGGCGATCCGGCCGGACCGCGACCACTCCCACGGACGCATCTGGCGGATCCAGCACGAGGACGCCAAGTCCGTCGACGTCCCCGACCTCGCCGACGCGTCCGGCGAGAAGCTGCTCGAGGGGTTGAAACACCCCAACCGATGGGTGCGGATGACCGCCCAGCGTCTGCTCGCCCACCGTCGGCCCGACGGCGTCGTCGGTCCGTTGGAGAAGCTCGTCGCCTCACCGACGGGACCGCTCCCGACCCTCCACGCCCTGTGGACGCTTCATCGGCTCGACGCGCTCAGCGAGGCGACGCTCCGGCGGGGGCTGGAGTCCTCCGCGCCGGCCGTGCAGAAGAACGCCCTCCGCATCCTCGTCGCCCGAGAGAAGCCGCCGGCGAAGCCGACCGAGCGGGCCGTCGTCGACCTCGTCTCCGGGAGCACCGACTCCGTGCGTCTGTGGGCGCTGGCCGCCCTTCGCGTCTATCCCACCAACGACGGCGTGAAGAGCGCGGTCCGAAAGGCGCTGCAGTCGGCCAACCTCACCGACCGCTGGTCCAAAGCCGCGGCGTCGGCGTTCCGCAAGTAGCCGTGGGCTCAACTGATTCTTTCCGGGCGGTCGCGAGCGTGTGCGCTGGGGCCGGGCCCCGCGGAGGCTTCGGATCGCACTTCGCGGGCACTGGCAGGCCAGCTGCCAGTGCCACCCAGGCCGCACACGCTCGCGACCGGCCCGGATTCTTTTCCGCCGTCCTTATCGGAAACGGTCGACAGAGAACGGCGCGAGGTCCGTCTCGGGTGGTCGCCCCACGACGAGGTCCGCGAGGAGCTTGCCCGCGTACGGCCCGAGCTGCAGGCCGGCGGCGCCGAAGCCCGTCGCCAGGTAGGCGCCGACGGCGGTCGGGACCTCTCCGAGGATGGGGAGGCCGTCGGCCGACGTCGGCCGGAGGCCGACGCGGACCTCGGCGAGCTCCGCCTCCCGAAGGCCGGGCGCCACGCGTAGCGCCTCGTCGAGCACCTCGCGAACCCCGCCGGCCGTGGTCATCGGAGCGGGGTCGCCCCCTTCCTGTGTCGCCCCGACCACCACGCGGCCGCCGGGAAACGGCACGAGGTAATGGCCGTGGAAGGCGGAGACGATGGGCCAGTCCGCGGTCTCCTCCCGGACACACAGGTGGGCGATCTGCCCACGCTCCGGCCCCACCGGGACGGGCACGCCGAGCCGGGCGGCGAAGCGTCGGGTCCACGCCCCGCCCGCGAGGACGACGGCGTCGGCATGCCAACGCACCCCGTCCGCGACGACGCCGGTGCAGCGGCCGTCCTCGACGAGAAGATCCGTGACGTCGGCGGCTCGCCGGTCCAGGCCGCAGCCGACTGCCGCCCGCCCCATGGCGTCGGTGAAGACCCGTCCGTCGATCCGCGCCGCCTCGTCGTAGCGGAGCACGCGGTCCGCGGAGCCGAGCGGCGGAAACATCGCCCTCGCCTCGTCGGGGGCGACCGCCTCCACGCGGTCCGAGCGCGGGGCGCCGAGGCGCTCCCCACGCTCGACGGCACGTTGCTTCGCCTGGTCGAACGGCTCGACCTCGTCCGGGTCCGTCGCGACGGCGAGGAGCGTCTTGAACGAGTAGCTCGTCTCCCGCTGCCCCTGCCGCCTCAGCTCCTCGGCGAGGAGCGGATAGTGCTCCACCGCACGCGTCGCGAGGCGAAACCACGTCTCCGACGCCGTGTAGTTGCTGGAGCTGGGACAGAGGATACCCGCTGCCGCGTCCGTGGCCCGGCCGCGGTCGCCGCGGTCGAGCTGGACGGTCCGATGGCCCTCGCGGACGAGGTGGTACGCCACGGCTGTCCCCGCGATGCCACCGCCGACGACGACGGCGTCGGCCGAATTGTGCGTGGTGGCGGCGCCCATCGCCGATCCGATCATCCAGGCCAGGCTCGCGGCTGCGTGACGCGGGGCAGTATACGGGTGCGGAGCACGCCCTTCGGCGGGCGGCGTCAGCGCTTCCGCCCGTCACGCACCGCCTCTTGATGCACGGACCGAGCGATCTCACCGGCGCTGTGCCCGTCGGCGAGTTTTGTTACCATCCGCGGTCCATCCAAGAAAGGAGAAGCCATGAGGAAGCTCGTCAGCATCGGCATTGTGCTCGCCGTCACGGCCGCGGCGTCGGCCGGCGAGATCGTCCCGGAGAACGCAGAGGTGGAGAAGGTCGCCACGGGCTTCGACTTCACCGAGGGCCCCGTGGCGGTCGGCGGCGACATCCTCTTCACGGACATCCCGAACGAAGAGATCCTCCGGTACGACCCGGCCGAGGACGCCGTCAGTGTCTACAGGAAAAACAGCGGTGCGGCCAACGGCCTCTGGTGGGTCCCCGGCGGCTCGGGGAAGAAGGGCCACCTGGTGGTCTGCGAGGGCGGAGGCCGGCGGATGACCCGCGTTCGCGACGGCAAGGTAGTGGAGGTGCTCGCGAGCGAGTACAAGGGCAAGCGGCTGAACAGCCCGAACGACCTCGCCGTCCTCGACGACGGAACCATCTACTTCACGGACCCGCGCTACGGCGACCGAAGCAGCATGGAGATGCGGGTGGAGGGCGTCTACCGCATCAGCCCCGACGGCGAGCTCACCCGGATCATCGACTACATGAAGAAGCCCAACGGGCTGATCCCCTCCCCCGACGGGTCCACGCTCTACATCGCGGACAACGGCGCCGCGAACATCTGGGAGTTCCGGATCGAGGAGGACGGGTCGCTCACGGACGGACAGATCTTCGCGTGGATGAACGAGGGACCTCGCTCGGGCGGCGCCGACGGGATGACCGTCGACGCCCAGGGCAACGTCTACGCCGCGGGGAGCAAGGACGTGTGGGTCTGGAACTCCGACGGCGAGCGGCTGACGCTCATCCCCGTGCCCGAGGGGCCGTCCAACTGCACCTTCGGCGGGGCGAACAACCAGACGCTCTACATCACGGCACGGACCTCCCTGTACCGCATCAAGCTGAACGTCCACGGCGCCGAGTGATCCGCGTGCGGCTCACCCGGGAGCGCGGCGTGCGCGTCCCGGCCGGGACGCGCACGCCGGGTACGGGGGTCTCCGGCCGGATGGGACGTTGCGCTTGAAAGCCGGACGGGCCGACCCATGGCGGCCGAGCTCGAGGGAAAGATCGCGCTGGTGACCGGGTCGAGCCGGGGCATCGGCCGGGCCATCGCGACGGGGCTCGCCCACGCCGGCGCCGCCGTCGCGGTGCATTACCGGGCCCGGGAGGACGAGGCGGACGCGACCCGCGCCGCGGTGGAGCGGGCCGGCCGTCGAGCGGCTCGTGTCCAAGCGGACGTCTCGGTCTCCGCCGAGACGGAGCGTCTCGTCGAGGAGGTCGAGCGGACGCTCGGCGAGGTGGACATCCTCGTCAACAACGCGGGGGTCACCCATCCGCAGCCGATCGACGAGATCGACGAAGCGAGCTGGAGCACCCTCATTGCGACCAACCTGACCTCCGCCTTCCTCCTCACCCAGCGGGTGCTTCCGGGCATGCGGCGACGCGGCTGGGGACGGATCGTCAACGTCTCCTCCGTCGCCGCGCAGCTCGGGGGTGTGGTCGGCCCCCACTACGCCGCGGCCAAGGCGGGCATGCACGGGCTGACCCACGCCTACGCCGCGATGCTCGCGAAGGAGGGGATCACCGCCAACACGATCGCGCCGGCGCTCGTCCGGACGGAGATGGTCACGGCCAACCCGAACGCGCGGGCGGATCTCATCCCGGTCGGCCGCTTCGGCGAGGTGAAGGAGGTCGCGGACGCCGCGGTTCTCCTTGCGGCCAATTCCTACATCACCGGCCAGACGATCAGCGTCAACGGCGGCTGGTACATGACCTGACCTCGCCGATTCCCGTTCCGCCGCGGGACGTGCAGCGGCGGTTCCGCGGCGACCGGCTCGGTCGTCTTTGCGCCGGCCGCCCATGGCCCTAAGGAGGCGGAAAAGAAGAAGTAGGGCCTATTCATCGGTGCCAAGGCGGAAGTCGGCTTCCGCCTTGGGACCGATGAGACGGCGAAGCCGATATCGAGCAAGCGGAACGTCCGCAAATGCCGGGAGCTGTGGCCGGTGGGGCACCGCAAATGGTTCGAGG
>CAZQQP010000240.1:0-7267 GCA_964595475.1 uncultured Planctomycetaceae bacterium | reverse complement strand
TCCGCCTTGGCACCGATGAATAGGCTCAACTTATTCTTTTCCGCCTACTTATCGACACCCCGCCCGGCGCCGACGCGCCAGAGGTGGGGATTCACGATCAGCGCGTGGTGGGAGGCCGGGCCGCCGTGCCCGCGGGGGTTCACGTCGCCCACGCGGGACCGCGCCTTCTCCCGTTCGCGGCGGAGGGATTGCGACTTGTCGCAATCAGCGCGTGGCGTGGTGCAACGGATGCCTGCGGGAGCTGGAAGAGGACCCTCACGTAGGGATCGTCGGAAAATGCCGGCTCCGGAAGCTGGGGGCTGCTTCGGCAAACGCGGTGACAGAGGATCGTTGCCGAGGCCGTGGGCCCGTTGCCGGCAGGTCCGCCAGCGCCGAGGCGCGGAGGCCGGCCGGAAGCGGCCTCGATGTGGCCGCCCTCGCCGATGGCTTGCTGGGGCTCGTCCCCGAATCCCTCCTCATCGGCAAGGTGCGGGACTGGGAGTCGGCCCACGCACTGGGCTCGCGATCGGGTCGGTTCACCTACGCTGTCATCGGCTGAGTCGGAGTCCCGGCATGCCTTCGAGACGCTCACTCAGAGGGCGCTCCGAGCGTCGAAGACGCGCTCCCGCAGCCGGCTCGCCGGAGTTGTCTCGCCGCGGGCGATCGCCTCGGCGCCTGCCTGTGCGTGCTCGCACGCACATAGGTCCGTCCCCCGGCAGGGGCCGGCGTCGATCCCGCGGCGGGCTTGGTCGGCCGTCCACGCGGCCGCGACGCCGGCGCGAGGAGGGGCGGACGGTGACGGCGGCTCCGAAAGACGGGCGCGAGGTTTCCGACAATGAAGGCGGAGGAGAGGAGTCCCGCGTCGCGGAAGGCGGGGCGGGACACGGGAGGCAGCCGCTTCGAGAGCAGACGAGGGGAGTGATTGCGGGCTGGTGCCCGCCGCGGACTTCAAATCCGTCGAGGGACATGTGAACCATGTCCCTGGTGGGTTCGATTCCCATCCACTCCCGTTTCCGCAAGTTCCGGCATTTCCGGGGTTTGCGGCTTCCTTCCCTCCGCCGCCACCGCTGGCCTGCGCTTCCGGTGTGTCCACATGCGCCCGTGGCGTACCGCCACGATTCCGGAAAAAATCCCGTACACGGTCTTCGGTCCCTGTTCGGGCCGCGGCGTCCTCCGTCCCGGTGGCCTGTCCGGCCGCCGGTGCGGCATGGCGGAGGGGGAGAGGAGCTCACGTGGTCGCCGGCTCGGCCTCCGGCCCGGAGGGCTCCGCCCCGGAGGGCTCCGCCCCGGAGGGCCGCCGGTTCGGGCTCGGCCTCCGCTGGCTCCGGTTCCGGTGCGTTGGCCTGCGCCTGCTTCTTCGCGTCGTTCAGCTTGAAGACCTCGGCCGTCGCTTGCATGGCCACCTTCGCTTGCGGGACAACCTCGGCGGCCAGCTCCTCCAGTCGTTCGCGGGTCTTCCTCGAATGCTCATGGACCGCCGCCGCGGCCCGCTTGTGGCGATCCTCGGCCCACTCGGCCCGCCCCCGCTCCGCCTGGCGTCGGAGCCTCGCGGTTTCCCGCTCGGCGTCGGCGGCCTCGCGTGCGGCGATCCGCGTTTGGCCTTCCAGTCGTCGCGCCTCGCCGTCGCGCTTGCTCCAGTCGCTCGATCCGGACTGTTCGTCGGCGGCCGTGCGGGCCTTCGTCGCCGCGGCGGCCGCTTCGTTGGCCGCGGCCCTCGCCTGCTTCGCGTGCTCCTCCGCGTTCGTCGCCGCGCTGTCGTCGAAGGTTTCGGCCAGGATCGTGCGGAGCTCGGCCGGTAGCGCTGCCGGCTCCGCAAGGTGGAAGGCGTCGCCCACGATCGTCATGGCTTCGTCGCGCGTCATTCGGTCACCCTTTCGTTACAAAAAGCATGTTCAGATCCACATTGTCCAGGGCGCGCCGGTGGCCTGGGACCGCTGCGGCGGATCGCCGCGGTAGCGGCTCACGTGGCTTCGGCCTGCGGCCTTCGTGGCCTCGTCCCGCTCCCGTTTCACCAGCTCGCCCAGCTCCCGCAGCGCCCCGTCGGATAGCTCGATGATGCCTTTTTGCGCCATGTCGATGACCCTATGAAGGTACAGGATCGCAGTGCCGCGCTGCCGCTCTTCCCGCACTTCGGCCACGTCGTCGGCGCTGTCGTCGTCGCCTTGGTACTGGCGGTTCTGCGCGGCGGCATAGTCGCGCGCGGCCGCGATGAAGTCGCCTTTGTAGTGCTGGCGGTGCTGGTCGTAGAAGCGGCGGGCGCCGTCCAATGGGCCTGTCCCGTTCGGCCGGCGCGTTGGCGGCGCCGCCGTCTTCGCCGCGGCCTGCGCGGCGCGGTGCTGTTGCGCCACCCGGTGCTTTGCAGTCTCCCAGTGTGGGTCCGCGTTCATACTCGGTCCTTTCGTTAGGTGTAAACCTCGTGGGGCTCGTCCGGTTCCACAATATCGAGGCGTTGCGCGTCCGGCGATCCGCATGCTTCGCAAGGCTCGCGGCCGTCGTAGCGGCTCGTCCCGTCGCGGTAATGAATGCGGACGAGCCACCCGGTGTAGTCGCCGCAGTGTTCACAGTCCGGCGCCGTTGCGGCCACTCGATGCTCCAGCTCCTCAAGCCGTTTCGCGTTTCCGTTGTTCCTCATTCTCGCTAACCTTCTGTTCCAAACGATCCAATCTCGCTTGTACTCGATCCACCTCTACAGCGTCCCGGCCAAACCGGAGGATCGCCGTCGCTGCCGTGCATTGAACATGCGCCGGCGCTTCTTCGGCCTGCATCAGCGCGGCCAGTCGCTCGACGGCCTCGGCGGCTCGCGTTTGCAAGCGGACGGTGGCTTGCCGAAACGCTTGGTCGAGTCGCCGGCGGTATTCCGCGTCGAATTGTGGGGCCGCCATCCATCGCTCCAGCGTCCGCCTCCCGATTCCCACTCGCTCCGCCGCCGCCGGAACGCTTCCGCCGGTCTCAACGAGCACGGCCGCGGCCTTGAGTTGCTTGGCGCTGAGTTGCCCTTTTTGCTGCGCCATCTCGCGTCATCCTTTGCCACCCGTCGCGCCGTCGCCGCCTCGCGGCCGCGCGAATTCGCTTCTCGGGTCCCGCTGCTGCCGGCTTTTCCATCCGGGTGGATCGGCCGCACCGCTCGGCGGACGCTGGTCCGTCCGCCCCGCGTCCTCGAGATCGGTCCGGCGGAAGGGCGCGATCCAATACCCCGCGGCCTGGAAGTTCGGGCAATGTGCCACCCGGTGCTCGGGCCGCCACGCCCCGACGGCCCAGCCGTGTGTATGGATCGCGTCGCAAAACGGGCAATGCACGCTTATCAGCGTCGCCCCGCGATCGCGGAATACGAAGCCCCGGAGGATCGGCCGTTTGTTCCTATTCCTTCTCGTCATCGGTCGCCTTCCTTTTCCGGTCTCTCGCCTTCCTCACGGCCTCCGCGGCCTTCCGCGTCCCCGCCCCACGGTCAGCCCTGAGGGGTTTTTTCTCGCTTCACGATCGCCCCACGCTCAAAGAAGCGCAGCGAAGCGGGGTCAAAGTCGTAGGCGAGATGCCAGCCGCCGCCGCGGCCGTTGCGGGCCTTGAGGATGCGGAGGCTCCGGTTGACTTCATCGGTCACGGGGCCGGCCACGTCACCGACGGGCCGCTTGATCGGAAACTCCTTCGGCTCGTCGTATTTCTCAAGCCAAAGGACCGCCTGGGCGAACCTTCCCCACGCCGCGCCGCCGGCCAGATCGTCCAGGCTCACGGGCCCGCTGCGCTGTCGGGTTTTCTTCGGATGGGCGACGAGAACAAGCGACGCGCTGTAGCGCTCCAGCATCGGCTTAACCGTTTGAAGGAACCGCTTTGAGTCGTCCCAAGGTCGATCCGATGTCTCCGCCGCGGTCACGGGGTCGATCGCAATGACTCGACAGCCGTCGCGCGGCCGGTCCTCGATCCAGCCGACGAGGTTTTCGAGCCGCGGAGGCGTCGCCGGAGCGTTGAACAGAGCTCGGCCCATGCGGTCAAGCCAACCGGCGTGCTCCCGAAAATGGCTCCGCGCTTCCTCCGGCCGCTGTCGGACCTCGCGGTTGTCGGTCAGCCATGCGGCGCCGACGCGCTGGGCGAGCATTCGCTTTAGGTGGTGCGCGCGATTCTCTTCGAGCTCGTACAGCGCCGCCGGTACGTCTCGATCTCGCCAGAACGCGAACGCCTGGAATAGCCACAGAGACTTTCCCGCCCCGCCATCGCCCACGACCAGCGTCACGGTCCCGGGTAGGAGCGCCTGTGTGCCGCCGTCGACAAGTGTCCACGGCCACGGCACGGCGGATCGCTCGCCCGAGATCTCCGCCTCGATCATCGCGCCCACCTCGACCGCCGGCCCGCGGGCCTCGGCCGCTGCGGCGGCCGCTTCGATGTCGTCGACCGTCGCGCCGTTCCTCCGCCATTGGCGAGCGTCCTTCACGCCTTCCGGCGGTGCCATGGTCCGGACGGTGCCTGCGATTCGCTCCAAGCGGTCGGCCAGTTGCTCCGCCCCTTCGCGCGTCTGCTCGGCCGCCTTCTCATCCTCGTCACGGTCCACCACCACCACGGCCTCGACCGGGCGGAGGCTCGCGGCGTACTCGGCTACTGCTTCGTCGCCCGTGGTGTTGCTCGGCCGGCCGACGACCGCCTCGCACCCCATATCGACAAGGGCCGCGGCGTCGGTTGCGCCTTCACACACATACAGCCGCTCGGACGCTCGCTGGTCTTGCGGAACGAACGCTCCAGGGCGTGAGCCCTTCACGGTCCATTTGAATCCGTCCTGGGCTCGAAGCCGAATCCCCACGACCTTGCCGCCGTGTACCATCGGAAAGGTGAAGGCGCCCAGGGCCTTGCATGTGGTGTCCAGCCCCTGGAGCTCCGCCGCAGTCAGCCACCCGCAGCCGAGCCGCGCGAGCGCGTCGGCGCTCAGTCCGAGCTCGGCCGCAAGCGCGGCCCGGCCTTCGTCGCTCAGCGCCCGCCGCGCTCGCTCGCTGACCGCCCCGAAGTCTGGCTTGCCCTCATGCTGCCGCTCAGAGCTCGCCTCAGAGCTTTGGGCCTTCCGCTGGGGTCGCGGACCGTCTCGCGGAAGCGCTCACCGGTCGGCGTGGCTCCGCCGGCCAAAAAGCTCAGCGCGTCGCCCGTCCCGCATGTCGAGAAGCATCGCCATCCCAGCGTCTCCGTATCAACGGAAAACGAGTCGGGCCGATCACCATCGTGAAGCGGACAGGGACCGCGCCAGTAGCGTCCTCGCCGCTGTCGGAAGTTCACGCCGCTGTAGACGGCCTGCGCGGTCAGCCGCGGCCGGACGTGGTCGTGGTAAAAGTCGGTCGGTTTCATCGCTGCTTCCTGGCAATCTCGCGCAAGTCCTCGTCGGATGGTTCGACAGGATCGGCATCGAGCGGGCCGATCGGCTCTCTGAACCGGTCCCAGTGCTTGAGCAGTGCTTCGGGCGTACATGCTGCGTTCGGCCACGTGGCTTGGTACCGATGGGCCCGTTGCTCGATGTCCAGGGGGTCGGCTCCCTTCTCCTTCAGATCGCGGGCGATGCCGCCGACGCGCCTGCGGTCCCTCTCGGTTGCCGGCCGAAGGCCGAAGACTCGACAGACCTCGTCCCAGATCGGGTCCTTCTTCCGCCGCTGACCATCGGCCCGGCCATTGGCTCGCGGCGCTGCCGCGCCAGTTGGGGATTCCCTTGGGGATTTGGGGTCCACCTGTGGACAGGGTCTTGTTTCATATGTGGACAGGGTCCGTATGTGGACAGGGTCTCGGGAAGGCAAAGTCGATAGACGGCGGTCGCGGAGGGGTCCTTGCGGAAGCCGCCCTTCCCGGGCGCCCGCTCAAGAAGGCCGCTATCTTCAAGCTCGCTCCGGGCGCGCCACACCATCGTCCGCGAAAGGCCCGTCTCCGCGATCAGCCGACCGCGCCCGGCGCACGCTCGACCGTTGGGCCCGGCCCGCTTTGCCAGGACGAGCCAGAGTTTCGCGGCGCTGGGCGACAAATGCGCCCACCATCCGCTTTCGACCATCGCGTTGACGGCGGAAGCGAGCCCCGGCCACGAATTGGCGCCGCGGTCGCTCACCCGCTACCTCCCGCGGCGGGCCGCCGCTCTCGCCACGCGATCGTCCCGGCGTACTCAAGCCGTCCCGGGGCCGTTCGGATGTAGAGGCTCCGCCGGCTCGGCCACCGCTCGACAACCTCCGGGCCTGGAGCGAGCGGGAGGCGATCCGTCCCGTCGGGCAACCAGCATTGCCAGCCATCATGCGGGCCGCCCGCAAGCGCCACCGGCCCACCGCCCGGCCGCCGTCGCAGCTCCGCATTCACCGGGGGCTCACCGGCGCCGGAACCCGTCCCGCGCCCGGTCGGTACGGTGCCGTGAGCGCAACGGTTGTGCTGGTTGGCGCGATCGCGTAGACTGTGGTCATCGTCGATCCACATCCCCTCGCGGCCGCTACCGCGGGGGTCTTTGTGTTTCGGGGGTCCTCTCATTCGCTTTTCTCCGGACAAACGACCGGGCAACGCGCCCGCGGCGCGTCCACAACCTCTGGCCCATCCGATACTTAACCTGTGATCCCCGACGGATGCTCAATCCGGCGCTCCTTCATCGCCTCCCAGTCGGCCCGCGGCGGGGCGCCAGCAAGGAGCCAATCTTCGACCTCGCTCACCACCCATCGCGCGCTGCCGCCCAGCTTTACGGGCCTCGGAAGCCAGCCGCTCCGGTCGAGCTCCCGGACGTGAGACCGCGAGACTTGCAAAAACTCCGCAAGCCCCTGGTCGTCGACGGCAAGGGGGCGGCTATCAGCCATCGCTTACCTCGTGCCGCTCGGCATCTCTCGGGCGCCCCGGCTTGGCGGCGCGCTGCTTTAGCTCGTGCTCGACGCCATCCACGTCGAAGAGCAGCCGATTGCCGGCCCGAATCGACGGCAGTCGCCGAGCGCGGGCTTCGCGTCTCAGCCACGCGACCGGGAAGCCGGTGTGTTTGCTCAGTTGGTGCGCCGTTAGGAAGGTTTGGGTTGCCATCGCGAGGAATGTACCCCGCGATGCTTAACGGGCAAGAAGGGCAAGGCCACTTTCACGCTTGTCACGCAAAACCACGCTTAATTTCACGCGCCAGACATGTCGCCCCGCCATCGGGAGCGCGCGTCTTCGACGGAATAGACCTTCCCGCGTCCGTGTCCGCGCAACCGGATGCGCCCCTGCTCGTCCGCTTTCCTGAATCGATCGGGCGGTACGTTCGTCATCTGCCAAAACCAATTGGGCGTGACCGGTCGCCCGCTAAGCGGCGAAGGGCCACCCCACCGAATTGAGT
>CAZQQP010000239.1:5479-7306 GCA_964595475.1 uncultured Planctomycetaceae bacterium | reverse complement strand
CGGTGCCAAGGCGGAAGCCGACTTCCGCCTTGGCACCGATGAATAGGCTCAACTAATTTTTTTTCCGCCTACTTACCCGCACGCGGAATCTCAAGCGCGGATCACGCCGGAACCGATGTGCATCCCAATGATGCCTCGCGACCGCATCTACGAGGCGGCTCATGACGAGGCTCGGCCGCCACGGAGGAGCGCCGTCGGGTGGAGCGTTCGAGCCGAGCGGGTCCGCCACGGGCAAGGCTGCGGACAGCCTTGCCCGTGCCACACGATTGCGGTTCACGGCCCTCCGCCCGCGCAGATCGGAAGTGGGCGCAGTGGGAGGACGCGGTCCAACCGCCGACGGGTCCGGCGCCGGCGGGTGCTGCATACGTGCTTCGACCGCCGTTCGTGTGCCCGGTGGATTCGCCCGGCCGAACCGGTAACAGGCTCGCCACCCCCCACGAACTTTCTCTCTTGGCGGGCGTCCTGCGAGCAGGTCAGCCTTTGGCCGACGGCCCTCTCCTGGCAGCGAGGAGGCGTCGCGACCGGTGGGCCTTGCCGACGACTGTGCGACCTTGCGGTGTGGCGTCGCGTCGCGCTTCACCACCGCAAACAACTTGAAAAAAGCGGACGGACGCTTGACTTTGCACTCGGGTTCAAGGTCTACAAACCCATCGAGGGTTCGAAGCCGAGAGACGTCGGCGATTCACGAGCAAGGGGCGGCCACGACACCAGTCACCGAGCCTCTTGAACCTTGCACTCGGGTGCAAGGCGTAAATGAAGCGGAACGGGATGGGCTCAGTGAAGGCGGCCGTCGAGGGCGAGGCCTCGGCGTCCGGCGGTCGCGCGAACCGACTCGGGGCGGACGAAAGGAGGTTGCGATGACCTGGAAAAAGGTTCTGCTGAGCTTCGCACTGGTTGCGGCGCTCGCCGCCGGTGGCTTCACCGCCGTTCAGGCCGCCGCGGGGAGCAACGGAACCTCGCCGATGTGCAACGGGGAGCCCTGCTGCGGCTGGTGCGAGCTGGGCGAGTGATCCCGCTCGCTGGGACCCCGGGCGGCCTCCCGGCCGCCCGGGGATTCGACGACCGCGGGTGCGATCCGACCGCGGGCTCTCGCGGGAGATTTCGCAATGAGCGCAAAAGGAACACTTCATCACAGCCTGACCTTCGTCGTCGGCTTCCTCGTCCGGCCGTGCTGTGTGGTTCCCGCGGCGTTGGCGACGGTCGGAACGGGCGGGGCCGGCGTCGCGGCGGCGCTGGCACCCCTACGGCCATGGCTCTTGTTGGCCGCCGCGGGCTTTTTCTCCGTCTCCTTCTATTTGAACTTCATTCGAAACCGCAATCGCCCCGGCATGGTGGTCTGGGGCGTCTCCATGACGATCGCCGCCGGATTGCTTCTCGGGCCGAGTGCCTCGGCGCTGGTCCGCACGCATGAAGCCACCGCCGATGCAACGAGAAAGGAGACGACCATGTCGAGCCATCCGAGAACGGTCGAGGTGCCCATCAGCGGCATGGCCTGCGAGGCGTGCGCCCGACGCCTGGAAAAGGTCCTGAAGAAGACCGAGGGCGTCCACGAGGCTCGAGTGGATTTCTCGGATCGCCGGGCGCTGATCCGGTGCGAGACGCCGCCGTGCGATCCCGAGAGGATCGGCCGGGCGGTCGGGAAAGCCGGCTTCCGGGCCGACCTGGAAAGGGCGGTCGTCACTGGAGACGGCTCCTGAGCCGGGGCGATTGGGCCAGCTCGGCGGGGTCCGCGAGACGTGGACGAGCGAGGCGGAGCCGAGCGAGCCGGTGACGGTGGCTGGTTGAAGGAGCCCTCAGGTGTCGAAACGGCATACGAAGCTGTCGAAG
>CAZQQP010000239.1:4965-5469 GCA_964595475.1 uncultured Planctomycetaceae bacterium | reverse complement strand
GGGGCTGGGATGGACCGCGGTCGCCCTGGTCTGTCTTGCGGGCGTGGTCGGCGTCTTCGCTCTGCTGTTCGGCTGGGGGCTGGAGCGCTCGCCGCGGCGGGCCGCTTACGAGCAGGTCAGCTATTGGACGGAGGCGAACGATCAACCCTTCAACGATCCCTTCGCGATCGCGGTCGATGCCCGGAATGGGCGCGTGCTGGTGTCCGATGCCCGCAACCAGCGGATCGTCGTCTTCGATTCCAACGGCCATTTCCTCTGGGAGCTCGGGAAAGCGGGGGACGATCCCGGTCAGTTCAGGCGTCCGACCGGCGTCGCCGTGGGCACGGAGGGCGCGATCTACGTCGCCGACTCATTCCTCGATCGCGTCCAGAAGTTCACGGAAGATGGCGAATATGTTCTTCAGTGGGGCGGCACCGGAACGGGTGCAAACCGGTTCCGGTCTTGTTACGGCCTCACAGTCGATAAGAGAGGCCAGGTCTACGTCGCGGACTTCAGGAACAAGGT
>CAZQQP010000239.1:0-4955 GCA_964595475.1 uncultured Planctomycetaceae bacterium | reverse complement strand
CTTCGACGAGAAGGGCAACTTTCTTCGGAAGCTCGGCCATCCCGGCCAGTGGGGGGCAGGTGCTCTGGACTATCCGACGGACGTGGCACAGGGTCCGGCCGACAGCCTCGTGGTGGCCGACGCCTACAACTACCGCGTCCAGAGATTCGCCCGGAAGGGTGCGGCATTGGGAAGCTGGGGCTGGCACTTCCTGTGGCTGGTTCCCCGCCCGACCGGGGGCACCAGCGGCTTCAACGTTCCGACCAGTGCGGCGTGGGATCCGGCGAAGCAGTTGATCCACGTCGCGGACAGCGCGAACCACCGCATCGTCATGCTCGATCGCCAGGGTGGCTTTGTCACGGATTGGTCCATCCCAGACCCCACCGAACGGGACAGCCCGGTTAGGGTCGCCAGCTCGGCGGACGGTGACCGGGTCTATGCGACAGACATCGCGGCCGATCGGGTGGTCGTCCTGAAGGTGGATCGCCGGGCCTCCTAATCGGGCAAGTTGTCAGTCTTTGGGCAAAAGGAGACGCCATGTTGAAGCAGATCACGATGCCCCTTGTCGTTCTCACGATCACCGCCGCATCCGCGGTTGCCGGCGGCAAGCGGGTGACCGCCCACGTCGAGGGGCTCGCCTGTCCGTTCTGCACCTACAACCTCGAGAAGCGCATCAAGACGCTGGACGCCGTCCCCGAACGAGCGAACTGGGATGCGAGCGTGAAGAAGGGGCTCGTCCGCTTCGACTGGAAGGCCGACGTGCCGTTCGACCCGGATGCCGTCCGCGAGCAGATTCGGAAGGCCGGCTTCACGCCGGGAAAGATCGAGACCACGCCCACGGGCGGAAAGGCGGCCCAGAAAGAAAAGCCCGCCGAGACGAAAACGATCGCGGGCCCCGCCGAGATCGTCTCGTCCGAGGAGAAGCCGGACCGGATTCGCCTCGGCGAGGACGGCAGCCAAGCGATGCTCCGCCGCGCCGAACGGATCGACCGGGTCGACAGCTACAAGAGCCTTCTCCGCTATCTGAGAACCCACGCGAACGAGAAGAAGCCCATCCGCGTCCGGGTCACGGGCGTGGCGCCCGACGATCAGCAAGGGGTCTTCCTCGTCCACCGCTGGCGGCCGACGCGCTACGCCAGCTCCGTCCTTCTCGGCATCGACGACCTCGTATGCCAGCGCTGCTCCACCGCGACGATGCGGACGCTGAGCGATGTCGACGGGGTGATCCACGTCGAAGCGGACCATCAGGAGGATCGGGTGCGGGTCTGGAGCCGCGCGAAGGCGCCGGACGTGCAGGTCCTGCGAAAGCGCATCGAGGAGGCCGGCTTCCAGGTGACGCACACCCACGTCCGCCATCCGGAAGACACGTCGGACGATCATGGAGAGCAATAGCCTCCGGTCCGCTTACCCGGCCCAAGCGGCCGCGGTCGGGAGTGGGGTCGCGAGGGGACGGGCTCCGGGAACACGCCGGACCTCGGTCGCGAGCGACGCCGGTGGATCTCCGTGATTGGCCCCAGAGACATTTCGAGGAGGCTTCGAAATGGACAGGTTGACCTCTATGCGGACGCTCGGCGGGCTCTTGTTGCTTACGAGCCTCACGGCGCTCGCCCCGACCTACGGCGCGGGGCTCAACACCGACGTGGCGCTGACGCCGCCGGAGGACGGCACGATCCTTCGCGCCCAGTGGCGATACAGCCGTCTCGGGGACGATCCCACGCCTCTGCGTCGGGACGTGGACCTGAGCATCCAACCGGTGACGGCGGTCCACGGCTTCACCTCGGACTTCACCATGCTCGCGACGACGCCCGTCGTGCATCAGGAGGTGGAGCTCGGACGGGCGAACCGCCAGCTCAACCGAACGGGCGTGGCGGACATCCCGTTGCTCGCCAAGTACCGCTTCTTCCAGAAGGACGAGCCGGGACGGACGACACGGTGGGCCGCTTTGGGAGGTGCCGAGCTTCCCACGTTCGACGAGCCCTTCTCCAGCGACAGCCTCGACCCGATCGTGGGCACGGTGTGGACCTGCCAGCAGCGCGACTGGTGGGTCGACTGGGACGTCATCTACCAGCTCAACACGGCCGGCGGGCTCCGCGGTGAAGACGAGCTACGGGCCGACGTGGCCTACTCCCACCGTCTGGTCGGCGGGAACGCGGAGGGCGTCGGCCCGTGGGCGCTCTACGGCGTGGCCGAGCTGAACAGCACTTACCTCACCGACGGGAGCACGGAGGTGCTCGCGTCGCCGGGCATCCAGCTCATCTTCCCCCAATGGGTCTTCGAGGCCGGCGTGCAGCTTCCGGTCCACCAGGATCTCTCCGCCCCACGCCTCGAGCGTGACTTCACGACCGTCCTGAGCGTGCGGTTCCAATTCTGACGTCCGCTTCGCCGCGGACCGTCCCAGGCATCGCGTTGACGGGCCCCGCCCGCGTGTAAGAGACCGTCGCTCCGCCCGACTCACGGACGGCAACGCGGCCGCCGGCGTCGGCGGCCCTCGTGAAGCAGCGGAGGGATCGCGATGCTTCCCAACGACGACGGACGGCAAGCGTGCGAGAAGTGGGTGGAGGATCATGCGGGCGAGCTGTACGCCCTCGCCTATCGCTTGTGCGGCCGGGTGGAGGCGGCGGAGGAGCTGGTCCAAGAGACCTTCTACCACGCGTGGCGGTCCATCGGGACGCTGCAGCACTCGAGCCGCGCCCGCGCCTGGCTGTTCCAGATCCTCCGCTACCGCCACGCCCATTGGATCCGCGACAGCGGCCGACGACCCCAGACCACGGGCGAAGTGGACGCAACCGACCGCCCCGATCGCCGCGTTCGCAGTCCGCTCGAGAAGATCGCCCACTCCGACGCCCTCGAGCAAGCCCTCGCCCACCTGGACCGACGGTACAAGGAGCCTTTCCTGATGGTCTTTGTGGAAGGCAAGAGCTGCAGGGAGACCGCGGAGTCGCTCGACCTCCCGGTCGGAACAGTCCTCTCCCGAACCCACCGGGCGCGGCGGGCGCTCAAGAGGGCGCTCGCGGCGACGGAAGGTCTCCACAGCGACGGACACGCTCGAAGGGCCGACCGACTCACGCCCGCGGCTTGACCCGACCACACGGGCGTCGACGCGGTCGAGGCGGTCATCCGGCGTGACGGCGCGAGCAGCGTATCGTGCCGGTCCCGCTTGTCTGGGTCGCCGGGTAGGTAGGCGGAAAAGAATAGTTGAGCCTATTCATCGGTGCCAAGGCGGAAGCCTGCTTCCGCCTTGGCACCGATGAGACGGGAGGCCGATGCTCGACCGAGGGCTACGTCCGCAAATGCCGAGGTCTGGCGCCGCCGGGGATTGCAAACGGGTCGAAGCCGACGCCAAAGCAAGGGGGCTCCTCCTCTTGCTTTGGCGTATAGGCTCAACTTCTTCTTTTTCGTCTACTTAATCCTGGCGATTCTTGCACAGGGACAAGTCGGGAGAGCCGCTCGGGCGGCACGCCACGCCGTGAACCAAGTGAGCGGAGTGCGGCGTCCATGGAGGGTGCGACATGTGCGCGGAGAGCTCGTCAGCTCCCGGCATGGCTGCCACCCGGCCGCCAGCACGGGCAAGCCCGCGGACGGACTTGCCCGTGCCACCCAAGCAAAGACGACGCTGGCGACACGGAGTAGGCTCACGGGGTTGGGTGGCACGGACAAGACCGTCCGCGGCCTTGTCCGTGCCACCCGCACGCCCGTTCCGCGATGCCACAACCTGCCCTTGATCGTGAGCCGACCGGGCGCCCCGCTCATGCCACGCAGCGGAGGACCGCGCGAGCCAATCCCGGGAGGAAGTGGTCGACGATATACACCGGGGCTCGCTTTGGTTGGATCGGCTCCCCCGCGGTAGGTACACTGCCTCGGCCTCCTGCGGCTCGGAACGCATCCAATGGACCGACCCAACTCGAGCACTTCCGAGGACACGTCCGCTTCCCGGGGTGTCTCGGCGGAGGTGGACCCCAGCCGTTGGGTGCAGGCCCATGGCGACGCCCTATACCGCTACGCCCTCCTCCGCGTCCGCCGCCCCGAGGTGGCGGAAGATCTCGTCCAGGAGACGCTCCTCGCCGCGATGCACGCCAAGGGCCGATTCGAGGGACAATCCGCCGAGCGCACGTGGCTGATCGGCATCCTCCGAAACAAGCTCATGGACCGCCTGCGTGCCCGGAGCCGCGGGGCGGAGGACGCGGACCAGAGCGACTGGCTGGAGGATTTCTTCGACGAGAAGGGCAACTGGCGACGGCCGCCGCATCGCCGGGTCATCGGGACGGAGGGCCTGCTCGAGCAGGAGGAGTTCTGGGAGGTCTTCGACCGCTGTCTCGACGAGCTCTCGCCGAGGGCGCGGGAGGCGTTCGCCCGGCGGGTGATGGAGCAGGAGGAGACGTCGGAGATTTGTAAGGCGCTCGGCGTGACGGCGACCAATCTATACGTCATCCTCTACCGCGCCCGGACCCAGCTTCGGCACTGCCTCATGCTCAACTGGTTCAACGAGGATCTCCCGGACGGGCGGCAACCATGATGATCAGCTGCCAAAAAGCGGCGGACCTCGTCTGTCAGCGGCTGGATCGCCGCCTCTCGGTGTGGGAGCGTTTTCAGCTCCGCTTTCACCTGCTGATGTGCCGCGTCTGCAGGAAGTTCGAGCAGCAGACGGAATCGCTGGACCGGGCGATCCGCACCCACTTCGCCGAGACGAGCCGCCAGGAGCTCGAGGGCCTTTCCCAGGAGGCGTGCGGGCGGCTCGAGCAGCGCCTCCGCGATGCGATGGCGGCCCGGGACGGCCGGTCCGACACCGAGTGACGGGCGGCTCGTGCCGTCGTCTGGACCGCGATGTGTTGGCGCGGCAGGTCCGTCACGTTCCGACTTCGGGCTCGGCGACGATCCATGGTTTTTCGCGGTCGCGAGCGTGTGCGCGCTGCCACGCGGGCCGAAAGGGGACGGGCATCCAGTACCCCTCCGACGGGGGCGGGCTGGGGGAGGGGGCG
>CAZQQP010000238.1:0-7306 GCA_964595475.1 uncultured Planctomycetaceae bacterium | reverse complement strand
CTCCTCGCCCTCGGGCTGAGCATGGAGTGGGTCGCCCGCCGATGGATTGGACTGCGGTGAGAGCCGACACACTCGTCACGACGCTCCGCCCGCACCGACGCCGCCTCCGCCGACGGGCGGCCGCCGACGCGACGGTCGCCGCTCTCGCGGGCCTCGTCGGCGCCGCGACCGTCGCAGTCGCGGTCGACGCCGTCGTCGGGATGAGCTCCACCGGACGCATCGCAACCGACGCCACCGTCATCGTCGCCGCGGCGATAGTCGCCGTGGTTGTCGTCTCCCGCAACCTCCGCCTCGCCGCCGACCCGCTTCACCTCGCCCGCCGCATCGACCGAGGCTCGGGCGAGACCGACGCAGTGGCCAACGCCGTCGACCTCGCCGCCTCCGGAACCACCGCAAGCCCTTCGCTGGTCGCCCTCGCGGTCGACCGCGCCCGCCGCACGGCGGCCTCCCTGGACCCGGCGACGGTCGTCGACCGACGGCCGCTCCGCACGTCGCTCGGCGCCCTCGCTTTCCTCACGACGCTCGCGACGCTCGCCGTCGCCCTGTGGCCCGGCGTCGTTCGCGCCGTCGTCCCGCGCCTTCTCGTCCCCACCGGCGATCACCCGCCGTATACCCGCCTCACCTTCGCCGTCTCCGTCGATCCGCAGCCGCCGCTCCACGGCCGTGCCGCCACGATCCGCGCGGACCTCACCGGGCCGACCCTTCCCCGCCGCGCCACCGCCGTCTTCCTCGGCGGCGGCTCCCCGGATCGCATTCCCATGGTCGAGACGGCCCGCGGCCGCTTCCGCCTGCGGCTCGAGCGGCTCGCCCGCGACGGCGGCTTCTACATCGACACGCCCCACGGCAGGAGCCGCCGCCACGCGCTGGATGCCGTGGCGCTCCCCGCCGTCGAGCGGGTGCGGCTCCGATACGACTATCCCGCTTACACCGGGCGAAGCCCGACGATCGAGCGGCTCGGTTCCGGCGGGATCGAGGCGCTGGAGGGGACGGAGGTGACGGTCGAGGCGAAGAGCAACCTTCCGCTCGCCCGTGGCACGCTGAAGCTCGAGACGGAGGAGAGAACCCGAACGGTCCGGCTGCGCTCGGTCGAGGGGGAACCGCGTCGCGTCCGCGGCTCATTTCGCCTCCGCGCCTCCGGAAGCTACACGCTCCGCCTGAGAAGCCGAGCGTCGGCCCGGAGCCGTCGTCGTCGCGGCCCGCTCACGTCCCGTCCGGACCGCCCGCCCGACGTCCGCCTGCTTCGTCCGCGGAGCGAGGTCACGGCCCCGGCGAGGACGGCGGTCCCGCTTTCCATCCGCGCCGACGACGACGTCGGCGTCGGCCGGCTCTGGCTCCGCGTCCGTCTCCGCCGCCGCGGCCGGGCGACCCGCCTCTCCGTGCCGATCGCCCGCCCCGGCTCAGCGACGGCGGCCCGCACCACGGAGCTCCGCCCGTCGTCGGTCGGCGCCCGCCCTGGCGACGTCCTCGTCTGCCGTGCCATGGCGACGGACGTCCATCCCACGGCCCAGCGGGGACGCAGCCGTCGCGTCACGATCCGCGTGGTGGGCCCGAGCCCCTCGGAGCGCACGCGTCTGCTGACCACCCTCGAAGCGCTCGCCGACGAGAAGGAGACGCTCCGCGACCGGGCCGCGTCGCTCGCCGACCGCATCGCCGAGGGCGGTTCGCCGACGGGCGGGCAAGAGCGGAGAGCGGCGAAGGTCCAAGCGGCGAAAGAGGCCTATCGCGAAGGGCTGAAGCGTGCCGCCCGGCGAGCCGGCGCCGCGGCCTCCGGGACGAAACCGTTGCGCCGGGCCGCCGCGTCGCTTCGGTCGGAGCTTCGGTCGATCCCGCGGGGCGGCTCCGCCGCGGCCAAGGAGTCCGTGGCCCGTCTCCGCCGCCTCGCGAAGGCCCTCGACGGCAGCCGAGGGCTCCAACGTGCCATCGCGGCGCTGCGTTCCGGTGGAGCCACCCGCTCGTCCGCGGGCGACCCGGCGACGTCCGGCGCCGCGGCAAGGGCCGACGATACGGCATGGGCCTCGGGCCGGCTCCTCCGCCGGACCCTTTCCGCCCTCGAGGCTGCGTCGTCCCGTTCGGAGCGTGGCGCTTCACCGCCCGAGGGGAAGGGGGCGCCCGATCGGCCGGCGGCCGGCGAGGACGGCGGACGGACCGCCGCCCCGCCGGCCGTGGCGCCACGCGGTCTCGACCTCCTTCCCGGCCGCTATCGGAGTCTGGCGGAGGCCTACTTCCGCCGGCTCGCGTCGGACGCGGAGCGTCCGGCTCCGCCGTCGCCGGACGACCGGCAATGAAGGCCTGACGGCGATGACGGGTCGCGGCGAGCCGAAGAAAAAGGGCGACCGGTGTCCGGTCGCCCGGGTGCTTAAGTTCGTCGGAGCTCACCGCCGAGCCAAAGGAAGGAACGACGCGGTGAGGAGGGCCGACCTGCATCCTGCCCGATCGAGATGATCGGGCTATATCCCCGACCCGGACGATCGCCCTCATCCCCAGCTCAGCAGGTCCGATTTCCATCCCTCGCGGTAGGTCCGCCGCAGATGCTCGTTGGCCTCCTCGAGGTTCGTGATCTCCCCCCGCGTCGCGTCCCAGTACAGCGTCTTCTTCGGGTAGAAGGACGCCACGTTGCCGAGGAGGACGGCCTCCGTCAGCGGCCCGGAGTAATCGAAGGACGCGCCGGTCTCCGCCTCGCCGCGGCACGCGTCGACGAACTCGATCCAGTGGGACGCCCGCCCGCCCTTCTTGCTCTCAAGGTCGGGCCGCTTCACGTCCGCGAAGTCCTCCCGCGGAAGCAGCTGCGGCGCCCCGATGTGGGGCAGGAGCATGGTTCCTTTCTCCCCGATCAGCACGGAGCCCTGCGAGGGGAGGTCCCGTCCCTTTTGCAGGGGAACCTTCTCCTTGGACGGCTTCTTCCCGCCGAAGTACCACGTCGCGGGGAGGGTCTTCCCGGCGGTGTAGGGCGTGCCCGGAAACTCGTGGTGGACCTTCGCCCACGCCGGCCAGTTCTCCTTGGTCGGGGCGGGCCCCTCGGACCGCACGCGGAAGGGCGTGGTGAGGCCCAGCCCGCTGACCACGGGGTCGAAGATATGACAACCCATGTCCCCCGTGTTCCCGGTGCCGAAGTCCAGCCAGGCCCGCCAGCTATGGGGGTGGTACACGTCCTTCACATACGGCCGATACGGCGCCGTCCCCAGCCACTTCTCCCAGTCGAGGCTCTCCGGCACGGGGTCGGTCTTCTCCGGCCGCCCGTCCGCGGTCTTGGACTTGTCCGACCAGATGTGGGCCTCCCGCACCTTGCCGATCACTCCGTCGCGGAGCATCTGCACCGCCATCCGGTACTCGAGCCAGGAGTGGATCTGAATCCCCATCTGGGTGACCACTCCGGTTCGCCGGGCCTCCTGCGTGAGCCGACGCACCTCCCAGATGTCGTGACAGAGCGGCTTCTGGCAGTACACGTGCTTGCCGCGGTGCATCGCCTCCAGTGCGATTTTCGCGTGCATGTGGTCCGGCACGGTCACGTTGACCGAGTCCAGCTGCTTCTCCTCCTTGTCGAACAGCTTGCGGTAGTCCTGGTAGTACGCCGCGTCGGGAAACTTCTTCTTGGCTTTCCCCATCCGCGACTTGTCCACGTCGCAGACCGCCACCAAGTCCAGATGCTCGCTCTTGGTCAGACTGGTGATGTCGGACCACGCCATGCCGTTCGCGCCGATGCTCGCGTGCCTCACCCGGCTGTTCGCGGGCGCCGCCCGGACGAGACGGGGCATCACGGCGGGTGCGGCCACACCGAAGGAGCCGATGGACTTCAGAAACGTTCGCCGTGTGCTTTGCGCGGCCATGTCGGAGCTCCTCAAAACGAAGGACGGCACACTTGAAGATGTTCCGGCGGTCGTGCCTCTGGGCCGACTCGGTGGGCCTCGGCCACGGGCCGGCGAGCTGCCCGTGGCACCCACCGAGCCACGTCGAGCGATGGTACCCGGTGAGCGGTGAGGCGCGAAGGGCCGCGGGAAAGCCGTCGGCCGGGCCGCCGCCGCTCGCTCAGCGCCGCCCCTCCCGGATGGACTGGAACGCGGCCTGAGCCCGGCTCGCCCAGAGGTTCCACTCCGTCTCGAGCCGCCGCCGCGTCTGCTTCCACGCGTCGTATTCCGCGTCCCGCCGCCCGGGTCGGCTGCTCAGAAGCTGCCGGTAGAGGCCGACCAGCCGGTCGGTGCAGCGGTCCACGGAGAACGCGTCGGCGGTCCGTCGGGCGGCGTCGGCCATGGCCCGTCGTCGGTCCGCGGGGGCCTCCGCCAAGCTCCGGAGGGCGCTCGCGAAGGCCCCCTCGTCCTCCTCCGGAAGCAGCCGCCCGTTCTCCCCGTCGCGGACCACTTCCCGCGTCCCCGGCCCGTCCACCGCGACCACGGGAACGCCCGCGGCCATCGCCTCCGCGAGCACCATGCCCTGGGTCTCGGTGAAGGAGGCGAACGCGAACGCGTCGATCGCCCGATAGGCGTTCGCGAGCGGCTTTCCTTGCAGCGTGCCCGCGACGTGGACGCGGTCGACGAGGCCCTGCTCCTGAAAGACGCTCCGGATCTCCTCCTCGGAGGGCCCCGCCCCGACGACGAGGAAGCGTGCCCTCGGCACCTCCGCGAGAAAGCGGGCGACGGCCCGGGCCAGGAACGCGAGGTTCTTCTCCGGCGCGAGCCGCCCCACGTAGCCCACCACGAAGGCGTCCTGAGGAATGCCGTGGGCGGCCCGCGCCGCCTCGCCCTCCCCGGCGGCGAACCGCGTCGGGTCGATGCCCGTGGGGATCGCGGAGAGGGGCGGACGGACGCCCCGCTCTCGAAGGACCCTCCCGATGCTCTCGCTCGGCGCGATGACGTGCTCGCAAAGGTTGGCGTATTGCGTGGTCAGCCGGATGGCGAACCGCTTCATCGCGGGCGAGTCCATGGGGACGTAGTGGGTGTATCGCTCGTACATGGTGTGGTGCGTGAAGACCAGCGGCAGGTTTCGCCGGGTCGCCACACGCAGCGCCGTGTCCCCGAGGAGGAACGGATGGTGGGAGTGGACCACCTCCGGCTGAAACCGGTCGAGCGCCGACGACAGCAGGGCGGGCACCGGAAGGCGGACCGAGAAGTCGCTCCCGTTGAAGTGCTGAATGGCGGGCATGCGGAACACGCCCGGCTCGTGCCGCGAGGCGTGCTCGAAGGTGGGCGCCACCACGAGCACGTTCTCCCCACGCTCGCGTAGCGCCTCCGTAAACGTGGCGACCGTCCGGGCCACGCCCCCGACGTGGGGCAGATACGTGTTGGTCATCATGAGGACGTTCACGGGCTCGACTCCGCCGTCTCCCCCACCCGGCACACACGCACGCCCCCCGCGTCACCTGCCACCCGCGTCGGCTCGGTCCCGCGGATCCGCACGTCCACGGCCGGCGGGTCACCCCGCCACGCGGCGTCCCACCTCACGTCCACGTGCTCCCGCACCGGCCGAATCTCCACGGTCACCGGGCCGTGCGGCGTGGGTGTCGGCCCGAGCTTCATCGGACGCTCGGCGTCGAGCCACGCCCTCGGGACGCCCTCGCCGACGACGAGCGTGTCTCCGTCCTCGCGGAGAAACCAACTCCGCATCATGAGGACCCACTCCGCGGCCGCCCACATGTGCTCGCCGTCCCCCATGCACCCTCCGCCCGTGTGGGGGTGGATCGCTTCGGGCCAGTGGCCCGTCGGCGACGCGAGCGCCGCGACGGCGTGGACGAGCTCCGCCTGTCGCGCGTCGCCGGCACGGAGCAGCACCTGCGCCATGTGGAGCGTGAGATAGGCGTTGATGCCCGAGTGGATCATGTCCTGGAAGAAGCCCCCGTAGACGCGGCAGTGATCCCACAGGAACTGCACGGTCTCCAGCAGACGGGAATCGTCCGCCGCCCACAGCTCCAGCGGATATCCCGCCGCCAGCGACCCGACGGCGCCCGCGTCCATCCGCCGATAGGGCGACGCGGGCACGCCGCGCCGCGCCCGACAGCCTGCGCTGTGCTCGATGCTCCGGTCGACCGCGGCGAGCAGCCGCTCCGCCTCTGCTTCGGCCACCTCCGCGTCGCCGCCGTCGCCGCACGCCCGGAAGGTCGCCGCCGCGGCCCGCAGCCCGCCGGCGGACCAGAAGTCGTCCCAGTAGTAGTAGTCGTTCGGCCCGAGGTGCTCGGCGCTGAAGCCCGCCGGCAACAGACCGGCGTGCGGAGCGTCGCTGTTGTCCGACAGCCGCTTCCGCCGGATCCACCGTGCCCCCTTCCTGGCCGCGTCGAGGAGGGAGGGGGCCAAGGCCCGTCCGCTCACCCGACGAAACCGGTCGAGAATCCAGAGGACCGCACCGTTGGCGTCCCACTCGCCGACCTGCGACCGGAAGTAGCCCCGCTTCGTCTGCCGGGACGGAAACCGGGCCAGCGCCCGCTCGCTGCGGTCGACCGCCCCGACGGCGAGGAGGGCGTTGATCATGAAGGCCGCGTCGCGGAACCAGAAGCGGCGATACGTATACGGGCCGGGGTACACGTCGCCCGGGGACAGCAGGAGAAGGCCGTGGACCGCCGCGGAGAACAGCTGCTGATAGCGCTCGTCGGGCACCTCGAGGCGACAGATCCCCTCGAGCGCCTCGTCCCATCGCTCAGGCCTCCACCCGCTTCGCCGCGGGCTCGCGTGGACGGGCTCGGCGGGCGGCACGCGACACGTCACCTCCGCCGGCTCCTCCGGGCCCACACGGAACATCGCCGCGGCCGTCGCCAAGCCCACGGAGCACGTCACGCGGTCCGTCTCCGCATCCGGCCCGAGGTTCTGCCGAACGTCCCCCGCCCGATAGTGCGACATGCACACCCGGTCCGGCTCCCGGTCGAGCGCGATCCGCCCGCTCGTATCCACCCGCAGCCCGGGCCGGTCCCTCTCCCTCGCGATCTCGTGGATGAAGCTGATCCCCTCCGGATTCGCGGGCCGCACCGCGACGACGAGCCAGCCCTCCCCCTCGCTCGTCCCCCGGATCCGCACGCGGCAGCAGGGCCCGTCTCCCTCGACGGCGACGTCCGTTCGTTGAGCGAGGCGACAGCCGCCGTCCGCCACGTCCGTGTCCACGTGGAGGGTCTCCCCCACGCTCGCCCGCTGCTCGCCCCCCTGACATCGCGACGGCAGAAGCGGCTTCCCCTGATCGGGGATGACCCACGCGTCGATGGACCACCCGTCGAGCAGCGGCGTGACGAGGCCTCGCGGGTCCACGAGGGGCCACCACTCCCCGTCCGGAAGCCCGACCGCGGTCCAGTTCCGCTGGGTCAGGTTCACGTGCGTGATGGAGAAGGCCCGTGGGA
>CAZQQP010000237.1:3133-7332 GCA_964595475.1 uncultured Planctomycetaceae bacterium | reverse complement strand
GCCCGTTGGTGATCGCGGTCCACCCGCTTCCCTGCCACCGCGCCCAGAAGAGACACCGCCGCGTGTTGTTCGCGAAGAGGAGCCAGACCACGCCGTGGCGGTCCCTCGCGAGCTGGGGGGAGTGCGGCTGGTCCGTCGTCAGCCAGGAGTGGGTGAGGGTCAGCCGGTTTCGCCCTTCCCAGCCGTCGCCGCGGTTCCGAAAGGACTGGATGTGGCCGTATCGGTCCTCGGCGGCGAGGAGGAGCCCGTCGTCCGTGGCGAGGACGGACGGCTGCCGGCCGCCGCCGATCTTCACCGGTTCTCCCTCGTCCGCTTCGGGCGGGTCCTCCAGCTCGGCGAGCGGAAGGTGGTAAAGGTGCTGAGCGACGTCCGCCCAGACGAGGTGGAGCCGCTTGTCCCGGTCCACCGTGGCGACGGGAGGAAACCGGGGCTCGCCGCGGTGGACCTCGCGTGTCTTCCACTCCCCCTCTGTGCGCCACGCGACGCCGGTCGCCTCCGTGGAGCTGTCGTGGGTCTGCTTGAACGCGATCGCCACGGTCCCGTCGACCGCGAAGAGGTCGCCCAACTGGACGTCTCCGCCGACGGCCGTCCGGGCGGGCGACCAGGTCAACGACCGGCCGTCGACCTTGGCGTGGGCGAGCGTGATGCCGTCGGGTCCGGTCCACGCGGCGTAGAGGCGGTCGTCGACGAGGAGGAGGCTTCCGCCGATGCCCGACGGGTCGCTGTCGTCGACCACGGCCTTAGGCCCGGCGAGGGAGCCGGCGTCCTCGAAGTCCTCCCAGCGTGTCGGGCGGGCCTCGCGGGAGACCGCGATCGAGAGCGTCGCCGGCCCCATGATCTCGGAGTGGACGAGGGCGACCTGCCACCCGCCGGGAAGCGTGACGACCTGTCGCCCGTTGTTCGGCGCCTTGTAGTACTCGAGGAGAAGGCGGTTCAGCATGGGATTTCCGTCTCGTCGACAGTCACGGTGGCCGTCGTCTTCCCGCCGGCGACCCGACCCTCCGGCACGCGGAACGATCCGTCAACCGACACGCTCCCCCTCTGGCGAACCGACCGATCCGGATCATCCCGGTCGGGCCTCGCTCGAGCGTCGGGCTCCTGTCGCTCGCCGTTGGTGAGCATCCTCCCGGCATTTACGATGGTCGAGACGACGGGGACGCCTTGGATCGGAGGTGACGCGTGCGGCGTGGAATCGCTGGTTCACTTCTCGTCGGTGTCGTCCTCGCCGCTCCGCCGGCGGTCGCGAGGGCGGACGACGAGCGGCCCAACATCGTGCTCATCATGGCGGACGATCTCGGCTACTCGGACCTCGGCTGCTACGGCGGGGAGATCGACACACCGAACCTCGACCGCCTCGCCGAGCGAGGGATCCGCTTCACGCAGTTCTACAACAACGCCCTTTGCTGGCCCACCCGCGTCTCGCTGATGACGGGCCTCTACCCCCGCCAGGCGGACGGCCGGAGCCTGAACCACAGCGTGACGATCGCGGAAGCGCTGAAGAGCTCGGGCTACCGCACGCTGATGACGGGAAAGTGGCACCTCGAGGGCCTCCCCGTCGACCGCGGCTTCGACCGCTACTACGGCCTCCTCGACGGCTACTGCAACTACTTCAATCCGGGGGAGAAGCGCCCCGGCGAGCCGGCGCCCGGGAAGAAGGCCCACGGCCGCAGCCAGCGCTTCGCCGTCGGCGACAAGGTGATCCACCCCTATACCCCCGACGACAAGGACTTCTACACCACGGACGCCTTCACGGACCGGGCGCTGAAGTATCTCGACGGCGAGGGGAGCGACGACCGGCCGTTCTTCCTCTACCTCGCCTACACGGCGCCGCACTACCCGCTCCACGCTTGGCCCGAGGACATCGCGGAGTATCGCGGGAGCTACATGGACGGCTGGGACACGCTCCGCCGCCGTCGCTTCGAGCGCATGCTCCGGGAGGGCATCGCGGAGGAGGACTGGGAGCTCTCCCCGCGGAATCCCCACGCGCCGGCGTGGGAGGAGGTGGAGAACAAGGACGCGTGGGACCGGAAGATGGCGGTCTACGCCGCCATGGTGGACCGGATGGATTGGAACATCGGCCGCGTCCTCGCGAAGCTCCGGGCGATGGGGGAGCGGAAGAACACGCTCGTGCTCTTCCTCTCCGACAACGGACCGAGCGACGAGGATCGCACGTCCACGCCCGACGTGCCGCCGGGTCCGGTGGAGTCCTTCCGCACGGTGGACATGCCCTGGGCGAACCTCAGCGCCACGCCGTTTCGCAAGTTCAAGCGATGGCACCACGAGGGAGGGATCGCTACCCCGCTCATCGTCTCCTGGCCCAAGGTCGTCGAAGCACCCGGCTCGGTCACGGACCAGATGGGCCACGTCATCGACGTCATGGCGACGTGTCTGGACGCGGCGGGGGCGACGTATCCGGACACGCACGACGGCCGCGAGGTGAAGCCGCTGGAGGGCAAGAGCCTCCTGCCGATCCTCGAGGGCAAGCGTCGCGAGGGCCACGACGCGCTGTACTGGCACCAGGGCGGCCTCTGGCGTGCGGTGCGGGAGGGACGCTGGAAGCTCGTCTCCCCCGACCCCGTCAACCCATACAACCCGTGGCGACCCGACGGCGAGGGACGGGACTCCCGGTCGCGGCCCGATCCTTCCACGCTCTGGCAGCTCTACGACATGGAAAAGGACCGGACGGAGCTCCACGACCTCGCCGAGGAGAAGCCCAAGCGCGTGAAGAAGATGAAGCGGATGTTCAAGCGGTGGGAAGCGCGTGTCACCGGCAAGTCGAAGGGCCGGTGAGCCGCCCCGCGGGAGTCTGGGCCCCACGCCATCCTCGCTCGCCGGACGGCTCGACGGTGGCCGAGACTCAGTGAACAGCCGGGACGGGAAAGAAAGGCCTCGTCTTCGGCGGTTGGTTCCCGGAGCCCCTTCCTCAACGATGCCTCGTCTTGCGTCTTCGTCGGACCGCGAACGCCGGCGTTCGCCGGCGGAACCATGCTGACTCCGCCTGAGGAACCCCATGCCCGACGATCGTCCGATTTCCTCCCTCCGTGGCGCTTCACTTCTTCGGGTTCTCACCCTCGTGGCGACCGTTCTCGCGGCGTCGGCGGCGGGAGCCGGCACCGATGGCTACGAGCGCATCTTCAACGGTGAGGACCTCACCGGCTGGTCCGGCGACCCGGCGCTGTGGAGCGTGGAGGACGGCGCCATCACGGGCCGGACCACGGAGAAGCGTCGCATCGACCACAACACGGGCGACCTCCACGATGAGGACGGCCGGGGCATGCTCGCGATGCCCGGGCAGAAGGTCCGCATCACGCCCGACGGAAAGAGGAAGGTGGTCCGCACCTTCGGCGAGCCCGAGGCGTTCACACAGCGGCTCCACCGCGGCGGGTGGAACCGCTACACCATCGTGGCCCGGGGAAGCCGGCTCGTGCACAAGGTCAACGGCCGAAAGACGATCGAGGTGGTCGACCGGGACGAGAGCCACCGGGCCCTCTCCGGCGTGCTCGCCATCCAGCTCCACCAGGGCCCGCCGATGACCATCCAGTGCAAGGACATCCGGCTGAAGCGTCTGGCCGAGGGAAGCGGCGGCCGTGGCTCCTCGCCGCGGCCGAAGTGGATCTGGACGGGGCCGGAGGCGTCCCACTTCGAGCTCGGCTTCTTCCGCCGGTCCTTCCAGATCGAGGAGAAGCCCGAGCGGGCGGTCCTCACCGCGGCGTGCGACAATCGCCTCCACCTCTACGTCAACGGCCGCCGCGTCGCGGCGTCGGAGCAGTGGCGAGCGCCCGTGACCGTGGACGTCACGGATCGCCTCCGCAAGGGCGACAACGTGATCGCCGCCCGCGGTCAGAACCGCGAGGGCCTCGCGGGCCTGCTGGTCCAGCTCGAGCTGGTCTTCCCCGACGGCGAGCGACGCACCGTCGTCAGCGACCGAAGCTGGCGGGCTCGGGAGAAGCCCCAGGGCGGGTGGCGGGGGACGGGCTTCGACGGCGAGTGGGAGCGGCCGTACGTCCTTGGAGAGCACGGCACGGACCCGTGGGGCGAGGTCCTCGACAACGCACGGCCCGCGAACCAAGCCACGCCGGGCGACGCCATCGACCTGCCGCCGGGCTTCGACGCGGAGCTCCTCTGGTCCGTCCCGCGGAGCCAGGGCTCCTGGGTGAGCCTCACCCACGACGGCGACGGCCACCTCTTCGCCTCCGCCC
>CAZQQP010000237.1:0-3088 GCA_964595475.1 uncultured Planctomycetaceae bacterium | reverse complement strand
GCGTCACCCCCGGCGAGCGCCCCGCGGAGACGGAGGTGAAGCGGGTGGAAGCGCCGATCGGCCACGCCCAGGGGCTCCAGTGGGCGTTCGGCCATCTCTACGCGGTGGTCAACGGCGACGGCATCGGGGGCAACGGCAGCGGCCTCTACCGCGTCTCGGATGCCGACGGCGACGGCCGTCTCGACCGCGTGGAGACACTCCGCAAGCTCGACGGCCACGGCGAGCACGGGCCCCACGCCGTGGTCCTCGGCCCCGACGGCGACTCCCTCTACGTCGTCGGGGGCAACCACACAAAGCTGCCCGACCTCGCGAGCAGCCGCGTGCCGCGCCACTGGGGCGAGGACGTCCTCCCGAAGCGCATGTGGGACGCCCGCGGCCACGCCCGGGGCATCCTCGCTCCGGGGGGCTGGGTCTGCCGCGTCGATCCCGACGGCGAGCGATGGGAGCTGTACGCCAGCGGCTTTCGGAACACCTACGACATCGCGTTCAACCCGTCGGGAGAAGCGTTCACCTTCGACTCGGACATGGGCTGGGACATGGGCTTGCCCTGGTACCGCCCGAACCGCATCTGCCACGTGGTCAGCGGCGGCTCCTTCGGCTGGCGGTCGGGCACGGGCAAGCGACCGCCCTACTACCCGGACAACCTCCCGCCCGTGGTCGACATCGGCCGGGCCTCGCCCACGGGGCTGACATTCGCCACGGAGGCGGCGTTTCCACCGAAGTACCGCCGGGCGCTGTTCGCCCTGGACTGGACCTACGGCACCATCTACGCGGTCCACCTTCAGCCCGACGGGGCGACCTACAAGGCGACCTACGAGCCATTCGCCACGGGCGAGCCGCTTCCTGTCACCGACATCACCGTGGCCGACGACGGCGCGATGTACTTTGTCACGGGCGGCCGCCGGACCCAGTCCGGCCTCTATCGCATCCGATACACGGGCGACGCGACGGGCGAGGCGACCAAGCCGCGGAAGCACGCGAACGAGGACCTTCGGAGCCTCCGCCGCCGTCTCGAGCGCCATCACGACGACCAAGCGGGGAAGCAAGCCCTGGATCTCGCGTGGAAGCACATCGGCCACGACGCCCGCTTCATCCGGTACGCCGCCCGCGTCGCCGTCGAGCACCAGCCCGTCGAGCGGTGGCGGAAGCGGGCGCTGGAGGAGGACCGCTCACCTTGGGCGGTGATCAACGCGAACCTCGCCCTCACACGAGCGGCCGACCCGTCGCTGCAGCCGAGGATCGTCGAAGCGCTGGGACGGCTGACGTGGCCCGACCTCGAGAAGAACCAGAAGCTGGCCCTGCTCCGCGTCTACCAGGTGCTGTGCACCCGCATGGGCCGGCCGTCGGGGGCCACTCGCACCGCGATGGTCGAGCGTCTCAATCCCCGTTATCCCTCACCGGAGCCGCGGGTGAGCCGGGAGCTCAGCCGCATCCTCGTCTTCCTCCGGGCGCCCGACGTCATCGACCGCACGCTCCGCCTCATGCAGGAGGCGGAGACTCGATCGCGACGCATCCACTATTCGCTGGTCCTGCGGACCCTGGACCAGGGCTGGTCGCTCTCGCAGCGCCGTCGCTACTTCAAGTGGTTCAACAAGCCCGCCCAGGCGGACGCCCCGGCGAACGTCGCGGGCTTCCTCCGCAAGATCCGCGAGGACGCCGTCGCGACGCTCGGCGGGGAGCGGCGGAAGAAGCTCCGGCCGCTCCTCGAGACGACGCCGGGCGAGGAGGCCCGCCCCATCGAGGAGCGTGCATTCGTCCGGAACTGGACGCTGGAGGACCTCGCGCCGGCGGCCCGGCGGCTCCGCGGCCGGAACTACGAGCGGGGCAAGCGGATGTACCGCGTCGCCCTCTGTGTCCGCTGTCACCGCTTCAACAACGAGGGCGGCGGGGTCGGCCCGGACCTCGACGGCATCGCCAATCGCTTCTCCCGCCGGGACCTCCTCGCGTCCATCCTCCGGCCGAGCGAGACCATCCCGAAGCGCTTCCGGTCGACGGTGCTCGTCCGTCGCGACGGCACCCGCCTCACGGGGCGGATCGTCCGGGAGGGCAGCGACCGCATCCACATCGCCACGAACCCCATGGCACCGGGGCGAGTGAAGACGATTTCAAAGGAGCGGATCGAGAAGAGAAGACCCTCGTCGGTCTCCCTCATGCCGCCCGGCCTCCTGAACACTCTCGAGAAGGGCGAGATCCTCGACCTCCTCGCCTACCTCCTCTCCGACGGCGACCCCGCCGCCCGCTACTTCAAGGAGTAGCGCATCGCGGTGGCTTCCCCTGCCGCCCCGTCACCGACCGGGGACAGCCTCACCGGCGTCCCGGCTGTCGAGAGCCTCCTCCGCCGCCCCGGACCCCGACGGCGCCCTACCCCGGGCCGTCCGGGCACGCCCAGTCGACCGCCTCCCGCACCTCTCGCTCGATCCGATCCAGCTCGCCGACCTGGGCGTCCCATCGCTTCTCCGCCGCTTTTCGGTTGGGTCGGCCGCGTCGGTGCTTAAGGAAGCGCCACCACGAATGCGCCCCCGGCGCCCGTCCCGCCACGAAGCGATGCAGCCGACGGAAGCCGTCCATCGTGCGGAGCTCCGCGAGGCTCGCGTGGAACGTCCTTGCTCCTCGGTCGCGAAAGCGCCGCTCGTACACCCTCGCCCGCCGCTCGATCTCCAGACAATACCAGTAGCACAACGCGTAGTCCGACATGCGTTCCCACCCGGGCAGAGGCAGGACGCCGGGATCGTCCGGGCGAAGGTAGTAGCGGTCGCCCCAGTCGCTCCGCGCCGGTACGGTGCCGAGGCGGAACAGCGAGGTCGCGACCTCGCGGTGGGGACGGGTGAGGAACACCAGGTCGGCCGCGGCCCCCAGCTCCAGCAGAGCCTCCCCGAAGCCCTTGCAGAACATGTGGCTTGTTTCCATGTAGACGGGACTCGGATCCGCCGCGATCGCCGGCAGCTTCCGCTCGACCCAGAACGCCCTCGCGGCGGCGGAGTTTCCCTGGACGTTGCGCATCGCCTCCGCGAAATCGGGGTCGGGCTCGTGCAGACACGTCACCCCACGGACCCGACGGCCGAGCAGCCG
The DNA here is from genome assembly GCA_964595475.1 of uncultured Planctomycetaceae bacterium. Lineage (GTDB taxonomy): Bacteria > Planctomycetota > Phycisphaerae > Phycisphaerales > Zrk34 > CAZQQP01. Next base: position 19 of record CAZQQP010000237.1, on the reverse strand, counting down.
ATGGACGTAGACCGTCCCG
>CAZQQP010000236.1:0-7332 GCA_964595475.1 uncultured Planctomycetaceae bacterium | reverse complement strand
CCGAGCCCGTCGCGAGGTCGCGGCTGGCAAGGAGGCCGAAGCAGGCGATGCCGGCGTGTGCATCGTCGATAGAGGCCGACGCCGACCCGCCGCGACCGCAGGAGGGCGAAGCCAGAAGCGCTTCTCACACACGTTCTGGGCGGGTGTTCGGTCGTCGGGGGCGGTCCGGCCGACGGATTCTTCCGGTGGGTCGGTACGGCGGAGGGGCTTCGTGCCGGAAAGGCCGTGGGTTCCGGCGCTCCGTCGCCGGTCGACCGAAGCGCCGAGCGTGGGGACGGAGTGTTGACACGAGGGGAGCGAGGGGGTGAAATGGATGTACCGGCTGGTAGACGATGGGCTGTCGGTCGGTAGGAGGCAGTGGACGAGGGAAGATATACTTCAACGCAGGGGCGATGAAATGGAGAGGAACATGTTCTCGACACGAAGCAACGATTGGGGGGTGCGGTTCGGATCGGCCTTCGCGGCCCTCGCGGTCGGCCTCGTCCTGGCCGTCGGCGGGGTGAGTCGCGCGGCCGACTTCAACTGGGACGACGCGGCGGCCAACGATCAGTGGAGCGACGGGGTGAATTGGGAGCAGGGCGATACCCCGCCCATCACGGGCAACCTGGGGGCCTCCGACGACAACGTCATCTTCGGGGAAGCTGTCCCCGATGACACCGGCGGGACCGACCCCGACAACGCCGGTGGGGACACGGACGGCGAGGTCGTGACGGCGGTCGACCCGTTCGTCGACAATATGGAAACGTTGACGCTCGGGCCGGACGCCACCGGCGACTACGAGATCCAGGAGAGCCCCGACCTGACGGAGGAGTTCATCGAGTTCTCCTCGGACGGGGCACTGATTCAGAACCTCGACGACAACCAGGATCTCCGGTTCGGATCGGAAATGAACGTGAGCACGAGCGCGGGGGGCGACCTCGCGTTGGAGACCGCCACGAATGGCGGGAACATCGAGCTCGACGGCACGGACATCTTTCTCGAGAGCAGCCTGACTTCCGAGGCGGGCGACGGGACCACCATCACGATCGGCGGGGAGGTGAACGAGTCGGCCGGAACGCAGACCTTTACCGTTCTCGGGGACGGGACGACGTCGCTCGAGGGCACCGCGGACCACACGGGGGCCACCGTCATCGGTGACTCCGTCGGGGCGAGCGACAGCGCCAAGCTCGAGCTGAACAGCGGTGCGCAGCTCGCGAACACGCCGACGGTGACGGTCGACGGCGGCGGGGTCGCCGGCGGCGCGGAGCTGGAGGTGAACAGCGCCAACGCGATCAACGACCCGGCGGATGTCGACGTCGGGGGCCTTGGCGACACGCTCGACGTCAACGCGGATGAAGAGATCGACGGGCTCCAGACCGCGGCCAACACAAACCTCGAGATCGCGAGCGGGACGACGCTCGGGGTCAACAGCGCCGGCGGGACGACGCTCCTGAACAACCAGGTCGACAAGCAGGGGACGTTCGAGGTCCTCGGCGGAACGGCGACGATCGCCGGCGGTATGAGCGGCGCCGGCGACCTCGTGATCTCCGGCGGGACGACGACGATCACGAGCGCAACGAGCTTCACGGGACCGACGGAGGTCAACAACGACGGCACGCTCAAGCTGAACACGAGCAGCGCGCTCGGGGGGACGGGGAGTGTGACGACCGGGCTGAACAATTCGTCCATGACGGCGTCGGTCGAGGTGAACATCGCCGACGCGATCACCGACACCGCCGACGTCGGGCTGACCAGCGCCAACGACGAGTTCCGGATCAACGCGGACGAAGTGATCGACGAGCTGAACACGGATTCGGGCACGACGGTCGACATCGCGACCGGGGAGAGGCTCGCGATCAACAGCACCGGGGCGGGCGCGTCGTCCACACTGAATGGCCAGGTCATTAAAGACGGGACGTTCGAGGTTCTCGGCGGAACGGCGACGATCGCCGGCGGGATGAGCGGCGCCGGCGACCTCGTGATCTCCGGCGGGACGACGACGATCACGAGCTCGACGACGTTCACCGGGCCGACGGAAGTCGACAACGACGGGACGCTCGAGCTGGACGCGAGCGGTGCGCTGATGAAGACGAGCGGGGTGACGACCGGGAACGCCGGGTCGGGGTTTCAGGCCGAGGTCCGGGTGAACACAGCGGACGCGATTAACGACGCGGCCGGCGTGGTGCTCGGCAGCGCCGGGGATCTGTTCGATGTCAACGCCGACGAGGTGATCGACACGCTGGACACCGACCCCAACACGACCGTGAACATCGCGAGTGGGTCGACCCTCGGGATCAACAGCGCTGGCGGGACGTCGGTCCTGAACGGGCTCGTCGACAAGAGCGGGACGTTGGAGGTCCTCGGTGGGACGGCGACGATCGCCGGCGGAGTGACCGGCGCCGGCGACCTCGTGGTCTCCGGTGGGACGACGACGATCACGAGCTCGACGACGTTCGCGGGGCCGACGCAAGTCGACAACGACGGCACGCTCGCGCTGGACGCGACGAACGCCCTCGGTGGCACGGCGAGCATCACGACCGGGACCGGGACGACGCCCGCCGATCCGGCCGAGGTCGAGGTGAACGCGGCCGACGCGATCAACGACAGCGCCGATATCGCGCTGACCAGCGACAACGACCTCTTCGACATTAAGGCGGACGAGGAGATCGACGAGCTGAACACGGCGGCGAACACCACCGTGGATATCGACGGCGGGACAACGCTCGCGATCAACAGCGGAGGCACAGGGTCGGCGTCCGTTTTGAACGGCCTCGTCGACAAGGCCGGGACGTTGAAGGTCCTCGGCGGGACGGCGACGCTCGCCGGCGGGGTGACCGGCGCCGGCGACCTCGTGGTCTCCGGTGGGACGACGACGATCACGAGCGCGACGACGTTCACGGGACCGACGAAGGTCGACAACGACGGCACGCTCGAGCTGGACGCGACGGACGCGCTCGGCGGCACGGGGAACATCACGACCGGGACCGGGACCACGCCCGCCGATCCGGCCGAGGTCGAGGTGAACGCGGCCGACGCGATCAACGACAGCGCCGATGTCGCGCTGACCAGCGACAACGACCTCCTCGACATCAAGGCCGACGAGGAGATCGACGAGCTGGACACGGACATGGGCACGAGGGTCGATATTGACGGAGGGACGACGCTCGCGATCAACAGCGGAGGCGCGGGGTCCACATCCGTCCTGAACGGCCAACTCCACAAGGACGGGACGTTCGAGGTCCTCGGCGGGAGCGCGACGATCGACGGGGGGATCAGCGGGATGGGCGATTTCGTGGTCTCCGGCGGGACGACGGAGATCACGAGCCCGACGACGTTCACCGGACGGACGGTCGTAGACGACGGCGGGAAGCTCGAGCTGAACACGGCCAACGCGCTGCAGAATGCCGGTCCTGTGGAGACGGGCACCGGAGGGGCGGCGACCGGCGCCGAGGTCGAGGTGAACGCAGCCGGCGCGATCAACGACACCGCCGATGTCGACCTCGGCAGCGACAACGACGTGTTCGACATCAAGGCGGACCAGGTCATCGACGAACTGAACACGGTGGCGAACACCACCGTCGATATCGACGGCGGGACGACGCTCGCGATCAACAACGCGACCGGTCCGTCGACCTCGGTGCTGAACGGGCACGTGAACAAGGACGGGACGTTCCGGATCCTCGCGGGCAACGCGACGATCGCCGGGGGGATGAGCGGCAGCGGGGACCTCGTCGCCTCCGGCGGGACGACGAAGATCACGAGCGCGACGACGTTCACGGGGCCCACCGAAGTCGACAACGACGCCAGGCTCGAGCTGAACGCGACGGATGCGCTCGGTGGGACCGGGAGCGTGACGACCGGGACCGGAACCACGCCCGCCGATCCGGCCGAGGTCATCGTGGACGCAGCCGACGCGATCAACGACAGCGCCGACGTCGCGCTGACCAGCGCCTCCGACCTTCTCGACATCAAGGCGGACGAGCAGATCGACGAGCTGGACACGGACGGCGGCACGACCGTCGATATCGATAGTGGAACAACGCTCGCGATAAACACCGGCGGCGGGAGCTCAGTACTGAACGGCCACGTCGACAAGGCCGGGACGTTCGAGGTCCTTGGCGGGACCGCGACGATCGCCGGGGGAATCAGCGGCGGCGGCGACCTCGTGGCCTCCGGCGGCACGACGCGGATCACGGCGTCGACGACGTTCACGGGCCGGACGGAGGTTCAGAACGCGGCCACGCTCGAGCTGACCGCCGGGGACGCGCTCGGGTCGACGCCGACCCTCACGACGGGGACGGCCGGCGCCGCCGGTCAGGCGGAGGTCCGGGTGGATGCGCCGGACGCGATCAACGACAGCGCGAACGTGGCGTTGAACAGCGAGAACGATCTTCTGGACGTGAACGCGGACGAGGCGTTCAACGAGCTGGACACGGCCTCGAACACCACGGTGGACATCGCGGGGGGGACGACGCTGGAGATCAACAGCGGCGGCGGCAGCTCGGTGATCCAGGGGCACGTGGTGAAGACGGGGACGCTGGAGATCCTCGGCGGGGACGCGACGCTTGCGGGCGGCGTGAGCAGCACGGGGGACCTGGTGATCTCGGGCGGGACGACGACGATCACGTCGAGCACGTCGTTCACGGGCCCGACGGAGATCAACGACGGGGGCAAGCTGGCGTTGAACGCGGTGGACGCGCTCGCAGGCACGTCGGGCGTGACGACGGGGACGGGGAACGCGGCCGCGACGGCGGAGCTGGAGATCAACATCGCGAACGCGATCAACGACAGCGCCTCGGTGACGCTGGGGAGTGCCAACGACGAGCTGGATGTCAACGCGAGCGACGCGATCGACGCGTTGGACACGGACGCGAACACGACAGTGGACATTGCGGGCGGGACGACGCTCGCGATCAACAGCGCCGGGGGCACCTCGGTGGTGAACGGTTCCGTGGTGAAGACGGGTACGCTTCAGATCCTCGGCGGCAATGCGACGCTTGCCGGTGGGGTGAGCGGCACGGGTGATCTTCTGGCCTCGGGCGGTACGACGACGATCACGTCGGGGACGACGTTCACGGGCCCGACGGTGGTGGAGGACACCGCGAAGGTGGAGCTGGACGCGACGGGTGCGTTGGGCTCGACCTCGAGCGTGACCACCCGTGGCGGGGCCGGCGCGGCCGAGGTGGAGGTGAACAGCTCGCAGGCGATCCGCGACGATGCGGACGTGTCGTTGACGAGCGGCAGCGACCTTTTGGACGTGCGTGCGGACGAGACGATCGACGTGCTGGACACGACGGGGAGTGCCACGGTGGACATCGCGGGCGGGACGACGCTCGCGATCAACAACGACGGCGGCACGTCGACTGTCAGCGGTCAGGTGAACGACGCGGGGACGCTGCGGATTCTCGGCGGCGCGGCGACGCTGTCCGGCGGCGTGAGCGGGGGTGGGGATCTTGTGATCGACGGCGGGACGACGGAGATCACGTCGGGGACGACGTTCGGTGGCACGACGACGGTCAACGACACGGCGAAGCTCGCGTTGAACGCGACGGGTGCGCTGGGGAACACGTCGGGCGTGACGACGGGTGGGGGCGGCTCCCGAGCGGAAGTGGAGGTGAACACGCCGGACGCGGTCGCGGACGACGCGAGCGTGACGCTTGGCAGCGGGGACGATCTTCTGGACGTGGACGCGGACGAGGAGATCGACGCGCTGAATACGGACGCGGGGACGCGGGTGGACATCGCGGGCGGTCGGACGCTCGGGATCAACGCGGCCGGGGGCACGTCCGTGGTGAACGGCCACGTGGTGAAGGCGGGGACGCTGGAGATCCTGGGCGGCACCGCGACGCTTGCCGGGGGCGTGAGCGGCGCGGGTGATCTGGTGGCGTCGGGAGGGACGACGACGATCACGTCGAGCACGTCGTTCACGGGTCCGACGCGGGTCTTGAACGGTGCGACGCTGGAACTGGACGCGACGGACGCGTTGGGCGGCACGCCGAGCGTGACGACGAGCGGCGGGGCCGGCGTGGCCGAGGTGAACGTGATCACGTCGAACGCGATCAACGACACGGCGGACGTCTCGTTGACCAGCGCCAACGACGTGCTGGACGTGGACGCGACGGACGCGATCGACGCGCTGGACACGGCCGCGAACACGACGGTGGAGATCGCCGGGGGGACGACGCTGGGGATCAACGCCTCCGGCGGCAGTTCGCAGGTGGACGGCCAGGTGGCGAACCTGGGGACGCTGGAGGTTCTCGGCGGGGACGCGACGCTGGCCGGTGGCGTGAGCGGCAGCGGTGACCTGCTCGCCTCCGGCGGGACGACCGAGATCACCGCCGCGACGACGTTCAGCGGCGCCACAACGGTCAACAACGACGCGGATCTGAACCTGGCGTCCGCGGACGCCCTCGGCGGCACCACGAGCGTGACCACCGGAGCGGGCGGCCAGGCCACGCCGGCGGAGGTGAACCTCAACAGCGCCGACGCCATCGTGGACACCGCGGACGTCCGCCTCACCAGCGTGGCTGACCGTTTCAACGTCAACGCGAGCGACGCGATCGACGAGCTCGACACGGCGCTGGATACGACGGTGGTCCTCGGCGGGGGCAACACGCTTACCATCGGTTCCGCGGCCGGCAACTCCCGGATCGACGGCAAGATCGATGGGCCGGGCAACCTCACCCTCGACGGCGGGACGGTGACCATCACGAACGACAACAGCGTCCCGACCTATACCGGGACCACGACGCTGACGAGCCCCGCGACCCTCCAGGTCGGGCACAACGGGGCGCTCGGGACCGGCCAGCTGACGATCAACGGCGGGACGCTCCTCGCCTTCGGCGCGGGCCGGACGGTGCCCAACGACGTGGTGGTCAACGGCGACTTCACGGTGGCCGGGAGCAACCCGCTCACCCTCGCCGGCCCGATGGACTTCGGGAACCTCGCTGGGGCGACCCGGAATCTCAACATCACGAACACCGCGGACACGACGTTCGGTGGGACACTCACCGCGGCGTCGAACGGCACACTCGCGAAGGACGGGGCCGGCCGCCTGATTCTCACGGAGGACAACTCCGGCACGCAGAAGGCGGACTGGGCGATCAACAGCGGGGTCCTCGAGATCACCGACGGCGGAGCGCTCGGCGCCGGCGGGATCAACGTGGCTCTCGACAGCGGGGAGCTCGACCTGAACGCCGCGGGCACGCCGGACCTCACCCACTCCTTCGATGTCCTCTCGCCGTCGACGATCCGGACGACCCAGAGCGCCGAGATCAGCGGGCAGTTCAGCGGCGTCGCGTTGCTCACGAAGACGGGTCCGGCGGACCTGATCCTCTCCGCGAACAACGACGC
>CAZQQP010000235.1:2832-7375 GCA_964595475.1 uncultured Planctomycetaceae bacterium | reverse complement strand
TGCCCGACGCCACGGCGGCGCCCGCCTACGCTGGAATCCCCGTCACCCACCGCCAGAACGCCACGACCGTCACCTTCGTCACGGGCCACGAGGACCCGACCAAGCCCGATACCCAGACGGACTACGAGGGCCTCGCCAAGCTCGCCGGCGGCGGCGGAACGCTCTGCTTCTACATGGGCATGAAGCGGCTGGGGCCGATCGCGTCCGGCCTCATCGACCACGGCCTCGACCCGTCCACACCCGCCGCCGTCGTCCAGAGCGGCACGCTTCCCGAGCAGCGGACGGTCCGCGGGGAGCTCCGGGACATCGCGGACGCCGTCGCCACATCCGGCCTCGGCCCGCCCGCGATCGTGGTTGTCGGTGCCGTCGCCGGGTTGGACCCGGAGCCGATGCGGTGGTTCGAGAACCGCCCCCTCTTCGGACAGACCGTCGTCATCACGCGAACGCGGCAGCAGGCGTCCACCCTCCGGACCCGCCTCGAGACCCTCGGCGCCCGAGTCATCGAGGCGCCGACCATCGAGATCGTGCCGCGGCCCGATCCCGACGCGGTGGACCGGGCCATCCGCGAGGTGCCGCAATACGACTGGGTGGTCCTCACGTCGGCCAACGGGGTCGCCGCCGTGCAGGAGCGTCTCGACGCCAACGCCCTCGACGCCCGCCACTTCGCGGGAACCAAGGTGGCCGCCATCGGCGAGGCGACGGCGGAGCGTCTCCGGGCCATGGGCGTTCGCCCCGACCACGTGCCCCACCGCTTCGTCGCCGAGGCGCTCGCCGAGGAGCTGATCGGTCGGGAGGACCTCCGCGGCCGGCGCTTCTGTCTTCTCCGAGCGGACATCGCCCGACCCGTCCTCCGGGAAAAGCTCGAGGAGGCGGGCGCCGAGGTGGTCGACGTGCCGGTCTACCAGACCAAGCTCGCGGACGGTCTCCCCGACGCCTTCTGGGAGGCGCTGCGGAACCGCGAGGTCGGCTGGGTCACCTTCACCAGCTCCTCCACGGCACGCAACTTCGCCACGCTCCTCGGCGACGGACGCGACATGCTCGACGGCGTGAGGGGGGCGAGCATCGGGCCCGTCACCTCGGAGACCGCGAGGGCCGAGGGCCTGGCCGTCGACGCCGAAGCGGACCCCCACACGATCGACGGCCTCGTCGACGCCCTCGTCGACGCGGGGACGAAGGGATGAAAGGCGCGACCTCTTCCCGCGAGGGCCCGCGTCGCCGGCGAATCGCCGCGGGCTCACGCGCCCTCCCAGCTTGTCCGACGGCACGACCCGTGGCGACGCCGGCGTCCGCGAGGGCTCCGCTGCCGCGGAGCCCGTCCCTCGGCGCTCGTCCACTGCCGCCAATGTCGGCGGGGCGTTCGCCGCGAGAGAAGCCTGGGAGGACTCTCGCCCCGCCCCCCTCGACCGACGTCGCGCCATGGCCTCGGAGCGCCGGCTTACGCGGAGGGGGCTTCCCCCGAATCGCTGTTGACGGGTCACAGGGGGGGCTCTACGGTAGATCGAGTCGTCGAAACCGACGCTTCCTTCCGATCAACTGCCGCATTCTTGGGGGACCCGAAGCAAACCTCATTCGAAAGGAACGCGAGATGGCGTACGAGCTGCCACCGCTGCCGTATGCGTATGACGCACTGGAGCCGCACATCGATGCGCGGACGATGGAGATCCACCACACCAAGCACCATCAGACCTATGTCAATAAGGCCAACGCGGCGTTGGAGGGCACGGAGCTCGCCGACAAGCCGATCGTGGAGGTGATCAAGAACCTCGACGCCGTGCCCGAGGACAAGCGGACCGCGGTCCGCAACAACGGCGGCGGCCACGCCAACCACTCGCTGTTCTGGCAGATCATGTCGCCCGACGGCGGCGGCACGCCCACCGGCGACCTCGCCGCGGCCATCGACTCGGACCTCGGCGGCTTCGACCAGTTCAAGGACACCTTCACCAAGGCCGCGCTCGGGCGGTTCGGCAGCGGCTGGGCGTGGCTCGGCGTCCGCGGCGGCAAGCTCTGCGTCTGCTCCACACCCAACCAGGACAGCCCGCTGATGGGCAGCAAGTACGTGGAGTGTCCGTGCACGCCCATCCTCGGCATCGACGTGTGGGAGCACGCCTACTATCTCAAGTACCAGAACCGCCGGCCGGACTACGTCGCGGCGTGGTGGAACGTGGTCAACTGGCCGAAGGTGGCGGAGCTGTATCAGCAGGCGAAGGGCTGAGAAGCACGGCCCAAGCCGGAGGACCCAGGCCGAGCCCGACGGGCTCGGCCTTTTTTCATGGAGCACGGAGCCGTGACGCCGGTCGGCGGGAGCGTTACCAGGACAGGATCGCCTCGAAGGAGACGCCACCTTTCTTCACGCGGATCGGGAGGAGCAGGCGGTCCTTCCCGTCGGTGGAGCGCTTCCGGGCGTCGGCGGAGGCGCCCTTCAGGGTAATCGACCGCGACCCGTCCACCTTCCAGCGGTGCGTGCCCACTTTCTCGATCGTCTTCCCCTGGGCGGCGAGGAAGGTGATCCGCTTCGGACCGTCCACCGGTCGGAGCTCGAAGCGCCGGGCGAGCTTGGCCCCGCCCGGGTGCAGGACCGGAACGGGCTTCTCGTGGACGCGAACACCGTGAAGGCGGTACGCGAAGGTGGGCCGCCGCTGGTCGTCGAAACGGTAGCCGAGGAACTCCACGACTTGCTTTCTCTTCTCGTCCGGCTTGGGCCAGGCGGCCTGCGAGCTCTCCAGCGTCGCGAACGGCGGACCCGGGGGCAGCTCGATGACGCTCCGGCCGAGCGGCGACGCGTACTTGCCGGCCCGTCCCGTCCACGTCTTCGTGGCGTCTAAAAACTCGCCCCGCCACGCCCGAGCGAGACGGGCCGTCGCTGCGTCGAACGCCACGTGGAGACGCGTGGGGTAGCCCACCGCGATCGCCCGGGGGCCGACACCCTTCATGAACGTCCGGAAGACGATCGGCTCCTCCACGGGGGTCAGCACCAGCTCCTGGGTCTTCAGCCCGGCGGGCACGGGCATGGACGAGCCGAGTGAGAGGTACGCCCAGATCGCCGCGATCTGTCCCTTGGCGGTGCCGCCCGCGACGGCGGGCATCGGGTTGTTTTTGGCCGCCCAGAAGGCCGGCATGCGCGTGTTCTGGTTGTATCGCTTCGGGTTCTTCATGTAGCGACGGAACCAGCCCGGCGTGACGCGATCGTGGACCGTGCCGAGGTCCACCGCGGGCATGCCCAGGGAGTCCCGTCCCGCCGCCCCGTGGCAGTTCACGCAGCCGAGGCCCTGGACGCCCACGAGCTTGCGGCCCGCTTGGACCCGCTCCTTGGAAAAGGCGGGCGCTTCCAGATCGCCGGAGCGGCGGTCCGCGGCGACGAAGGCGTCGACGAGGCCGCCGAGGTTCGCCTTGCCGAAGCTCGGCATGCGTGTGGCCATGTACGGCCGGACGCGGCCCTCCTGTCGATAGAGGATGCCCTTCATGGCGTCCGTCCGCAACTTGGCGCCGGCGTCCGTGAGCGTCGGGGGGATCCGCCCCTCCTTGCCGAGGTCGAACTGGCCCGTCATCTCGAAGCCCGCGGCGCGCTTCGAGCCCGGACCGCCGACGCCGTTGCGGTCGTGGCAGGCGTAGCAGTTGAGCGAGGCCATCTTGTAAACGACCGTCTCCGCGGGCTGTCGGGGATCGGGCTCATCCCGTAAGCGCTGGATCGCCTTGTTCATCGCCCGTCGCTGCGTTTCGGAGAGGTTGAAGTCTGGGGCGCTCTCCGCAACCTCCTTCGCGAGACAGCCCTTCTCAGCATCGAGGGCGTCGAGCGCCGCCGCTCGCTTCTCGACCGGCGTCGTCCCCTCGACGCCCTTCATCTCGTGACAGGCGGCGCAGCCGAGGGAGCTGAAGAGCTGACGACCCTTCTTCGCCTTCGCCGGATCGACGTCCAGCGCCACCCCGCCGATCGGCGTCATGGGCCTTCCCGCCTCGTGGCTGAGCACCTTCCCGGGGATGGGCTGCTTCTCGAGGTCCGGGCCCCTCCACTTCGCGGTGAGCGTCTCGCCGCCTCCCCCCTCGAAGTGCACCACGCGGAAGCGGTGGGGGCCGGGCTTCAGCTGGATGGTCCCCTTTTTCTCCTGGGGCGAGTGCCGCCCGCCGTTGTCCACCACCAGCTCCTCGTCGATGTAGAGCTGGGACCCGTCGTCGGAGCGGGTGAAGAAGGTGTACTCGCCGGCCGCGGGGATCTCAATCCGCCCGATCAGCTCCACTGCGAACTGGTCGCCGAGGCTCACCCCGGGCAGGTTCAGTGTCACCTTCTTGACGGTTCCCTCCTTCTTGGGCTTGAGCTTCTCGAAGTTGGGAAGCTCGCTGAAGGAGCCCTCGTAGTAGGCGAAGCGGAGCTTCGGCATGGAGACGGGCTCCCCCTTCTCCTCGGGGGCCTTTTTCAGTTGCTTGCGGAGGAGGTAGATGGCGATGAGGCGGGACTCGCGGTGGTTCAGGTTCTGTGCGGGCATCCGCCCGGACGGACGCACGGCGAGCGGATCGCGGAGAAAGGCCGCGAGACGGGGCACCGACGTCT
>CAZQQP010000235.1:0-2822 GCA_964595475.1 uncultured Planctomycetaceae bacterium | reverse complement strand
AGGCCAGCGGGCGGCGAGGCGAGCGGGCCGAGGGGGACGGAAGGGATGGTCGGGTCGGCCTCGCCGGTGGGCCGGTGACAGGCGTCGCAGCCGACGCGGCGGTAGAGGTCCCGCCCGGCGTCGACCATCCACTGCTTGCCCGCAGCACGGTCCTCGCTGATCGGGCCGCCGCGAGAGACGAGAAAGTGGACCAGCGCCTCGACCACGCGATCGCGTCGCTTGCCGTCGGGAAGCACGTCCGGCATGGGCGTGCCCGGCTTGGTTCCGTGCGGATCGCGGAGGAAGGTACGGAGGTACTGTGGGGTGATGCGGCGGCCGGCGTTGGAGAGGATCGGCGCCTCCTTGGTGTCGATCCGCTTCCCGACCGCCTCGGGCGCGGTGTGGCAGGAGAGACACTTCAGCTCGCCGAGGAGGAGCTCGCCGATCATCGCCGACCGGTCCGCGTCCGCCCGGCGGAGCACGTGGGCGCCCGGAATCACCGGTGGCTCGGGCGTCGCGTGCAGTGGAGCGGCGAGGGTCGCGAGGGCCAGGGCCGCCGTCGCGGGGAGAAGACGGTTCACTGCGCTCATCGGGTTCCTTTCTCGCCCCAACGATCGCACGGCGAAGATAGGTCAACGCCGGCGCAGACACAAACAGAGGACCGGAAGCGGCGGGCGGTCGGACGACAGGGCGCTTGGGGCGCACGCGACCGGCAGGCGCTTCTTGTCGAAACGGTCTCCCCGCTTCACCGTCGACGGTCTGCCCGTGTGACCGTCGCCTCTACCGCCCCTTGCGCTTCTTGCGTCGAGAGCCCGAGCGCTGCTTGGTCCGACCGGATCGCGACCGCGATCGGCCGCCGGCGCCCGCCGGCTCCCGCTCCGCCCCGCGCTCCCGGAGCCAGTCGACGGCGCCGAGCGTGTTCTCCCACGCCTCCGCGAGGTGAGCCCCGGTCCGGCGGGCCTCCGGGCGGGAGCCCGGTGTGTCGCGCTCTTCCTCGCCCTCGTCGGTCAGCTCGCCGAGGAGGTGGCTGCGGACGTGGGGATTGGCTTGGACCGCGGTGCGGAGCGCCTTCCGCGACTGGGCGGAGTCGCCCTGCATGCGATAGCTGAGCAGCGCGCCGGCGTAGGCCCAAAAGGAAGAACCCTCCATTCGGCCGACTTGCTCGACGATGCGGGCCGCCTCCCGGTCGCGGCCGAGGAGGATCAGCGTGGTGAGGAGGCTATAGCGGAGCTGATGCGTGTCGGCGGGGTCCTGTCGCATGAGCTCGCCCGCCAGCGTCGCGGAGCGGGAGAGCTCGCCCGCCGCCCGGCTGGCGTGGACGAGAGCGGCCTTGACGCGGAGATACGAGCGGCCGTCGGGCGACTCACGAAGGTCCTCGCCGCGGAGGCGCTCCTCGCCGAGGAGGCGCTCGCCGGCGGCGACGCCGTTCTCGAGGAGCTGGCGGGCGTGGTTGATGTCGCCCGCCTGCTCGGCGAGGACGAGGTAGGCGTCCGGACAGTCGTCGCTGCGCTCCAACGCGGCCCGGGCCAGGTGCACGCGGCGGCGGCCCACCGCCTCGAAGGCGTCCTCGCAGAGGGCCTGAGCCTGGTCGGCGGGGCTCGTCGCCTGGTCGGCCGACGTGGTTCGCTGGTGGGCCCGTGGGTCGAGAAGGCCGCGCCGTTCCACCGCATCACGCGACGGAGGCTCGAGGAGCTCGGGGAGGGAGAGCGTGTAGGTTTGCTCGCCGTCGGCCGTCTCCACGCGACGGGTCCAGCGGCCCGCGTCCACGTCGGCCTCCGTGGTCTCGGCGATCGCCCGGAGAAAGCCCTCGAAGAAGGCGAGCTGGTCGCGGCTCGGCCGCAGGAGCTGGCCGCCGGTCAGCTTCCAGAGGCCCGGGTACGCGTGGTCCGCGGCGACGGGCAGGCCGTGGGTCTCCCACACCGTCGCGTCCGCGGCGGGGATGGCCGTGACCGGACCGTATCGGATCTGCCAGAAGCAGAGCCGCTCCCCGGCGATCTGACGCGGGTCGACCCGCGCCTGGTAGACCAGCGACCAGTGGGCCTCGACCGAGGGTTGGAACCAGAAGCCGCAGGTGTGGGGCTGGGCGAACGCGGCGGACCAGCGGAGGTCCTCGCCGCCGTCGGGCGACTCGACCCGAATCGGATCGTCCACCCCGATGTGGGCCCAGATGTCCGCCTGGAAGCAGGTCCTCGCGGCGTCCGCGAAGCGTCTCACGAGGTCCACCGTGACATCCTCCGCCTCAACGAGGCTCGGCGGCGGGGTCTCCCCACTGATCGCCTCGGCGGTCTCCTTGAGCAGGCGGTCGAGCTCGGGGAGGTCGCCGTCCACCTCCACCTGGACGTCCGTGCCTTCGAGAAGCGGACGGATGTGGTCGGCGAGCGCCGCGTCCGGAATCTGGAGGCGGGCGGGAAGGGTCTGCTGGGCGTCGCACGCGAAGTTCAGGAGCGTGGAGACGGCGGTCTCGTAGTCTACCCGCTCCGGCGCGTCCGCGTGGCTCCAGGCGAGCTCGTCCCGCTCCACCGCGTACCAGATGACCATCGCGGGGCGGAGCGGCCGCTGCTCCGTGGGCATCCAGAGCGGGAGGCGGACGATGCCGCCCTGCCAACGCTGGTCCGGCTGGACCGGGAGCTGTCGAAGCTGTTGGTGACGCTCGTCTGACATGGATGGTTTCCGTTGCGTCGGTTACGGTGGGATACCCGCCGATTGTCGGCGCTCGAGGCGACGATTTCCGGCGGGCCGCTTTCCGCGGGAGACGGCAGGGCCGAAACACGCTCGAGGGGGAGGCGGGAAGGAGGCGGAAAAGAATAAGTTGAGCCTATACGCCAAAGCAAGGAGCGGGAAGC
>CAZQQP010000234.1:0-7383 GCA_964595475.1 uncultured Planctomycetaceae bacterium | reverse complement strand
GATGTGGCTCCGCAGCTCGTTCGTGGCCGCGTCGAACGCCTCCTGCTCCCAGACACAGGTGAAGCCATCGCATTGGATCTCCTCGCAGCCCACGGTGTGCGCTTCCGGGCCGCCGAAGACATCGAGGACCAGACGACCGCCCTCCCTGAGGTCGTGGAACGATCGACGCAGATATTCGAGGACGAGATCGCGGCGCCGAAGGAGGCATAGCGAGGCGTTCGGTGCAGCGATCAGGTCCACGCCCGGTGTGCGGATCGCGACGGAATCGCCGCGGACGAGCATGAGCCGCCGCTGCTTGCCACTTGAAAGGGGACCCCGACTGTTCGATCGAGCCCACTGAAGTGGCTCCGTCTCGATGTCGACGGCGACGGTTCTCCGATCGCCCCCGCTGGCCACCCAGGCCGACCCGATCGCGGCGGTCCCGCAGAAGTCCTCGCGAAGGATCGGTGCGGCCGTGTTCGTTTCAAGGAGACGCTCCAGGAATTGAACATCGGCCTCGGGCGCCTGCAGCGCCATGGTATACATCTCGAATTTGTCGTGAACCGTTCGATCCTTCGGTTCCTTAGGCTGCGCGACCGTCTGCATGGGTCCGATCCTACAAGCTCTCCAAGCAACGTGCTTTCCGGAAGTCGTCGTAAGAGAACCGGCCCGCCAGCGAGAACCCTCGAGCGGGGCTGCCCGCGTATATGCATGGCAGATTGAGCCCGTTGAACATGTGAGCCTTCACGATCGAGTAAGCGCCGGCGTTCTGGAATACCACCTTCGACCCCGGCGAAAGGGGAGCGGAAAACCGGTAGGTTCCGAAGACGTCGCCCGCGAGGCAGCTCGCCCCCGTGAGCTGGTACTCGTGGCCTCCGTCGGCCGAATCGCCGGAAAGCTCCGGCTCGAATTGGTACTCGAACACCTCCGGCCAATGGTTCACCGTCGTGTCGAGGACAGCGATTTTGGTGGCTCCCGTCTCCGTTACGTCGAGGACGGTGCTCACAAGAAAGCCCGCCTCGCGGACGAACGCCGCCCCGGGTTCCGCCACGACCTCCAATCCGTATCTTCGGCGCAGCTCGTCGATGATCTCGGAGACCTCGGGCAGCGCGTCGGTCCCGTGGAAGAGATAGCCGCCCCCTATGTTCAACCACGCAAACTCGCCGAGCGAGTCGCCAAGGGTCGCCACCAGACCGTCGAGGACCGTCAGCAGCTCGCGCAGGTCCGTCGACTCGCAGTTCGAGTGGAAATGAAGGCCGGAGACGGCGGCGAGCCCGGAAGGCGGGTCGCTCAATAGACGAGACACCTCGCTGAGCGCGATCCCCAGCCGTGAGGCGGGATGGCCGGCCTCGAAACGCGTGTCGCTGGCAAAAGGAACCTTGGGATTGACTCGGATGCCCACATCGACGCCAGATTCCGCAAACGGCCTCGCGTGGCGCCTGACTTGTTGCGACGAATTCAGGGTGACACGGTCGCAGAGCTCAGGCACGACCACCGCGTCCCTCGGGGAAAGCGCGGGCGTGACGAGGTGGACGTGCTTTTCGCGGGGGTCGACATCCCGGACGAGACGGGCCTCGAAGAGGGAGCTCACGGAATAGCCGTCGACGTATGGTGAGAGCTGGCGGACGACCGGAGCGCAGTCGCAGGCCTTGACGGAATAAAGCGTTCGGCCGGCGACCCGTTCAAGCAGACGGCTCAGCTCGTCGCCCCGCTTGGAAAGCTGGGCCGTATCGAAGACGAACGCGGGTGTCTCGAGGTCGCTCGATATCAGCGCAGAAGCCACGTTCTCCTGCGCTTCCACGTTTCCGTTGCCGTCGGCGGTGTCGGCGATTCCCGCGATCGATGCTGGACCCCTCCGGTCGCCGGCCGAGGCAGGCGGTCGTGGACCGACGTGATGGTCTGGATCACGACTCACAGGCGCTTCTCCACGAGGCGGGCGACCGCGTCCGAAGAGACCTGGCCGAACCGGCCGGTCGCTCCGGTCGGCTCGCAAGCGGCTCCCCGCACACAAACGACATCGACGCCCGTCCGATGGACCTTCGGAAGCTCCTCCGCTGTGAGGCTGCCGGCGACCCAGGCTTCCTTCCCTCGCGCGTGGAGCGCCGCGACCAGTTGCTCGATTGCCTCGTTCGTCAGGTAGTCGAGGAGGCCCATCCCGATCTCCTTCCGAAAGGTGTCCACCAGAAGCCCGTCCGCACCGATCGTCTCGACCAGCTTCGGGCCGTCGTGCAGGGGAGACAGCGTCTCGGCAAACTCACCTTCCGGGAACACAGCCGGATAGACCCGCCGGTCCGGATGCCACGTCTTCACCGTCCGGACGAGGTTCCGGCCGAGGTATGCGGCCCCCTTCGGGCCGAGGCCGGCGAAGCCGCACTTCACGTAGTTCGCTCCCGCCACTGCGACCCCGAGGGCGGCCTGGCACGCGGTGCTCCGGCCCCGCTGCTCCTCGCCGATATTCGTCGAGATCGGGAAATCCCGGAAGCCGGCTTCGTCGAGCTCGTCGCGGACCGCTTTGATATTCAGCGGATAGGGTGTCCCCAATGCCGAAGCCGGATACTCGACGTCCGCGATATCGGCCCCGCCTTCCGCGGCCGCCACGGCTTCCTTCGGCCCCCGAACGCTGACGAGCAGCCTTCCCATTGCCTCTCCAGTATCCTTCCGGGGCTCCCGAGCCAGCGTCGGCATATCGGGCGAACGCGTGTCCCCGCCGGCCGACGAAGCTTCGATCGTACAACCCGGCCGACCCCCGTCAACGAAAGGCGTGCTTCCCGTTCCGCTGGTGCCTTTCCGTGGACCTGCGAGGGTACCGGTACCCGGCGATCGGCAGCTAGCGTCAGGGCGTCGCCCGACCGCCGGTTTCGACTCGGAAGGAGAGCGAGGGCGTGTCTCGCGGGGCCGCGGTCGGTTATCATCGTCGGAGCTCGTGTATACGGCACTCCGCCGGATCTCTGCTTTTCTGATGGCCTCCGATGGCGCTTTCCGAGCAGCGGTGGAAGGCGATCGCCGAGTCCGGCTTTCCGTGGGAGCGGGAAACGCTGGATCTCGTGCACCAGCGGCTGCCCGACCGGGCGCCGTACCGGCCGGCGCGAGGAGACCGTTAGCGATGGCCCGACGAACCCTGGCGCGCGGACGGGCCGGGGGAGCACCCCGGTCAGCCGACGAATCATGATGGGTGGCCAGGCAAAACCCGATCGGCGAGCGACGCGCGAGGAGGTCCAGCACCAATGCCCCCCATCTCCATCGAGGAAGCCGAATCGAACCTGTCGGAGCTGGTTCGTGAGCTCCAGCCGGGCGATGAAGTGATTCTCACGGACAACGGCCGACCGGTGGCCCGGCTCGGATGGGCCAAGGGGGAGCGCCCGAAACAGCCTCGACAACCGGGAACCTTGCGGGGCACTGTCACCTACATGGCTCCCGATTTCGACGAGCCCCTCGACGATTTTCGGGAGTCCATGCAGTGAGGCTTCTGCTGGACAGCCCATCGAAGGCTCTTCAGGAATTCGCGTAGGTGCGGGAAGGGATGGTCCAGGCGGGGAGTCAGAGCCACCCCGGTCCAGGCAGCGGACGCCGGATACAGCGAAGACGGGCTCATCTGACGAAAGCGAAGGTCGCGAGCCGAGTCCTGCCCCTGCACCCTTGTGAGCCGCCCATTCTTGCGGGCCGCGCAGGGGATCAAGGTGGAGCGCAGGCCCCGGCCCGGAGCGTGCCGAAGCGGAACGAGCGACCCGCGGGAGCGAGTGGAGCGCCGCGGAGGGCCCGGGCCGAGAACACCTTGAGCCCCGAGCAGCCCGAAGAAACCGCTGGCAGAAGGGTGCAGGGGCTCCCATCGGCCCAAGCCGAGCGTCACCTACGCAAATTCCAGAAGAACCGGTTTTAGCGATCGTTGATGAGGCGGCTGATCCCGTCCTTGAGATGGAGGACATGAAAGTTGATCAACAGCCCAATGGGCTTCCCACTGAGCCGGAGGTAGGAAAGGAGCTGCGCTCGATCAACCGAGGTCACCTCCTGGACCGCCTTGAGCTCCACAAGGATGCGTTGTTCCACGAGCACGTCGAGGCGGTAGCCGACGTCGATCCGAGCGGCGTCGAAGACAATGGGCATCTCGACTTGTCGGTTCGCCTCATAACCTCGCCGTCGGAGCTCATAGACGAGACAGGCCTCATAAGCGGATTCAAGGAGGCCGGGCCCGAGTGCCGTGTGGACCTTCATCGCCGCGGCGATGATCTCTCTCGTCAGCGCTTCGTCATGCACGAGGAGCCCCCTATGCCCGAACGTCAACGACCGTAGCGAGAGGGAGAGGGACTCGCAAGGCAACGGACGCGACGCGTCGTCGGAGAAGCGTTGGACCTGTTCGCGTTGAGCCGCGTGATGGATCGAACACAGAGGGCACGGAGGAGCACAGAGGGTAGAGGAAGAAATGGCCGACAGACCGTGGCTGCGGCGGGCAGGCAGAAGTGGCTCCGGGAGAGAAGGTGGAGTCCCTCCGACACTGTTCGACGAGGCAGAAGAGGCCTTCTCTCCCGGAGCCACTTCTGCCTGCCCGCCGGGGTGCCTCGGAAGGCACCCCGGCGAACCCGTGGGTGGAGGCCGAAGGAAAGAAGCGAATCGCTCACCCCATGCTGGCGATTGGCCAGCCGAGGCTTCTTTCCTTCGGCCTCCACCCACGGGTCGCCGCAGCCACTCTCGTTCCGGCGCCGCACGTTGCGAAGGGAAGTCCGGACCGCTCGTCCCTCCTCCTCCCCTCTGTGTTCCTCCGTGTTCTCGGTGTTGGGGCTCTTCTTCGCCCGACCGAGGCGGATTCTCCGTCGCCTGCGCGGGACCAAGGGCACCGACTCCCTATTTCTGAAGCGCCGGCAAGACTGCCTCTCGTGATCTCCGAAGATGCCCAAAAGCCGGTCTCGCTCGTTCCGCACGATCCACTGACACCTGTTCCCGCGTCGGGCGGGAGGGGCTCTCGCATCCGAAGGTGTCCAGCTGGAGCGGCTGGCGGCCGTGAAATGCCGAGATCCGTCTGCTGGTGTCGGGCCGAGCCCGGCCCTTACCATCGCGGCTGCGAATGGTGACCACGCTGGCCAGTCGGTGGCGGGTCGGAAGACGCCCATGGCTCTGTCCGAGCAGCGGTGGAAGACGATCGCCGAGTCCGGCTTTCCGTGGGAGCGGGAAGCGCTGGATTTCGTGCGACAGCGGCTGCCCGACCGGGAGCCCTATCGGGCGTGGGCCAACTTCGAGCTCATCGCCGAGGACGGGTCCGTCAATGAGGTCGACCTCCTCGTCCTGACCCCGCAGGGCCTGTTCCTCGTGGAGATCAAGAGCCGGCCCGGCCTCCTCCGCGGCGACGCGGGAACGTGGACGTGGCGAGACGAGGAGGGGCGGAGGACCACCGCCGACAACCCGCTTCGCGCGGCCAACCGGAAGGCGAAGAAGCTCAAGAGCGTCCTCGGGCGGCAGCGGGCCTTCCAGAAGGGAAAGCACCGGACGCCGTACGTCGAGGCCCTCGTCTTCTGCTCGGCGCCCGGCCTCAAGCACGAGCTCGAGGGAACCGCCCGGAACCGCGTCTGCTTCCGCGACCCGGACGACGAGAAAACGCATAACCGGCCCGGCATCCTCGGCGCCATCGAGCGGCGGGCGTGCCCGGGCCTCGAGCCGAGACCCAAGGCGCCCGTCGACAAGCCGATTGCCAAGGCGCTGAGCCAAGCGGTCGAGCAGGCGGGGATCCGCCCCTCCCAGCGGAGCCGGCGGGTCGGGGAGTACGTCCTGACGAGCCTCATCGCGGAGGGCCGTGGGTACCAGGACTGGGAGGCGGCCCACGCAAGCCTCGAGGGCGTCCGCCGGCGGGTGCGGATCTACCTTGTCCGGAAAGGGGCCTCCCAGGAGGAGCGGCAGACGATCGAGCGGGCCGCCCAGCGGGAGTTTCAGCTCCTCGAGACCCTCGACCACCCCCGGATCCTCAAGGCCCGCCACTACGCCCAGCACGAGCTCGGGCCCGCCCTCGTCTTCGACCACGACCCGGACAGCCTCCGCCTCGACCATTTCCTCGCCGCCCACGGGGACCGCCTCGGCCCCGACGAGCGGCTCGACCTCCTCCGCCAGATCGCGGAGGTGGTCCGGTTCGCCCACGAGAAGAAGGTGGTCCACCAGAACCTCAGCCCGCAGAGCATCCTCGTGAGCGACCCCGGCGGCCGGCCGAAGGTGAAGGTCTTCAACTGGCAAGCGGGCTTCCGGCGGGCCGGCTCCACCAGCGGGGGGACCCACCGGATCACCGGAACCGTCCACGTGGACCAGCTCGTCGACGACGCCAGCACCGCCTACATGGCACCGGAGGCCCTCAACGACCCCGGCGCGAGCGGCGAGCACATCGACGTCTTCTCCCTCGGCGCCCTCGCGTACCACCTGTTCGCCGGCGTCGCCCCCGCGGCGAACGCGGTCGAGCTCGCGGACGTCCTCCGCCGCGACCGCGGCCTCCGGATCAGCGCCGTCCTCAACGGCGCCGGGCAGGCCCTCCAGGAGCTCGTCCAGTTCAGCACGCACCCCGAGGTGGAGAGCCGGAGCGACACCGCGAGCGACTTCCTCGCGTGGCTCGACGAGGTGGAGGACGAGCTCACCCGGCCCGAGGGCGAGCGGACCGACCGGCCCGACCTCGCGCAGGCGGGCGAGCGGCTGCCCGGCGGATACACCGTCCGCCGACGCCTCGGCACCGGAAGCGGCTCCGTGGCGTTCCTCGTCGACCACGGGGAGACGCCCTACGTCCTCAAGCTCGCCGTCGACCCGGACCACAACCCACGCATCCGCGACGAGGCCGAGGTCCTTCGGCAGCTCCGCGACCCGACGATCGCCGCGTTCGTCACGACCGTCGACGTCGGCGGCCACGCGGGCCTGCTGACGCGGCCCGTCTTCCAGAGCAACGACTCGAACGCGATCCAGACCCTCGGCGACCGCCTCCGCGCCGAGGGCCGGCTCAGCCTGGACCTGCTCCAGCGCTTCGGGGAGGACCTCCTCCGCGCCGTGATCTACCTCGAGGACCAGGGGGTTCCCCACCGCGACATCAAGCCGGACAACATCGCGGTCGGCCCCGTCGACAAGGGACACCGCCTCCACATGGTCCTGTTCGACTTCTCCCTCTCCCGCGTCTCCCCCGACAACATCCGGGCGGGGACGCGGGGCTACCTCGACCCCTTCCTCCCCGAGCGACAGCGACCGCGGTGGGACCTCGCCGCCGAGCGGTACGCCGCCGCGGTGACCCTCTACGAGATGGCGACGGGAACCCTGCCCCGTTGGGGCGACGGCCAGACGCCGCCCATCAACCTCGGCTGCGAGGTGACCCTCGAGACGGAGCTGTTCGACGCGAGCGTGCGGGACGAGCTCGAGCGCTTCTTCCGGAAGGCCCTCCGCCGCAACCCCGCCGAC
>CAZQQP010000233.1:0-7421 GCA_964595475.1 uncultured Planctomycetaceae bacterium | reverse complement strand
CCTGAACCCCCGAAAATGCCTGAGGTGAAGGGGGTATGTCAGGAGGTCTGAGGCTCAACTTCTTCTTTTCCGCCGCGTTAGGGGAGGGAGCGGAAGAGACGAGACACCCTCCGCGTGTGGCGACGACGGGGGACGGGCCCGCGGGACGAGGGTCCTTGTTTATAGCCGCACCCGACGCAGCTTAAAATCCCGTCATGTTCGAAGAGATCCGGAACCGATTGCGGCGGCAGCCGTTCGAGCCCTTTCGCGTCCGGATGGCGGACGGGACGATCTACGAGGTTCGCCATCCCGAGTTCGCCAGCGTCGCCCGTCGCAGCTTACACGTGGCGGTCCCTCAGGGCACCGAGGAGGCGGATCATCACGTCGACCTGAATCTGGCCACGGTCACCGCCATCGAGCCGCTCGATCCGACCGCCCCCGGCTCGTCGTCGTAACCCACGGCCCACCAAGCGGTCCCGGTTGAAGCCCTCTTCTATTGCTCGGGCGGCGGGATCAGCTCCAGACAGGCGAGGCGCCCGTCGCCGCGGATGTAGAGCAGACCGTGGGAGAGGACGGGCGGCGCCCACGCCGGATGCTTGATCAGGTGATTCGTGTTGCGGGGGTTCCGACCCGTGGACGGCGGCTCGCCGTCCGTCGTGGGCGTGCCCCGCGTCACGACCTTGTACTTCTTCGGCGTCGCCTTCAGGAGGAGGAGGTTCCCCCGCTCGCTCAGGCAGACGAAGTGGCCGTCCACGTAGAGCAGGTTGCACCGGCCGAGGCCCGGCTTGGACCACTGAACCTCTCCCGTCTCGAAGTCGATGCAGCGGAGCTCCGCGTTTCGCATGTGGCGGCCGCTCGAGCCGTAGAGATAGCCCTCGTGATAGACAGGCGTGTTCCAGTGGGCCTGCATGGACTTGTCGATCTTGTCCTTGTCGCTCCAGACCACCTCGTAGCCGCCGCCGCGCTTCACGCGGATCAGGGCGCCGCCCGGCCCATACGTCTCGGAGACGAAGACCTTGTCGTCGACGACCACCGGTGTAGCCGCGTTGACCCGGCGGGTCTTGTCCGCCCGCCAGGGGAAGTGGAAGCGGGTGGCGCCGCTCGCCGGGTCGAACGCGAGGAGACCGCCCCGTGCGAAGACGAAGCCCCACGGGCGGCCGTGAAGGTTGGCGAAGACCGGACGGGCGTAGCTCGCAAGCTCGTCGCCCGCGGCGTAGGCCACCTCGCCGGTGAACTTGTCGAAGGCGACGACGGCGGTTCCGTTCGGCTCGACCCGTCCCGTGAACACGGACGGGCTGTTGGGTGGGCTTCCCCCCACTTGGGCGACCAGATGGTCGCCGTGGACCACGGGCGCCGCTCCGACGCCGAAGAAGTGGGGGACCACGTTGAAGCGCTCGAAGGTGTCCACCTTCCAGAGGAGCTTCCCGTCCGTGACCCGGAGGGCGTGGAGCATGCCCTCGGGTCCGTAGATGTAGACCCGCCCGCCGTCGACGACGGGGGCGCACCGCGGCCCGCCGTCGTAGCCGAAGCGGTCGCGGTAGTCGCAGGGGTAGGTAAACGTCCAGATGTGCTCGCCCGTCTCGCTGTTCAGACAGCGGAGGCGGGCCTTGTTCTTGATCCGGTCGAAGAGGAACAAGCGGCCGCGGCTGACGGCCGGAGCGCTGTAGCCGCCGCCGAGCTTCTTCTTCCAGACCAGCGGCGGGCCCGTGGCGGACCACTCCGTCCGGATGCCCGTCTCGGGCGAGCGGTTGTTGCCGGTGGGCCCGAGGAACTGCTCCCAGTCGATGCCGTCGGTGCGGGTCCGAAGGTCGGGAACCTTGATCTGGCTCGGAGCGTCCGAAGTGTCCTCCCCGGCGCCGGTCGCGGCCAGGACGCCGAGCAGGAGGACGACATGCCAGGTCAAGCTCCCACGGGCAAGGGGCGTCCGCGGCCCTTGCCCGGACCCCCCTGGCGAGCCACTGCTCGCCCGCCGGGGCATCCCCGGGTGGCAGGGGCAAGCGGAGTCCGCGGAGCTTGCCCGTGACCGTGGCGAGTCGGCCCTCGTCGCGCGTCGAGGCTCCGCAACCGGGCGAGTTCCACGAAACACCGTCCGCATGTTATGCTTCCCGTTCTGAAACCGACGCCGCCCGGTGATCAGGGCGGTCTCGGGTCGAGCGGATCCCAGCGAACATCCCGGAGGCTCTTATGATCCCACCCACGCGACGAGAAGCGATCCGTCGGGGTTCGCGAGGCGGGCCGACCGTCGCGGCGCTCGCCGCCTGTCTCTTCCTCACCACGGCCGCGGACGCCGGTGACCGTTGGCCGCGGTTTCGCGGGCCCAACGGCCAGGGGCGGGCGACCGACATCAGCTTTCCTCCAAGCTGGACCGACGAGCGGGTGGCGTGGCGCACGGACCTACCGGGCGGCGGCCACGGCTCGCCCGTGGTCTGGGGGAATCGGATCTTCCTCGTCTCGGCCGAGCCGGCGACCGCGACGCGATATCTCCTGTGCGTGGACGCGACGAGCGGCTCGCTTTTGTGGAAACGGGTCCTAGGGGGCGAGCCCTTCAAGGACCACGAGTACAACAGCTTCGCCAGCGCCACACCCGCCGTGGACGGGGATCGCGTCTACATCACGT
The DNA here is from genome assembly GCA_964595475.1 of uncultured Planctomycetaceae bacterium. GTDB lineage: Bacteria > Planctomycetota > Phycisphaerae > Phycisphaerales > Zrk34 > CAZQQP01. The sequence continues at coordinate 4,825 of CAZQQP010000233.1, read as the reverse complement.
GGATGAGCCCCCGCCACCACATGGTCTACGCCCTCGACCACAAGGGGAATCGGGTGTGGAAGCGGGACCTCGGGCCGTTCAAGGCGGAGCACGGCGGCGGCGCTTCGCCCATGGTCTACAAGAACCGCGTCGTCGTGACCCACGATCAGCAGAAGGGCGGGGGCGACAGCTTCGTCGCGGCCCTCGACCGGACCACCGGCGAGACGATGTGGCGGCTCACCCGCGAGAGCACCATCGCGGCCTATTCCACCCCTTGTGTCCGGAAAACCGCGGAGGGGGAAGCGGAGCTCATGCTCACCAGCAACGCGGAGGGGATCACGGCCGTGGACCCGTCCACCGGCGAGGTCCGCTGGCAGGTGGACGACATCTTCGGCAAGCGGTGTGTCAGCTCGCCGGTCCTCGCGGACGGGTTGGTCTTCGGCTCCTGCGGCTACGGCGGTGAGGGGTCCGTTCTCGCGGCGGTGCGGCCCGGCGACAGCGGCGACGGGGAGGTCGCCTACGAGGTAACCAAGGGAGCGCCCTACGTGCCCACGCCCGTGGTGGTCGACGGGCGTCAGTTCGTGTGGACCGACGGTGGGGTGGTCAGCTGTCTTCGGGCGTCCTCCGGAGAAGTGATCTGGCGGGAGCGGGTACCGGGCAAGTACTTCGCCTCGCCCATCGCGGTGGACGGGAAGATCCTCAACGTCTCGCGGGGCGGGACGGTGGTCACCCTCCCGGCGACGGGGGACTTCGAGATCCTCGGGAAGACGGACCTCGGCGAGCGGTCCAACGCCACGCCCGCGGTCGCCCACGGTCGCCTCTACTTCCGAACCTTCTCGCAGCTTCTCGCGGTGAACGGGACGACTGAGGAGTGAGGGCGACGGGGCGTCGCCGAGCTCGCGGGACGCGGCCGCCCTACGCCTCGGACTGCTGGGCCTCGACGAGGGCGGGGTCGCCGCCGAGGGCCTCCACGATAGCGGGAAGGTCGTCGGGAACGGGCACCGGCCGGTTGGCGAGCCGCCCCGTCGGCTCGCTCTGGGGTGCCGTGGACTGGACCGCCTTCGTGTCGATCCCCGTGTGGTAACGAACCGTGGCGTCGGGGTCCTTGAGCTGGTGGCCCGTGAGGATGCAGACCACGTCGTCGTCCCGCCCGATGACGCCCTCCTCCACGAGCTGACGCATGCCCGCGACCGAGGCGGCGCTCGCCGGCTCGCAGCCGAAGCCGTAGCGGCCGACCAGTGCCTTGTGCTCGAGGATGGCCTCGTCGTCCACGGCACGGACCACGCCGTCGGTCACCTCGAGGGCGCGGAACGCCTTGGGCAGGTTGACGGGGTGGGCGATCTCGATGGCGCTGGCGATGGTTTGGGCGCGTCGGCCCTCCGCATCGTGCTCGGCGTAGAGCGTGTCGCGGGCGGCGTGGTTCCACCGGCCGCCGTTCCACCTTATTCCGTAGTCGTTGTAAAGCGTCTCCAATGGGTTGGCGCCCGCCGCCTGGATGATGCCCAGCCGCGGGATGCGGTCGATGAGGCCGAGGTGATGCAGCTCCGCGAAGGCCTTTCCGAAGGCGGCGCTGTTGCCCAGGTTGCCGCCGGGGACGAGGACCCAGTCGGGCACCTGCCAGTCGCGGGCCTCGAGGATGCGATACATGATGGCCTTCTGGCCCTCGAGGCGGAAGGGGTTGACCGAGTTCATGAGGTAGATGCCCAGCTCGGGCACCTGCGTGGCGAGCTGGCGGACGCGGCGGAGACACGCGTCGAAGTCCCCGATGATCTGGAGCGTGCGGGCTCCGTAGTCGAGGGCCTGGGAGAGCTTGCCGTAGGCGATCTTGCCGGAGCCGATGAAGACGATGCTCTTCATCCCCGACATATCGGCGAACAGCGCCAGCGAGGCGCTGGTGTTGCCCGTCGAGGCGCAGGCCACCTTGTCCGTCCCGAGCATGCGGGCGTGGCTGAAGGCGGCCGTCATGCCGTTGTCCTTGAAGGAGCCGGTGGGGTTCAGCCCCTCGTACTGAAGGTGCACGTTGCCCGCCTTCAGGCCCATGTAGCGGGCGAGCCGACGGGCGTCCTGGAGGTTGGTCCGCCCCTCGCCGATGGTGATGATCTCCCGCTCGTCGCGGAAGAAGGGCAAAAGCTCACGGAAGCGCCACACGCCGGAGAAGTCGAGCCGGCCGTCGCCGTGCTCACCCCGGGTCATCCACCGACGCTCGAACAGCTCCCAGCTCGGCGGGCGGCTCTTGTCCCAGTCGTAGGAGACGTCCAGGAGGCTGCCGCACTCGCCGCAGGTCACCGGCACCTGCTCCGTGCTGTAGCTCGCCCCGCAGTCCGGGTTGATGCACTTCAGATACGCGTGGTCGTCCATCTCGCGTCTCACTCTTCGGCGCCCCGCCGGTGGACGAGCCCGCCGCCCGCAAGGCCCGCCAGTCGGCTCGTCCGGTCTGATGGTAGCAAAGGCGCCGCGCTCGATCACTGCCGCCGTCGCCGCGCCGCGCCGCCGAACAATAACATGGCGGCAAGCGGGCACCCCATGAGCGAGACCGCGGCCATCTCGAGGTCGGACGCCGACCTGCTCGGCGAGGCGTCCGCCGCGTATCGGCGGCTGCAAGAGGCCATCGCCCGACGCATCGTCGGTCAGCAGCGCACCGTTCGCGAGCTGATCACGGCCGTCCTCTGCGAGGGCCACGTCCTCGTGGTGGGCGTGCCCGGCCTTGGGAAGACCCTCCTCGTCCGCACGCTCGCCGACGCCCTCGGCTGGGAGTTCAAGCGAATCCAGTTCACACCGGACATGATGCCCGCGGACATCACGGGCATGGAGCTTCTCCAGGAGGACCCGTCCACCGGCCAGCGAAGCTGGCGATTCTGCCCCGGGCCGATCTTCGCCAACATCGTGCTCGCCGACGAGGTGAATCGCACACCGCCCAAGACACAGGCGGCGCTGCTCGAGGCGATGGAGGAGCAGACCGTGACCAGCATGGGGCGAACCTATCCCCTTCGCCGCCCCTTCGTGGTCGTCGCCACGCAGAATCCCATCGAGCAGGAGGGGACCTACCCCCTCCCCGAGGCCCAGCTCGACCGCTTCATGTTCTCGCTCTGGATGGACTACCCCTCGCCGGAGGAGGAGCAGACCATCGCCGCCGGGGCGGGCGGAAGCGAGGCGAGCCTCGAGCCCGTCCTCACCGCGGATCGCGCGGAGCAATTCCGCGAGCTCGTCCGCCGCGTGCCCGTCGCGGCGAGCGTGGTCCGGGCCGCGGTGGACCTCGTCCGGGCCACGCGGCCGGGGGATCCGCTCGCGGACGACTTCGTCCGCTCCTACGTGGAGTGGGGAGCCGGCCCTCGGGCGAGCCAATCTCTGGTCCTCGCGGGGCAGGCGCTCGCCGTCCTCGACGGCGAGCCGACCGTCTCCACGGACCACGTGCGGGAAGCGGCGACGCTCGTCCTGCGTCACCGGGTGCTGCCCAACTACGCCGCCACCGGAGAAGGCGTCGCCGCGGATCGGATCGTGCAGCACGTGCGGGAGCGGGCGGGAGCGCCGAGATGACGAGGGCGGACCGGAAGTACCTCCGCGTCGCGGACCTCGCCCGTCTCCGCGGCCTGCCCGTGGCGTGCCGACAGGGCGGCGACGGTCGGTACGCCGGCCGCCACTTCTCCGCCCGCCCCCAGCGCGGCGGCAGCGAGTTCAACGACTATCGCCCTTACCTCCCCGGCGACCCGCCGAGCGCCATCGACTGGAAGGTCTACGGCCGCACGGACCGGCTGTACATCCGCCGGTTCGAGCAGGAGACGGAGACCACCGTCCGCATCCTCGTCGACGCGTCCGCGTCCATGGGGTTCGCCGGCGCCGAGACGAGCGTGCTCTGGCGCAAGTACGACCACGCGTGCACGCTCGCCGCCGCCCTCGCCTTCCTCACCGTCACGGAGCGGAACACCGTGGTCCACGGGCTCGCCCGGGAGGGCCTCGACGGCGTCGAGCGAGCCGGCGGCACCTTCTCCGGTCTCGATCCCGTCCTCGATCGCCTCGAGCGGACGGAGCCGACCGGGCGAGCGGATCTGCCGAGGGCTGTCCGCGAGATCGCCGCGGCGGGAAGCGGCCGCGGCCTGCTGATCGTCCTCAGCGACCTCCTCGAGCCGACGGACGCGATCCTCCGGGCGATGGCGGGGTTTCTTCACAAGGGCGGACGGGTCACCGTCTTCCACGTCCTTCACCCCGAGGAGGTCCACCTTCCGGCGACGGGCGAGACCACGCTGGTCGACAGCGAGACGGGCGACCGCCTCGCCACGGACACCACCGCCGTCCGCGACGCCTACGCCCGCCGCGTCGGCCGCTGGCTCGCCACGTGGGCGGGCGCCTGCCGACGGCGGGGCGTCGCCTACGAGCGGGTCACCACCGCGACGCCCTACCTCCAAGCCCTCGAGACCCACCTCCACAAGCGGCTCGCCGGCCGCGTCTAGCCAACCCGCCGCCCGCTGTCGCCACGCTCGAGCCTCCCTCGCCCCAGACGCCGCTGGGGTGGAGGACGAGTGCACACGCGAGTCGCTAGCCCCGGAAATCGGCCGGAGTTTCCGTGCGGAAGAGGGGGTCGCTCTCGCGGAGGTGCTCCTGATGTTGTGCGTGGAGGTCCGCTCCCCGTCGGACCGCCCCGCCCGCCGTTGCCTGACGCGGGCTCGTTTATCCGATAGTGGGACGGGCCTACTCGTTCCACCCGAGAACCTCGTGGGCGACGTCGAGGGTCTCGGCGTCGCGGTGGCTCAGCAGCTCGTCCAGTCGCCGGTCGACCCGGTCCGCCGCGTGGTGGCAGTAGCCCTTGCCCACCTTGAGGTCCCGTCGGAGCGGGGAGGAGCGAGCCCCGTCC
>CAZQQP010000232.1:0-7440 GCA_964595475.1 uncultured Planctomycetaceae bacterium | reverse complement strand
CGGACCGATCCACCGACAAAGGGGACAGCGGTGCTCCGTTTCACGCTCTTCAGTGGCTTAGCGCTCCTCGTCACCCCCGCGGCCCTCTACGCCCAGGCGGGCTCGCGTCTGGAGCGGGTCTTCCAGCGTCTCGATCGCGACGATGACGGGAAGCTGTCCGCCGACGAGGTCGACGGCTACCCGTTCATGGAGAAGATGCATCGACGCGGGACCGGGCGGGACGATAAGACCTTGACGCTCCCGGAGCTTTACAAGCTCGCGGCCGAGGAACGGCGGCGCTCGGAGGGGCGAGGGCCGGCTCGCCAGGATCCTCGCCCGCGTCGACAGCGACGACGACGGCGAGCTGTCGTCCGCGGAGATGGAGCCGTTCCCCCGCCTGAAGAAGGCCCACGGGCCGGCGGACGCCGACGGGGACGGGGCGGTCACCCTCCAAGAGCTCCGGACGTGGGTCGTCCGGCGGAGGATGCCAGCGGGTCGACACGCACGCGGTCGAAGTGGCCGGGCGCCAGCGGCGCTACGACCTGTATAAGCCGCCGGGGTCCCAAGCGAAGGACGCGATCCCCGTGGTCTTCGCCTTCCACGGCGGCGGCGGCCGACCGGCGAGCCTGATGCGGCTCAGCGGCCTATATGAGACGGCGGCCCGCGAGGGCTTCGCGGTGGTCTATCCGTACGGCACGGGCCGTCGCGACGGCAGGTTATTGACCTTTAACGGCGGGCGTTGCTGCGGGTACGCGAGCCGGCGGGACGTCGACGACGTCGCTTTTGTCGAGGCGATCCTCGACGACCTGCCCGATGATGTGCCCATGGACCCGGGCCGCGTGTACGCCACGGGGATGTCCAACGGGGCGATCCTGGCCTATCGCGTCGCCGCGGAGCTATCCGAGCGGTTCGCGGCGGTCGCGCCCGTCGCCGGGCCCATGATGACGGCCATCGGCGAGCCGGAGCGGCCCGTGGCGGTGATGCACTTCCATGGGACGGCCGATCGTTTCGCCCCGTTCGACGGCGGCGAGGGCGTCGGGCTCGCGCGAAGCCGCTTCACCTCGGTCGATGCGTCGGTGCGGGCCTGGGTGGACGCCAACGGGTGCAACGCCGACCCGCGGGTCGAGAAGCTGCCCGACCGGGCCGACGACGGGACGCGGGTCGTCAAAAAGACGTGGGGCGGCGGCAGGCGGGGCACCGAGGTCGTCCTGATCACCATCGAGAACGGCGGCCACACCTGGCCGGGGCGAGCACCGCCGCGACGCAAGCTGGGAAAGGCCACGCAGGACATCTCCGCCAACGACCTGATGGGGTCCTTCTCCCGCAAGCATGCCCGGGACGGTGAAGCGGGTCGGGATCCCGATCCTGACCCAACCGAACCGGATGGGGGATCGTGATCGGAGCGAGACCACGGAGGCTGGGAACCGGCTGCCTTGACCGCTACCTCGGCGAGGGAGGCGGCGGCGCGACCGCCCGGCGTGGACCGAGCCGAGACGGCCCCCCGACGCCCGTCTCCCGCGCCGTTCGGTCGACAGGCGCGTGTCTTCAACGACGGGTCGACCCTCGCGGCCGATCTCCCGGAGCGCTCGGAGCACCGTCTTTCGTGCTCGCAGGCGGGACAGGTCGAGCACGGAGCCCACCTCGCGGAGCGCTCGGCCGTCCGGCGTCCTCGGGCGTCACCCGGCGTTCATTCGTCAGCCTCGCGGAGACGTGCACGCCCACCCCGCGTCGACGGACATGTGCATGTCCAACAGAGGTCGTCGCGGCCGCCTTCCTGTTCCTTCACCTGGGGGAGGCCCCGCCGATCGCTTGGGCGAGTTGAAGAGCGTCGTAGCCGGCCCACGCGACGACGCCGGATGGGTCCTCCCCCTCGCACCCGGGGAAGCTGACCCACCGCTCCTTGGGGACGTCGAGCTTCCCCCGCAGACGCCAGTAGACATTGGTCTAGAAATCGCCTTTGTTGCGTTTCGGCGGGACGTGGATGTCGCCGACGACGGCTTTCCTGCCCTCGCCGGCCGAGCCCTGGAGCGTCTGCCGGAGCTTCTCCGCCTCGGCGACGGCTTCGCCCTGCTCGGCGGCCGCCCCGGCGGCCGTCGCGGCCTGCTCGAGTTGCCGTAGAAGCCGGGAGCGCTGCTCGGTGTCGTCGGTGATCCGCGCGGCCGACGGGCCGAGCTGCTGGTGGGCCCGCTCCGGGTAGGGCCGGCGGAGCTGCTCGGAGTGGGAGTGGGCGTCGATGGCGTCCTCCTGCCACTGCATGGCCCATGTCCGCTGCTGTTCGGAGAATCTCGCGTCCCGACTCGCGAGCCCTTATCCGCCTTCGCCGAATGGAACCAGAGGTGATTACTGACAGTTACGATCTGACGCCAACCCTGACAAGTCTGATAGAAGGAGCCGTCTGGGGCCTTGATCTCTGTGCCCTTTTCCACCTCGAGCTTGTCGAAGCACACCGGCGGGACGTGGGCCGGTGTGGGCGGCTCGCCGATGGCCTCGGGCCGGGACCGGCTCCGGAGCGTCACCCGGGGGTCGAGATCACGTGGCGGGCCGACGCCGGGAGACCGACCAGACCCCGTAGCGCACGGCCCAACAGGTCGCCACCATCAAGGCGACATGTAAGCCGAGGACCGAGAGGGGGGCTCAATCAACTTCCCCTGCTTACCTGCACGATAATCTCTGCTACGATGACAGGAAATTTCGAAGCTTCTCCAATAGCTTTCCGAGGTCCTTCGTCTCGCATTCCCATACCACGAGGACATGCCAACCAAGCTGCTCAAGTTCGGCATGATTGCGCTCATCGCGCTCGCAGTTGCGCTCGCGCTTGCGTTGCCAATAGGCCGCGTTCCTCCTTGGCGACTTGTTGCCGAGCCGGCAGTTGTGCATGTGCCAGAAGCAACCGCGGACGTCGATGACCTTCCCATGGCGCGGGAGCACCAGATCCGGGCGGCCGGGCAGGTCGCCCCGATGCAGGCGAAACCGGTACCCCAATCGATGGAGGACCGAGCGGACGAGCAGCTCGGGCTTCGTGTTGCGAGCCCGGATCGACCGCATCAGTCGGCTATGGACCGGGTCTACTTTCCGGAACCCGGGGCCGCCGATTAGTCTTTGAAGCTCACGGTCCATCGCCGTACGTCCTCAGAGGACATCGTTCTGATGGTCCGCTCCGATCCCGTCCCGTAACCTACTGGCAATGCATCGTCGGCTTCCCTGGCCCCCCGAGTACCGGACCTACCGCGTCAGGCGGAAGGATCGCGAGCCACTCGTCCGTTTCATGGTCGAGGCTCTCGAGTGCCAAGGGTGCCGGGTCATCTTTGCATCCGATCCTGGCGAGGCGCCGTTCCGGATCACCTTCGAGGCCCCGCACGGGGAGCGCTTGGGCATCGTGGCATACGCCTTTCTTGCGAATCGCAAGAACACAAGAAATCGGCCAAAGGACGAGCACCGGTTTCAGATCAAGTACTCAACCGCCGCCAAGGGCCACCACGAGGTCTGGCAGGACCCCCTCGGACTCTACACGACGCTGCTGGTCGGAATCAATCCCGACGACGGCTATTTCGTCAGTGCGGATCCGGTCCTCAACAGCCCAACCCGCTTCTTCAAGTCGGTCGAGTTCAAGAACACCCAGGTGGAGCAGATCATGGCTCAGGGCTGGAGCGCGTGGGAACGAGCGCGTCGCATCGACGCCGACGAGCCCGTCGAGGTCCTTGTCGGCGGCACACCGGACAACTTCTTGCGGCTGATTTATTTTGAGCGCGAGGCTCTCGGCGAGGACCAGGGCCACCGCCAATGGCTGGCAGAGCGATTCGCCGGCCGACCGCTCCCTGCGCACGACCCGGCCCACCCGTCCGCCCAGCCGCCGCTCGTCTCGGCGACACGAGCCCAGAACCTTGCCGAGGAGCTCGATCTCACGGCCGACGAGGTGCTCGATCTCATCTCCCGGACACCCCGCATGAAGATGGCCGTGCGCGGCGGAGTTGCCGAACTACACCTACATCGCCGCCTGAGCGAGGTGCCCGGCGTCTCGGCGTGCCGGCGCCTCGGGGGCGATCACGAGACGGACGTCGAGCTATGGTATCATGGTTCCGGCCCCGTCCGGATCGAGTGCAAGAACGCCCTCCGGAGGCCCGACGCCGAAAACCGCCCCCGGCTCGACTTCCAGCGGACCCGGGCGTCCCGCGAGGACCCGTGCTCACGGTATTATAGCCCCGATGACTTCGACCTCGTTGCTGCCTGCTTGCACGCGGTCACCGATCGGTGGGAGTTCCGCTACCACCCGACTGGCACCCTTCCGGCACACCGGAAATGCGAGGGCCGGTTGGACAACAACCTCCGGATCGACGACAATTGGACGGAAGATGTTAGGAATGCCCTGGAGGCGGTCGCTCGGAGCCATTAGCGCGAGAAGGTGAATCATGCCCAAACCCATCGTTCTTAGCTTGTTCACGGGGGCCGGCGGCCTGGACTACGGCTTCGAGGCCGCGGGTTTCGACATCGGGGCCGCCGTCGAGTGTGAGCGCGACTCCTGCAAGACCTTGCGGCGCCATGGTCTCCGCACCGTGATCGAGCGCGATGTCTTCGAGGTCCCGACGGACGAGATCCTCGCTAGCGCCGGCGTCCGGGCCGGCGAGGCGGACATCCTGATCGCCGGCCCTCCGTGCCAGCCCTTTTCCAAGTCCGGCTACTGGGCCCGCGGCGACACGGGGCGGCTCGCGGACCCGCGAGCCCAGACCCTCGACGCGTTCCTGCGCGTGGCGGAAGAGGCGCTGCCCCGCGTCCTGCTTCTCGAGAACGTCGCGGGCCTGAGCTACCACGCGAAGAACGAGGGCCTCGCCCTGCTCCTCGACGAGATCGCCGAGATCAACCGGCGGACGGGCGCCGACTACGAACCTGTTTATCGGATGCTCAACGCCGCTGATTACGGCGTGCCCCAGTTCCGCCACCGCTTTTTCCTTGTGGCGGCCCGTGACGGGCGGCGCTTCTGCTTCCCACGGCCCACGCACGGCGAAGCGGAGGAGGGCCAGCCACTTCTCGGCCTCGAGCCGTTCCGCAATGCCTGGGACGCGCTCGGGGATCTGGGCCGCGCGGAGGGCGACGAGGACCTCAAGGTTCGAGGAAAATGGGCAGGGCTCCTCAAGAGCATTCCGGAGGGCGAGAACTACCTCTGGCACACCGACCGCGGCGGCGGTATGCCGCTTTTCGGCTGGCGCCGCCGATACTGGAGTTTCCTGTTGAAGCTCGCGAAGCGCCTCCCCTCCTGGACGATCCAGGCCCAGCCGGGGCCGGCAATCGGACCGTTCCACTGGGAGAATCGAGAGCTGAGCGTGCGCGAGCTGTGTCGCCTCCAGACCTTTCCGGATTCCGTTGAGGTCGTCGGCAACCGGTCCTCGGCGCAGCATCAGATCGGTAACGCCGTCCCGTCGCTGCTCGGTGAGGTGCTCGCTCGTGAGATTCGGGCACAACTGCTGCCTGGCCGGCGTTTGACCGTAGCCGAGCCGCGGCTCGTACCGCCCGTGCGGCAGCCGGTGCCACCCGCCGAGCCAGTGGAGCGGGTCCCACCCGAGTACCACCAGTACAAGGGCGAGCACACACCGCATCCAGGTACGGGGCAGGGCGACGGCGCGGCTACACGTGGCAAGCAGGCGCGAGCACCTAGCAGTCCGTGGTGAAAATCGGCCAGGAGGGGGTTGATCGGGGGGCTACTAGACTGTGAGCAGCTGAGCTCGGGAGGTGACGCTCAGGGAGGACGTCGAATGCCAATGGGTCGACGGAAGCGGGATCGACAGGAGCCTCTGTGGGTGGCGGCGCCGCAGGTTCGGGGCCACGGCCACGTCTTTTACGACCGGCGGAACCAACTGCTGGCCGCTTACGGCTTCCACGACCACGGCGGGGCAGTCTGCCACGGGTTCTACGCGAAGCGGATGGGCCGCCCCGGCCTGGAGACGGGTGTCTACTTCCGGATGCTCCTGATCGAGTATTTCGAGGGTCTGGATTCGGAGCGAGCGATCGCCTGGCGATGCGCCGACTCGCTGAGCCTCCCGGCATTCCTGGGGTACGCGATCGATCAGAACCCGCCGGACCATTCCCGGTCTCGCGGACGCGTCGGCGTCTCTCCGGCAGCCGTGCGCAGGCATGCGGGCGAGCCGCGCCTATTAGCGCAGGGAAAGGGGGTCACGCCCGGGGGTCGGGGCGGGCAGGTCCCGCGGATCGGGATGTGAAGGCGGAGCCGTCAGCGGGCCGGATCGGGTGGCGGAGCCCGGTTCTCCCGCATCGGGTCGTTCCACGGAAGCCAGGCGAGAGAATCGGCTGCGACCGCCTCGCGGTTTCGGTTCAGTGCGTCGAGGTAGTGCCAGGGGTCGATCCTGTTCAGTCGGCACGTCTGGATCAGACTCATAGACAGGTCGCCGACGTGGGCCCCTTGCCGCGTCTTGTAGAACAGCGAGCTTTTCCGGTGACGGATCACCATATTCAGGGCCTGTTCGTCCCGACGGTTCCGTCGGGAGTGTTGTCCAGAGCCGCCCCGGGTTCCCGCACGAATCGGGGCAGCTCGTGCCGGCGCTTGAGCATGTGATGGATCGCTTTCCCGAGCGACGAGTGGGGGTCGACCCGTTGTTCATCCCATTGCTTCTGGAGCCAGAAGCCGTGCCCGTGCAAAAGACGAGCGGCGAGCTCCGGAGGTTCCGCTCGCCGTCTCGCACATGTGATCTGGATCGAGATCGACGCACACGTCCCTACCGCTTTCCGGCACGCGGGTGGCGGCGGGTTCGCCGCTTTTTCTGCGGGGGCTGCCGGGCGCGGATGGTGTCCCGCGTGATTCCGAGGTCGCGGGCCTCCTCGTCGACGAAGCCCTCGAAGAATTGGGCGATGGAGCCGCCGAAGGTGGGGTCGATGCGGTCGTGCCATTGGTGGATCCAGGGCAGGAGCTCGAGGAGGGTGCCGAGAAAGGGGAGGGGGCGCGGGTCGTCGCGGCCGCCTTCCTGTTCCATCACCCGGGGGGATCCCGCCGATCGCTTGGGCGAGTTGAAGAGCGTCGTAGCCGGCCCACGCGACGACACGGGATGGGTCCTCCCCCTCGCACCCGGGGAAGCTGACCCACCGCTCCTTGGGGACGTCGAGCTTCCCCCGCAGACGCCAGTAGACATTGGTCTAGAAATCGCCTTTGTTGCGTTTCGGCGGGACGGGGATGTCGCCGACGATGGTTTTCCTGCCGAGCCCTGGAGCGTCTGCCGGAGGTTCTCCGCCTCGGCGACGGCCTGGCCCTGCTCGAGGTGCTCTAGAAGCCGCGAGCGCTGCTCGGCGTCGTTCGTGATCCGCGCGAGCGAGGGCCGGGCTGGTGGCAGGCCTGCTCCGGGTCGATCCGGGGTGCCTGCTCGGGGCCGAAGCGCGTCAGGACTGGGGAGTATTCCCGAATGGCATGGGCGTGACCGGTCGCCCGCGTAGCCAAGGCCCGGAAAATCAAGGACTTACAGA
>CAZQQP010000231.1:0-7503 GCA_964595475.1 uncultured Planctomycetaceae bacterium | reverse complement strand
GGCCTCGAACCATTTGCGATGCCCCGCCGGCCACAGCTCCCGGCATTTGCGGACGGTGCGCTTGCTCGATCATCGGCTTCGCCGTCTCCTCGGTGCCAAGGCGGAAGCCGACTTCCGCCTTGACACCGATGAATAGGCTCAACTTATTCTTTTCCGCCTACTTAGCCGGCGGCCGCGACGCCTGGATCCGGTCGACCCGATCGCGAAGCGTCTGGACCGCGGACGCGGTCGGGTGGACCTCGTAGGCCAGCGGGAAGCGACAGGACGCGCCGGGGTCCAAGCGGGGCACGCGGCCCTGGCCGCGCTCCACGTTCCTCGGAAACGGAAAGCTGGTTCCCGGCTCCAGGCCGACCACGTAGCCGTCGGCCTCGGCCGCGGTGTACTTCCAGAAGGTGAAGCACGGGAGGACCTCGGTCGCCACCTCGACGGAGACCGCCCGCTCCTCCGTGGGGTCGACGAGGGCGGCCACGCTCCGGCCGGTCTCGTCGGCGCGAGGGCGGGCGAGGTAGACCTGCTCCGTGAAGCCGGGCTGCGGCGGGCCGCAGCGGGAGAAGGCGTCGATGCCCTCCGCGGCGTGGGCGTCGATCGGCTGGACGGAGTCGAGCGGGGCGAGCAAGCGAGACCCCTCGCCGAGGAGCGGCGGGCCGAAATTCGTGTGGTAGAGGAGCTGGAAGTCCTGTGCGACGCCGCCGCGGTTCGTCACGGTGTCGGTGAGCTCGATCCGCGTGGTGCCCGGCTCGACGGCGAGCTCCGTGGTCAGGTCCAGCTTGGGGCCGAAGACGGAGCGCTCTCGTACCTCGCCGCGGACGCGGACGACGTGCGGGGGGTCGGGATCGACGGCGACCGTCACCTCGGACGCCGGGATATTCGCGACGCGGCCGTGGAGGGTGAGCTCCACCGAGGCGTCGCTTCCGGTCGCGTCGGTAAACGCCTCCGTGCCCGGCGCTCCGACGTTCTCCAGGCCGCAGCGGGCGAGCCACTCGTTGAAGCCACGGAGGAACCCGAGGCCACCGCGGTCGCGGAGGTTCACCTGCGACGGGTGGACCACCTCCGGCACGGGGGAGTCCCAGCCGAGGCGGAGGTCCCCCGATCGGACGTCGAGGATGTTCATGCCGCGGGTCGGACAGAGGCGGAGGCGGAGCTTCTCCGTCTCCACGGTCACCACGTCCACACCCTCCTGCGGTCCGCCGTGGAGGCGGCGTTGGCGGACCGACCACGGGTGGCTCCCGGGCGTGACGGCGGGGTGGGAGATCTCCCAGTCGCCGAGGTGGAGATTCCGATCCGCGCTGATCAACGGCTGTTCGAACCCACCGGCCGACGCGGTCCACGCGACGGCGAGGACGACGGCTCCGAGCGCGAGCGTCAGCCAAAGCATGCAAGATACTCCAGGATCGGGAAGCGGCTCCCAAGATAGCGGCGGAGCGGCGGAGGGAAAACCGCGGGCTCGCCCGCGGGCCGTGTTGGCGGTCCATGCACAGACCGTACGCCCGATCCGCCACCGGAGGCGCCAACCACGAGACGGTGACACGCGCCGTCCCGCGGCCGCCGGAAGCTCGCGCGTCGGCCCCTTCGTAGAATCCGGCCGACGGAGGCACCCGCCATGACCACAGCCACGACGATCGAGGGGCTCCAGACGGAGGTACGCGTGGGGCTCGAGGTCCACGTCGAGCTCGCGACGCGGACCAAGATGTGGAGCGGAGCACCGAATCCCGCCCATCCGGACAACTACGATGCGGAGCCGAACACACTGGTCGACCCGGTCGTCCTCGGCATGCCCGGCGTCCTCCCCGTCCTCAACCGGGAGGCGCTGGCCATGGCCGTCCGGATCGGTCTCGCACTCGGCTGCCGGATCGCCTCGTACACCAAGTGGGACCGGAAGAGCTACTCCTATCCCGACCTGCCGAAGAACTACCAGATCAGCCAGTATGACCTGCCCGTCTGCGAGGCGGGCGCGATCGACGTGCCGGTCGACGAGGAGCCGGACGCGGAGCTGCAAACGGTCCGGATTCGACGGGCCCACCTCGAGGAGGACGCGGGGAAGCTCCTCCACGAGGCGCCGGGCGGGCGGCCGATCGACCAGTCCATCGTCGACCTGAACCGGGCGGGCACGCCGCTGCTCGAGATCGTGACCGAGCCGGACATCGTCTCCGCCGAGCAGGCGGTCCTGTTCGGCCAGACGCTCCGGAACATCTGCCGGTTCCTCGGCGTCAGCGACGGGATCATGCAGCGGGGGCAGATGCGGTTCGAGCCCAACGTCAACGTCGTTGTGGAGAAGGACGGCGAGCGGTACGCCACGCCCATCGTGGAAGTGAAGAACCTCAACAGCTTCCGGGCGTTGCGGGGGGTGGTCGACCACGAGCACGGGCGGCAGACGCGGCAGTGGCTCGCCGACGGCGTGACCCACGCGCCGGGGAGCAAGACGACGCGCGGGTGGGACGACGAGCGGGGCGTGACGCTTCTTCAGCGGGAGAAGGAGGAGGCCCACGACTATCGCTACTTCCCCGACCCCGACATCGTGCCGGTCCGCGTGGACGAGGCGTGGCTCGAGGAGCTGCGGGGGAGCATCCCCGAGCTGCCGGTCGCGAGGGAGCGGCGGTATCGGCGGGACCACGGGCTCGGAAGCCGGGAGGCACGCCACCTCGCCGGCGAGCCGCGGCTGTGCGCCTTCTACGAGGGCGTCGTGGAGATGGGCGGCGACCCCGTCCGGACCGCCACCGTGCTGCTGAACAACCTCGCCAAGCTCGCCAACGAGCGGGGCTGTGAGGTGGCCGACCTCCTCGTGACACCCGGGCAGCTGCGTGAGGTCGAGCGGATGCGGGACGAGCAGCGGGTGAGCTCCAACGGCGCCGACCAGCTATACCGGCTCTGCGCCGAGCGCGGGAGCGACGCCGACCCGGCGCAGCTCGCGGAGGCGGAAGGGCTCCTCCAGGTCAGCGACAGCTCCGCCCTCGACGGGTGGATCGCCGAGGCGATCGAGCGGGAGGCCCAAGCCGCCGAGGACGTGCGGAACGGGAAGGAGGCGGCGATCGGTCGCCTCGTCGGCGCCGTCATGAAGGCGTCCAAGGGACAGGCCAACCCACGGGTCGTCCAGCAAAAGCTACGGGAGAAGCTTCTCCAATAGAAGCCCACATCTCCCAGCTCTTCCCGCGCAGCTTCGCGACTTGGAGAACGACGGACTCCCAAAGCCCCCTCGCGGAACATCCTCCGGCGATCCGGCGGGACCTTCGGGTCCTCGCCCTTCCGATGCTTGTTTCCGGGCGTCGCGGTCGTCCCGAGGGTAGGCGGTGGGTCGTCGCCTTCGTCGCGGGCTCCGCGATGGCGAGCGGGATCGCGGCCGCGGCGAGGAGGGAGACGACGCCGGCCCGCGTCCACTTCCCGGCGGCCACCGGTCCCGCTCCTCGTCGAGGAGGGCCCACACGCCGACCACGCCCGCGACCACGGGGCGGAAGGAGACGACCGCCCCGGTCGCCCAGACCCACAGCCCCACGTTGCCACGGCGTCGAGCCAGGTCGCCCCTTCCGTGGGAGCCCGTCGAAGACGCGTTCGGCCATCCGGTCCGCTTCCCGCTCCCGGAGTCGGCGGGGAGGCCGCCGGTCCAGACAAGGTGTCGGACGGCGGCGGACGCCCGCCGGAGAAGGGCCGCGACCAGGGCGGTGGCCGCGAGGAGGAGGGCGCCCTTCGCCGCGACGTCGAGGAGAACAACCGTTTCGCTCATGGACGCCCCGCGGAGCTCGTCCCCGCCGCTGCGGCGGAGGCGGGTCTACTTCTTCTCGCCCTGGCGTGCGTCCCGGATCACCTTGGCGAGCCGCTTGAGCTCCTCGTCGGTGAGGTCCTGCTTGCTCCGGGCGAGATGGGTGGCGACCGCCCGCTCGAGCGACCCGTCGAAGAAGGTCTGGATCACGTGGCGCAGCGCCCGCTCGCCGGTCCGCGTCCGGTCCCGCCGCGGCGCGTAGACGTGCTCGCGTCCCCGCTTCCGCCGCTTCACGAGCCCCTTGTTCCCGAGGATCTTGAGCATGGTCCGGATGGCGGTCTGACTGGGCGGGTCGGGTAGCTCCGCCTGGATCTCGACGACGGTGGCCTCCTCGTGGGCGTAGAGAACGTCCATGATCTGCCGCTCTCGCCGTGTGGTCTGTTGCTCGTCCATGGGCATGCACCAGGAGGTTGGAGGAAAGACGCTTCGACGATTCCCGACTTCGCGGCCGTGCGGAGGTCCGGCCTCGCGGAGTGAGCCGTAGAGGCCTACGCTAAATCTGTGGCCTGCTGCGGTCAAGCGGCGCGGGCGGCGGTCGGGGTCGTTTCGTCGGCGGGGACGGTGGGCTTCGGAAAGGGGAAAAGTGGGGACGATGGGGATGCGGTGGAGGCGCCGGGGTGCCCGATCAGGATGATCGGGCGATGGGGCCGAATCCTCCGGATTCGGCGGTCTTCCGCACCACGCGACCGGGTGCTCCGAGACGCGGTCCGTGCGTCTTACCGCCGCTAAATAGGCGGAAAAGAATAAGTTGAGCCTCAGACCTCCTGACATACCCCCCTCTGCGAACTGACCGGTTCGCGCCCCTCGAGACCGCTCGAACGCCGAGATCGGCCCCGGATTTTCCGCGGGTGGAGGGCTGTAGCGGCGGCCTGCACCCCTCACGACTTCTGATTACGGGCCGGCGGAACGGTCCCGAAAATTCCCGGCGCACAGCGGGTATGTCAGGAGGTCTGAGCCTATACGCCAAAGCAAGGAGGAGGAGCCTCCTTGCTTTGGCGTCGGATTCGACCCGTTTGCAATCCCCGGCGGCGCCAGACCCCGGCATGTGCGGACGTAGCCCTCGCTCGAACATCGGCCTCCCGTCTCATCGGTGCCAAGGCGGAAGCAGGCTTCCGCCTTGGCACCGATGAATAGGTTAAACTTATTCTTTTCCGCCTACTTAGCACGGACACGTCGCCACCTTGGTTCGTTGTCACGAGGTCGAGGGCTCCGTCCGCATCGAGGTCCGCCACGGCCAAGGACGTGGGCTCGGTCCCCGCGTCGTATCGCTTCTCCGCCTGAAATGTCCCCTTTCCGTCGCCGAGGAGAACGGAGACGTTGCCTCCGTGCGCGTTCGCGGTGGCGAGGTCGCCCCGCGAGTCGCCGTCGAAGTCGCCTTCGGCGATCGAGACCGGTCCCCTTCCCGCGGGATAGCGTCGCGTCTCCGGGGAGCGCTCCCCGGGGTGCCGAAGAAGCACCGATACGCTGTTCTTCGCCCTGTTTCCGGTCGCGATGTCCGGGAGATCGTCGGCGCTGAGGTCCGCGACCGTGACCCCGTTTCGCCCGAGGCGGTTCATCGGATTGACGGTGGATCCCCGGCTTCCGACCACCGCCTCCGGCGCGGAAAGCCTTCCGCCGGGCTGCCCACGCAAGACCGGGATCATGTCATACAACTCCCCTACAGGCACCGCGTCGGACTTCCCGTCGTTGTCGAGGTCGCCCAACGCGAGCGCCGAGATGCCCCCGAGCAGACCACATTCCAGCCGCTGCTTGCAGACGAACGTCCCGTCTCTCTTTCCGATCAGCACGGATAGATCCCCGGTACCCCCGTTCGCGCTCACAAGATCCGTCGTGCCGTCGCCGTCCAGATCCGTCGGAAGAACGGAGACGGGCGACGCCCCCGATATCGAGTGATCGACGCATCCCGTGAGAAGGAGAAGGACGGCTCCGAGTCCAAAGATGGAAAACGCGATCTGCCGAGTCGGGCCGCACCGCCTCTGCATCGAGTCACCTTCCTTTTGGCGTCGAACTACTCCTCTCGGCGTGCGTTTGTCTTTGCCGGAGCACCGAGCAGGGGAGGCGCTTCGACGTTGCGGTCTCCGCGGTTATTCTTGTTGTGCGCCAAGCGGAGGCTCAGTCGTTGTCGGAGATCCGGGCATGAGCCCCGAGCAAGCTCGGGGCTATTTTTGACTCGTCCGTGCCGCGAAGGGACCAGCGTAGATCTCGCCTCCGACCGTCCACACTCGCGGTCCATTGAAACGCTAACAAAGTGGCTATCCGCTGTCAACGGGGTTTGCGGTGGGAGTGCCGTACGCGTCGTCCGAAATGATCGGGGTGTATGGCTTAATCCTTCGGGTTCGGGTGTTCGCGGCGGCCGGCGAGGAAGGTGCGTCGCAGCGACGGGGGAGACGCCGAGCTTGGTGCGCGCCGGGACACGTGCGATCCGTCGAGGGGTCGGTCATGGGGTGAGCGGGGGTCGTCGGTCCGTCACCGGAGACGGCGCGGTTCGGGAAGGGGAAAAGTGGGTCGATGGGATGGGTTGGGGTCGCCGGGGTGGCCGATCAAGATGATCGGGCTATGGGGCGAATCCTCCGGATTCGACGGGCGTGGTTCCTCTGCGGCGGAGCTCGAGGAGTGGGAGGAGAAAGAACATGGCGCCGAGCCAGGCGCCGGCCATGCCGACGGCCATGGTCAGCCCCATGTTCCGGACGGCGGGCGTGCTCGTCAGCATCAGCGAGCCGAATGCGACGGCGGTGGTGAGGGTGGTGACGGTGATCGCGTGAACGGTGACGACGAAGCGTCGCCGCTTCGCCGCGCCGAGGAGGAAGACGCCGTCGTCGACGCCGAGGCCCGCGATCAGCGGCACGACGACGAGGTTGACCGGATGGAGCCGGACGACGCCCGCGGCGACGAGGGCACCGACGAGGAGCAGGGCGCAGACCGCCGGGAGCAGAACGAGCCCGACGGCGGTCGGCCGGCGGAGGACGAGGAGGAGCCAGCCGACGACGGCGACCGCCGCGACCGCCATGAGCGTCGGGAGCTCCGCCCGCACGAGCTGCTGCATGCGGCTGCCGACGAGAGGCATGCCCGTCAGCGTGGCGCCGGGAATACCGGCGACCGCCCGGCGGAGCGTCTCCACGCGGGCCGCCTCGCCGGTCGACCCGAGGAACACCGTGGAGACCGCCCGCCGCGGCGGCTCTCCCCCCTCGAACGCGTCGCGAGGGAGCATGCTCGCGGCGAGCGACGGATACTCCCGCAGCGCGTCGACGCCCGGCGGGTCGCCCGGCCGGAGAAGGCGCTCGAGCCAATTCGCGTAGCCCTCGTAGGCGTCGCGGGAGAAGCGGCTGTCCGCCAGGGCGCTCCGCAGCGCGTCGAGCACCGCCGACGCGTCGATAGTCGACAATCGTCGCCGCCGCTTCGCGACCCGCCGCGGGTCGG
Organism: uncultured Planctomycetaceae bacterium; assembly: GCA_964595475.1. Taxonomy (GTDB): domain Bacteria; phylum Planctomycetota; class Phycisphaerae; order Phycisphaerales; family Zrk34; genus CAZQQP01. The sequence continues at coordinate 335 of CAZQQP010000231.1, read as the reverse complement.
GGAGGAGACCGCCGACGCCGAACACGTCCGCGGCGCCCGCCTCCCGGAGCCGTCGGCGGCCTCGATGGGCCGCGACGAGGAGGGCCCGCGGCGTCTCCGCCTCCAGAAGAAGGGTCAACGGCGCTTCGCCGCGGCCGAAGTGCTCCTCGATCCGCCGCTGCGTCTCCATGGCCGGGTTGGGCTGCGGCTGGAGGTCCCGCGGGTCCGTCTCCCAACGGAGCGGGTCGGGGTGGGCCGCGAGCCAGAGGACCGCCGCACCGACGGCCGCGGCGGCCCCGCCGGCGCAGAGCCGCGGCCGTCGGCGGATCCATCGCACGAGCGGCGTCGGGTCGAGT
>CAZQQP010000230.1:0-7515 GCA_964595475.1 uncultured Planctomycetaceae bacterium | reverse complement strand
CGGCGCCCGGCGGCCCGCCACGGCGGCCGGGTGGACCTACCTTCAGCGTGAAGGGTTTCGGTTTGTGGTCGGGCTCGTTGGTCACGGTCCACAGCTCGCCGTCCCGGAGATACATCTCCTGCATCTGCTTGAGATCCATGGGACGGGCGCCGATGCGGCCGAAGACCGCCACCTGGTTCCCCGTCTCGTCCACGGCGCGGTCCCGGTCGAGCCCTTCGCTGATCGCCAGCGCCGGTCCGTCGGTGGCCTTGCTCGCGATGAGGCGTGGAGAGAGCGGCGGGGCGAACCCGCGGAACTGGTGCGTGGTGTGCGGACCCATCAGCTCGAGGACCTTCAGCCCACCCTTCCCGTCGGCGAGGTATGCGAACAGCGTGGCGTTCGTCATGCCCGCCTTGACGTCGCGGGCGTCCACGATCTTCCCGTTCGCGTCGAAGCGCTGGTCGAGCTTCGGCTTCTCCGGATTGAGCACGTTGACGATGGCGAGGCCCGCGTCGCCCGCCGCCACCAGGGCGTAGATCCGGGACACGTACAGCTGATGGGCGTCGTCGAGCGCCACCCGCGCCGACTCCACCGGCCGCGGCTCGGTCGGGTCCGTGACGTTGATCACCTTCAGCCCGTCCGCGTCGGTGACGAAGGCGTACCGGAACTGAACCTGCACGTCCCGCGGGGCGTCGAGGTAGTTCCCGGTCAGCTCCGCGACGATCTTCGGGTCCAGCGGCTCGTCGATGTCCACCACGTAGAGGCCGTGGTCCGTCGTCACGTAGACGTAATGGCCGGCGACCGTCAGGTTCGTCAGACCCGACAGCTTGCCGTCGGGGTTGAACGCCTCGGACCCGTCGTCGAGCTCCGCCCGCTCCATGAAGTTGTTCCGCGGCTCGCCGTCGAGGAGTGTCGCGGCGTTGGTCAGGATCAGGCCCTCTTTGCGATCCCCGATGTAGAGGTAGGCGTACATCGGGTGCATGGCCTGCTCCATGTTCGGATGCCACGGCTTTCGCTTGTCGACGATGGTGGCGGGCGGCTTCCCGGGCTTGGTGCTGTAGCGCGTCCGCGCCGGGTCCATGGCGACAGTGGTGGGCGTCGCCACGGCCACGGCGTACTCCGTGTCGAACCCGAGATCCTGGCCGAGCGGGGAGACGGGCGCCGTGGTGATCCGCTGGCTGAAGCCCTTGTTGTCGATATTGGCGATGTCGTAGGCGTGGAAGCCGCCGGAGCCCCTTGCGGTGTAGAGATACTCGCCCCGCTTCTGAAGGTCGAGGATCTCGTTGCCGAGGCCCGGCCCGTGCTTGAACATCGCCGCGTGGGCGGGCTTGTCGAGGCTGAGGTCCCGGCCGTCCTCCACGAACTTCTCGTGCTGGTCGGGGTACGCGAGCTTGTGGAGGTGGGACCCGTAGACCGCTTGCGGCTCTTTGTGCTCCGTGACGGGAACGGCCTGGAGGCCGGCCGATCCGTTCGCCACGTAGATGTACCGCCCGAAAAAGTTGACGAAGTTGGTGCCCTGGAGCAGAAGCTGGGCCATCCACGCGTTGTTGGTGTTGTCGCGGGCGACGTGGCAGTCCGTGCACATCTTGGTCGTGCCCGCGCCGCTGACGCTGTGGGGGTAGTGGGGGTTGAACGCCTGGCCGCTATACCCCTCGGCGCTGACCGTCTGCTGCTGGTGGTAGACCCACTCCCGCTTGGCGCTCTGGGAGCTGACGACCACCGCGGAGCTCGACCGCACCGGCACGATCTTCCCGAGCTCCTTGATGCGTCCGTCCTTGCCCACCTTCCCCGACTTGTACACGCCGTCGTGGCCGAGCATGAACACGTCGTCGCGGAGGACCTGGAAGTTGTACTTGGTGAAGTTGCGGGTGTAGAGGTTCTCGTTGTGGAGCATGGGGGCCCGCCGGTTCGCCTGCATCGGCAGGTGGCACCCGAAGCAGGAGGTCATCCACGAGCTGTGGCAGGTGTAGCACTCCATCTTCTCGAGGCCGTGGGCGAGGCCGTTCCGCGGACATCCCTTCTTCTTGCGATGGAGGTTCCCCCACGTCTTCCCGTCCTCGTGCATGGTCTTGGCCCACCGCGACCGCCGGGCCGCCTTGGGATGCTTCTTCGCCCACTCGGAGTTGGGGTCGATGGTGTTGACGGTCTGGGTGATCTTCCACTCGAGGTCCGGATAGATGGACGAGCGCTGGTAGACGTCCCCGTTCTTCATGTAGAAGCGCTTGGACTCCTTCAGCCCCTTGCGGACGCTGACGGTCATCTGGGTCATGTCCCGGCCGCCGGGCGGCGCCGCCGGCCCGCTGGTCCGGAGGTCCGTCTTCTCCCGATACGTTCCGTGGCAGTCCACGCACGCGATCTCGATGGCGTTCCGCGTCTCGCCGTAGAGCTTGCCGTTGCCGTGGTTGTCCTGGGCGAAGTGGCAGTCCACGCAGTGCATGTTGTACTTCCGCAGGTGCACGTCCTGCAGGTGGACCGCCTTCTCCCACTTCTTCGGATCGTTCGGGCTGATGATGTCCCCCTCCTTGTCGAGCAGGTGTCCGAAGCGGTCCTTCTTGAAGACCTTCCGGAAGACCCATCCGTGGCCGTGGAAGTCGCCGAACTGATTGTGCTCCAGCTTCTCGTTGAACTCCTTGGAGCCGGTCTTCTCAAGGAAGTTCTTCCCGGCCTTGTCCCCGGCGTGCGACACGGCGTCGGGGTAGAGGTTCCCCCACAGCCCCCGGAGCTGGGCGGCCGAGGGGTTCTTCCGCAGCGCCCGCCACTTTTGGAGCTTGGTGGGCTCCTTCGACTCCCTCGGATACATGTGCTTGCCGTCGGACTCGTTGTCCCACCACATGTATCCCATGTAGCTGTTGGCGTAGTTGGTCCCGGGGTGCACGTGGCACGTGATGCACTGGCTGTTGGGGATGGCCGCCGTCAGCACGTGCTTGATCGGATGGCCCGACTCGTCCTTGGGAATCGTCGGGTCCTGCGTGGCGGAAGTGCCGCTGTGGCCGTGCTTGGCGAGCGGCCCGGAGTGGGCCGGTGTCCGGTCGTTGGCGTAGGGCGTGTGGCACGCCGTGCAGCCGGACGCCCGGTAGTCACCGGGATGGTCGTTCGTGCCCATGAAGGAGAGGATCGGGTCGAGCAGGCGTGTCTTCTGAAGGCCCAGAAAGACCGGGTCCGTCCGATTCCGCGTGCCGAGGCCCCGGACGGAGAGCCCCTTGGCCGGCTTCCCGGGGAGCTGCAGCGGGTTCTTCGTGCCGATCTCCCCGGGTGGCGGATTGGGTGTCAGCCCGCCGGGGACGGGCAGCCGCGTCCCCCGCTCGAAGATCCGCAGCACGTTGCCCGGCTGGGCGACCGTCCAGGTGTTCAGCGGGTTGAGGTAGGGGAGCACGCCGTTTCGCTTCTCCCGCTCGGTCCGCCGGCGAACCCTCACGTCGACACGCTGGGTCTCCTTGTTCCACGCGGCGGACGCGATCACCCCCTGGCGCCGGGCGGGCAGGCCGAAGGGCGTGTACGCCTCGCCGAAGCGCGCCTGCTTGATGGGATAGGCCCCGTTGTTGTACAGCGCCGCCTCCCAGAGCATCGGCCCCGTCGCCATCATGCTGTGAGGCACCTTCGCCACTTCGTCGGGATGGCAGGCCCCGCACGCGAACTCGGCGACGCGAAGGTCGCCCGGGTTGATGAAGCGGATGAACTGCGGGCTCTCCTGGTTGAGCAACGCGTAGGTAAGGGGCGGCGTGTCGGACCCGTGGAGCTTCGTGGGGTCTCCCGTCGGGTGGTGCTCGCCGAAGCCCCGGTCGCCTTGCAGGTGGTGGCGGCCGTACCACGCCTTCGGATTCCGCGGACGCACGTGCGCCGCCTGCATCGCCTCGAGGTAGGTCTCGTCCTCGATGGGCGTCCCCGGCTCGCCGGGCCGTCCGGGCTCGGCCATGGGCGACTGCACCGACCCGTCCCCGCCGTGGCAGTCGACGCAGCTCACCGCCAGGTTCTGATTCCGGTGCATATCCGCCTCGTCGGTCGTCCCGTGGCAGGAGATGCACCCGGCCGCCTCGGCGCGGCGGTACGCCTTGTTGCTCTCGTAGCCCTCCGGCCTGTTTTTCGGAGCGGGGTCGGCCATCACCCGGTCGAGGACCTTCTTCTGGCCCGCCGGCTTCGCCACCTTTTGGACGAACTCGTCCGATCGCTCCTTGCCGCCCCGCCAGGTCCGGTAGTGCTCGCACCCGGCGGCGAGGAGCGGAAGAAGAACGAGCGCGTGGACTTGGTATCGCGGTCGGTTCAATATGCGGCTTTCCGCCATGGTCTGGATCACCTTGCGAAAGGCCGCGGCTCGCTGGCACCGCGGCACCATCAGAATGTCAGCGTCACACCTGTGAACACCCTTCCGAGGCTGCTCCGGTCGTTAAAGAGCTCGTCATACCCCTCCGCCGGAAGGAACAGCGAAGCCCCCACCGTGAAGATGACGTTGTTGTTCAACGCCGGCCGGTATTGCAGGGCGACGTTCGCTTCCTCGCCGAAGTGGCCGTTGATCCCGTCCTGGTTCAGGAACAGCTCGAGCGTCTTCGTGTTCGCGAACCAGATGCTGTTGAAGTTGACCTGGGTCCGCAGCTCCGGCGTGATCTCGGCGTCGAAGCCCGCGTTGAGCACGGCCGTCCCGGGGTTCACGAAGTTGCTCTGTCCCTCCGCCTTGGCTCCCGCGAGGTCGTTGAAGAAGCTCCGGGAGCTGGTCAGGTTCACGCCGAACAGGCGGAAGGCGGAGCTCTGGAAAAAGCTCGACGGCCCGCCCGCGAAGAAGGGATTCTCGTGGATGCCGTCGAAGCCGCCGCCCTTCCCGTCGAGCGGGTCCTCGTCGCCGCTCGCGTACAGCGCGGAGACCTTCGGCCGGAACCAATCCATGTCCACGGACAGCTCCAGCGCCCCCATGTAGGCGCCGATGTCCACGTTCCGCCCCGCGATGGGGTTGTTCCGGTCCTTGCCGAAGGCGTAGTACAGCGCGTGGGAAAGGTTCACCCGCCCGATGTGGCCGTTGCCCGTCCACCCGAGGTAGTAAGCGTCGATCTCTTGGAGCGTCACGCTGCCGGCGAGGCTTGGCCGGACGAGAAACTCGTTGGTATCGAAGCGGCGGTCGGACTGGTCGTGGTTCCAGTGGAAGCTGAACTGCGTGGTATACCCCTTCCAGATGAAGTCCTGGAAGTAGGCGTTGGCGATCAGCACCTGCTGATCCCGCCAGTTGAGCTCCGCCAGCTGGCTGTTGGTGTCCTTCTCGGTCTGGTTGAACAGAGCCAGGTTATACTCCACGCGGTTGGAGTCGGCGTTGCCCAGCAGGCGGACCCCGTCCGCGACGTCGTTGTAGATGAAGCCGCGAAAGTCGGAGACGAACAGCTGCCGCCCCGCCCGCACGGCGGCGATGTCGAAGGCGGGACTGGTATCCCCAAGGTGGTACTCGAAGAAGGCCTCCTGCACGGCGGGAAAGTCGTCGGTGCGGGTGTCCCCCTCGCGAACGTCCACGGCCGCGACGTTCCGCTCCTTCAGCTCCAGCCGGTTGAAGTTGTAGACGCCCGTGATCTTGAAGCGCCAGTCGACGGGCCGGAAGCTCGAATAGCCCTTGAACACGTTGATGGAGCTGATCCCCGACGGCGTGGGCAGCCGCCGCGCCTCGAAGCGGGTGTCCGAGGTGAGGGTCGCGTCGAGGAAGATGTCGTCGCCGACGATGGGGTAGTCCCCCTTCAGCACGTTGCGGTCGTAGGGGTTGAGGGGGTGCCCGCGGGTGTAGGGGATGTCCCCCCCCACCGTGTTCATCAGCACGGGGTCCCGCGGCGCCTGGCGGTTGTAGCGGTCCCAGCGGGGCCACCCGATCCGCCTACGGTCGGGCACCGCCACGGATGCCCGTCCGCCGAGGTCCGCCTCGCCGGGCGGCTCGTGGAGCGGGCTCGGCCCGGAGAACCCGAGCGGGTCGAGCGACATCGGGGGGGCCGCGGGCTTCGCTTTTTCCGCTTCCGCGGCCTTCTTCTCGCCGGGCGGTCCGCCACCGGGCGGTCCACCGCCGGGCGGACCGCTGCCCGGCGGCCCGCCACCGGGAGGGCCGCCGCCCGGTGGGCCGCCGTTCGGGGGACCGCCCCCCGGCGGCGGAGCGAACAGGAGGCGGGGCCCCGCGCCCAGTACGAGAAGGGCGGTGACAAGGCACAGCCACCGTGACCGCGATGCGTCCGAAGATGCGTGCACGCGCCGCTGACTCCCTCTGGCAGCTTCGATCGGAGAGAGGATAATGACGCGCCGAGCCCCGCGTAAAGCGATGCGGCGGCGTCACTTTCTGCGTCCGGCGACCTACGCTATAGACAATCTCCGCCGGTCGCATGTTACTCTGCTCGCTTCCACGCACCACCGATCGCAGGAAAGTGTCTTGTCCCAGCTCCTCCGACGATTGCGAGACCGACTCACTCGGAACCGTCCCCGCCGCCGGACGCTCACCGTCGAGCCGCTCGAGCCCCGTGTGCTCCTCTCGGCCACGGTCCTCGACGGCGACGGGTCCGCCATGGACTTCCTCGACGCGGACGGCGACGACGTGACTGTGGAGTTCCGCGGACCCGGTGTCGCGGAGGTCCACCGCGAGGCGGGGGACATCGACCGGATCGAGCTCCGGGGTACGGACCCCTCGAGTGTCCTTCAAATCGACGTGAGCCCCGGCGATGGGGACGGCACGACCACGCTCGGCGCCCTCTCCTCGGACGGGGGTCTGGGCCGGGCGGAGATGCCCGAGACCATCCTGGACGGCGAGGGCGTCGGCCTGGCCGGGCCGCTCGGCGTTCTTCGCGCTCGGGCACTGGCCGACGGTGCGGATCTCCAGCTCCAAGGCACGGAGAACCGGCCGGGGCGGGTCCATCTCGGCCGCGTGAGCTCGGCCGATGCGGACCGGTCGGAGCTGACGACGGAGGCGGCACTCGCCCGCCTCCGCATCGACGGAGAAGTCCACGGTCTCACCGGCGACGTCGGTGGCCGGCTTGGCAACGCGACGCTCGGGCGGGTGGAGGACGCGTCGCTCACGGTCGACGGGCGGATCCGCCGCCTGGATGTCGAAGCGTGGCAGCAGGGCCGGGTCCTGGCCGACGCGGTCCGACAGCTCCGATCCGAGGGCCCCTTCGGCGCGGACCTGAAGCTGACGGACGCAGAGGCGAGACACTCGCTGGGATCAGCGGTGGTCTCGGGTGAGATTATCTCGGAGAGCTGGAACCTCGCGTCGTCGACGGGGGTGATTCGCGCCTCGGAGGGCATGAGCGAGGCGTGGTCGCTGAATGTGGACGGCGACGTGCGTGCGGTCCGCGGCTTGTCGGGGTCTGTGGAGGGTGAACTGACGGCCGAGACCTTCGGAGTGATCCGCAGCGACGCGGGCCTGGGAACGGTCACGGCGGAGGGATCGACAGGTCGGGATCGGGCGATCCGCGCGGTCGTGGGAGGGGAGGTCAAGGAAGCGAGTGTGAAGGCGTCGTCGGGGTGGATCGGGGTGATCCGTTCGGCCGGTTGGGGCGAGGGCTCGGTGACGGCGGAGCGGCTTCGAGCGCT
>CAZQQP010000229.1:4166-7694 GCA_964595475.1 uncultured Planctomycetaceae bacterium | reverse complement strand
ATCTTCTCCTGCCACACCACATTGATGTACGTCAGGCCGAACCACTTGGTCTCCAGGCCGAACGGCGGGGGATGTTCGTCGGTGTACTCGCGGAGCTCCCGGACCACTCGCTCCATGTCCCGGTTGTCTCCGCTGCGGAGCTGCACCCAGAGGTTGGCGTGGCGATAGTCCGGGGTGGTGAAGTGCCAGAGGTCCTTGGGCCGATGGCTGGACTGGTACTGGACCAGACATTGGGCGACCGCCTGTCGGGTGTCCGGGACTCGAAAATCCTTCGCCTCTCCCGAGACCAGCTCCCGATGCACGGTCTTGACGATGTCCGCGATGGAGTTCACCTTCCCGACCAGCCGCACGTCGGTCCCCTCGCGCCGGACGCTCCGGAGCCGCTTCTCGAGCTTTGCGACATACCGAAGCGCCTCCGGCTTCTTGAAAATCGGCGGAGGCTCGTCCGGCTGCTGTTTGGCGGCTTGCGTCTCCTCCGGCGTCGCGTCCGGCGTCGATCCCCCGAGCCCCGACGGAAGCGCCGGCTCGTCGTCGGAGACCACGCGAATATCGCTCCGCTCCGCCCCGTCCGACAGATGGGCGCCCGCGAACCGTACCTGGCTCACGGCCCCTTCAGTTCCGTCGCCCCTACCACCCCGCCGTGCGGCGGCCGCTCCGGTCCCCTCCGCGCCGGATCTTCCGAGCCCCTCCGGAAGGTCGGGCTCGCCGTCGTCGGCGGGCGGCTCGGGTGGGGCCGGCTCCTCCGTGGCGGCGTCGGGCACGGCCGTTTCCTCGCCGGGCGCCCGCAGGGTCAGATAGGCCATGTAGGTCCCGCCGAAGTGCTCGTTGAGGACGCGGTCGGCGACGCGTATCGGGTGGTCGGCCTCGAACCACTTGGTCGGATTGTCGTTGACCCGGATGCGGCTGATTCCGTAGCCGGCGAGCGCCACGAGGACGACCGTCCCCACGACGACCGCCGGCGCCTTTCGGGATGTGGCGCGGCCGAGCGCCCCGAGCGACCGATGCATCCACCCGCTTCGCGGCTTCCGGTGGCCGTGGGCATGTGCGAGGGACGCCAGCCGACGTTCCGGAATGAACATGGTGGCCGCGGGTATGAACAGGATGGTCCAGAGCCACGCGAGGAAGACGCCGGCAGCGACGAAGATGCCGAAGACCTGGACGGGCGGAATCGGCGTCAGCGCGAGCGACGCAAAGCCCGCGCTGGTGGTCAGGGAGGTAAAAAGCATCGGCGTGAACAGCGCACCCATCGCCCCGACCATCGTTCGCTTCCGGTCGCGCACGTGCGGGTATCGGTCGAAGAACTCCGAGACGATGTGGACCCCGTCGAGGACGGCGATGGGCATGATGAAGATGGGAATCATCGAGCTCATGATGTGGATCGGATTTCCGCTGATCACGAGCATCGACATCGTCTGCGCCGCCGTCACGGCCGCGACGATCATGGGCGGGACGATGAGCGAGAGCTTCCGGAAGAAGAACCACATCACGAGGAAGATCACCGCCATCGCCGCCGGTGCCGAGATGGCCATCTGCACGAACATCTCGTGGCCGAAGGTGGCCTCGGCGACGGGGAGGCCGGCGATGTGGTAGTCCTCCGGCCCGTCGAAGGTGGCGATCTTCTTCCGCAGTCGGGTCGAGATGGTGTGGGCGAGGTCCTTCCGCGTGATCGGGATGTACAGCGCGATCGCCTTCCCGTCCTCGCTGACGAGGGTGCCGTCGAGGAACGGGATATTCCTGGCCTTCTTCCGGACCGCCTCGGCGCCCGCCTGGTTCTCCGGCGGCGTCCGCATGAGCCACTCGAATCTCACCTCTCCGGGACGGCTCTGCTCGATGTTGTCCACGAGCGACGGCGCGATCAGGTCGCGCCGGATAACCCCCTCGCCTTCGTCCGCCCCGATCGCCGCGCCTCGGAGACCCTTGGCGAGGTTCGTGAGCTCGTGGATCCGGCGGAGGCTCTCGGGATTGAAGACGCCGGCGGGGTGCTTCTCGTTGACAACGCCGAGGACGACCATGTCGTGGAGGTTGAAGGTCTCTTTCATCCGGTCGTGGAAGACCCGGACGGGCTCGTCCTCCGCGAGCATGTTCTCGGGGTCGGTATCGACGCGGATTTCCGGGAGGACCTTCGCCGCGGGCGGCCAGATTGATGGAGCCACCGTGGCGATCCCGACCGCGGCGGTGACGGCGAGCATCATGGTGGTGACGGGCTTCGGGCGATTGACCGAAAATTGAATGGCCGCGTCGCGCATCGAGCTCCACCCGAACTTCAGAGGCTGTCTCAGTGCATGGTGAGACCGCCGAGACGGCCGACATCCGGCAGACACGGTAGACGGCCATCGATCGGGAGAAGCGCTCGGACTTGTCGGGTGTGGCGTGAACAGCCCATCGGGAAAAGCCCGAGGGCCAGGCGCGAAAGCGGCGTGGTGCGCGGAGAGACACGCGAGGACCCATGTCCTACGAGTCTCATCCGAGCGCCAGGGGCCGCAGATGGCGCATCGCCTTCACCCCGAGACGGCCCATGAACCAGTAGTTGGCCCCGGCCTCCGCGACCCGGCCGACGGCGCTGCCGAAGATGCCGGCGACCACGCGGCTGCCGATCTCCGACAGCGAGCCCTCCGCCGCTTCGCCGAGGACCTCTCCCACGTCCTCGGCCTGGGTGGCGACCGCCACGTCGAAGAGGACGTAGCCGAGGATCACGAGCGTGCCCCATCGGCCGGCCCGCACCTGGTAGACCCGGCAGAGATCGCCGACCATCACGAACGCGTTGGCGAGGACGATGACGGCGTCGAGATAGCCGCCCGGCGCCACCGCGGTCTTCCACGCCGCCTTCCGCTGGTGCACGCCGATACGCCCCTTGGCGCACGCGTCGAGAGGACCGAGGAAGCGCCGTTCGAAATCCGCGACCCAACTTCCGTCGCCGCCCGCCGGCGCCCGGAGCAGCTGCGTCCGGGTGTGGTCCAGGTTCTGCACTGTCGCGGCATCCATCCCCTGCCGTCCGAGCCAACCGCGGTCCGCCTCCCGGAGCCGGTAGCCCCGGAGGAAGCACTCCAGGTCACGACGGGCCCGGACGGCGCCGCTCCCCGCGTCCCGGCGGATTCGCGCTCGGTGCCCCAGGTCGCCGAGGACGGTGCGGGGAACGCTCGGCGTGCGCCGCAGCCGGAGATACCGCACGGCCAGGTGGCCGGCGGCCAGGCCGACCGCCGCGAGCGACGTTCCGACCCCCGCGTAGCCGACCCACCGTCCCCAGAGCGGGAGGGTCGCGAGCGTCTCCAACAGCGCGACGAGTTGGGCGAAGAGCACGAGGAGCAGCAGGCCCGCGATCAACGCCACGACGGAGACGAAGACGGAGCGGAGCCGAGGGCCCCGGCGCTCGCCGGCTTCCGCTTCTCGGCGGTCTTCGTCCGGCGGCAGACCCTCGGCGTCGGGCAAGGCCACGTCCGCGAGATCGCACAAGGTCGCGTACAAATCGCACAGACTCACGTTCTGCTGCACGACACCGGGCGCAAGGCGCCGCGGCCATCGGATGATGAG
>CAZQQP010000229.1:1675-4156 GCA_964595475.1 uncultured Planctomycetaceae bacterium | reverse complement strand
ACGCCGAGCCGGACGGTCTCCGGCTTTTTCTCCGACGGGGTGGGTGGACCGGGCGGGCCGCCCGCCGGGTCGCCGAGGATGGGCGCTCGGCCGCCGTTGGAAGAGGGGGGTTCGTCCAAGCCGGCTCCTTTCACCGGAGGAGGAAGTCCGCGATCCGGTCGAGGCCGACATGTCGTGGGGGCACGGTCGGCGTGGCCGACGCGACGGGCGCCGGGTCGGCGAAGACGTAGGCTCCGCCGTCGGCGGCGTCTTCCCAGCGGTCGGGCAGGCGCGAGGAGGTGCACGCCCGTCCCGACCCGTCGGCGGCCCGGTACCGAAGCGTCCGGTCCTCGCCCGCGACCGTGGAGTCCACCGCCGCGCAGACGAAGCAGTCCCACTCGAAGCTTCGCGTCAGGAACATCCCGTCCACGGTCGGCCGCGCCGTCTCCGCGAGGAGCGTCTCGAGCCGGCCGTAATCCTCCGGATGGACCCGATCGGCCTGGCTCGCGACGAAGCCGACCCGCTGGACCCGTCGTGCGGGGCCGTACCCCCGCGTCACGGTCTGGACCGGCCCGTGAACCACGCCGCCGCCCGGCTCGACGTAGTCGAGCAGACGCTCGAGAAGCGCCTCGTTCGTCTTGGCCATTCCCGGCCCGCCCTTCAGCAGCCTCGCGACATCCATGAGGAGGAGCAGTTCGTCGCACCGACGGACGGTCCGGGCGAACGGCATCGCGACCGTCCGCCGATACCTCCGATAGCGGCGGGCGAACCGCCTGGCGAGGGGCGGAGCCGCCTCGCGTGCCTCTCGGGACAGCGGCGCGAACTGCTCCGTCGCGGCGACGCCGCTGCACTGGGTGTGGGCGAGGGCGTCGACGGCGGCGTCGAAGCTCGTGGCGTCACGCACTTCCGGCCGATCGCCCGCGTATCCGCCGTCCGCCTCGACGAGAAAGGCCGAGGGACAGACGAGCGGGACGAAGCGGAGGGTCAGCCGCGCCAGCAGGCGGCGATACTCCGCGAGGATATGTTCCTCGTCCGGCGAGCGGTCGAGCTCACCGAGGGCCGAGAAGTACGGCTCCGCTTGGCTGGCCCACGCCCGGTGTCGGCGGAACAGCTCGAGGATGCGGTCGCTCCACGCCGCGTAGCTCCGATGCTCCGCGATGAGGATGTCGGGCAGACGCTCGCCGGGCACGTCGACCAGGGAGAGGTCCCACCGGCGGCCCCGCCCGCTGACCGGCCCGACAAGCATCCGGTACTCCTCGCTCTGCACCGTCTTCTCCGGCCAGGAGCCCGCGGCGAGCTGCTCCTTGCAGCGGTCGTAGGGAAAGCGGCGGGTGTCGCCGCCGACCGGCAGCTCCCGCGCCCCGTAGCGGAGCGACCCGTCTCCGATCGGCAACCGCCGCGGGTCGTGGGCCCTGAGGTGATTGATCAGCGACGCGGTCAGGACGCTCTTGCCCGCCTGCAAGAGGCCCACCACGCCCACGCGCTTCCGGATCGGCGGCCACACCATCCCGATTGTACAGCGGAGACGGAAGCGGCGAGCGTCGCCGCTTCACGGTGACCCGTGATCGCGTCGCTCGTCGAAGATGGCCCGCGCGTGGAAGGGAGCAGGCGGAGTCCCCCTCGCAACCGAAGCAGGCCGGCGAGGAGCCGGCCCACCCGGTCAGTGCCCAACAGGCCCGCACTCCCGCGGTTCACGTCGAGGCCGGGAAGACCGTCGAGCGTGACATTCCACTGTCCCGCAGGCGCCACGAGACGGGCGGAACGGATCACATCGCTTGCCGCGTGCGTCCTCGGAAAAGGGACAAACGACGCAGGCGGCCGCGGACGCCGCGTTCCGACGTGAGCCCACGCCGAGGACCGCCTTGGCTCCTCCTGGGCAAATCGGGAAAGCCCCCATAAGGACCTCCGAGAAGACCCTTCCGGCGGTCAGGGTGAAGTACCTAAAAAGTGTTTTTTCCTTCAAATCACGCCTGCGCACCAGCGTTTCGTGTCGACGGCGCGGGGTCGGCGCGGGTAAATGATGAAGGAGAACGTTGCGGACGCGAGTGTTGACACTTTATAAGGAGGATCTTGATGAGAGCTCTTAGTCGAAAGCGAGCGATCTCGGGTGGCTTCGCCGCGGCGGCGTTTCTTCTTGCGGCGCTCGTGGCGCCCCGTCCGGCGCTCGCCGCCGGGGCGAGCGGAGGCGGAGGTGAGAAAGAGAAGTACGTGCCGCGCTCGGAATACAAAGCCCTGAAGAAGGAGTTCCGGAAGTTCAAGAAAGAGATGCGCCACCGCATCCGCCGCCGGGAGAAGGCGAAGAAACAGCTGATGAAGGCGGAGCGAAAGCACCGCGAGAAGGGCTTCCGGCTCGCTCCGAAGGTCGACTTCAAGCCCGGGTGGGAGAGGGCACGCCCCGAGGTCCAGATGTCGCTGGGCAAGGTGGACGAGATGAGCGTCCAGATCGCGAAGGTCGGCGACATGGACCTCTACATGGGGCTGGACACCGCGGGGTCGTTCGAC
>CAZQQP010000229.1:426-1665 GCA_964595475.1 uncultured Planctomycetaceae bacterium | reverse complement strand
GGATCCAGCACCTGCAGCAGGACGACACCGGCCTCGGCGGTGGGTCGCTGGAGCCGGGCTTCCAGACGGCGTGGGGGAACTTCAGCTTTCTCGCGGACTTCAACAGCAACCTCGAGGTCTACTTCGACGTCTTCATCGCCAGCCGCCCCCATCCCGACCAGCTCCAGGGCAACGAGGGCTACATGCTCATGCGGGACCTCCCGTCGAGCCTCGGGGATAACACGGTGGTGGAGCGCTTCTTCGAGATCTTCGACATCAAGGCCGGCGAGTTCGAGATCGACTTCGGCGACGCCCACTTCCGCCGGTCCACCAACGCGAAGGTGCAGCAGAACCCGCTGATCGGCAACTACGTGGTGGACCCGCGGGCCACGGACATCGGCGGGGAGCTCATCGCCAGCGGGCTTCCGGTGAAGGCCCTCGTCGGCGTCGGGACCGGCGGCGGGGAGGGCGACTTCCAGAACGACGCGGGCTACAGCCTCCACGGGAAGGTCTGGGGCGAGCCCATCGAGGATCTCCGCCCGTCGGCGTCCGTGTTCTACGTGGACCACTCGGGCAACCCCACCGGCTTCCCGAACACCGGGACCAGCCACAACCTCTTCTCGTCCAGCCGGAGCGGCGGGCCCTACGCCGCCATCTTCGGCGGGGGCAACGCGCCGGGGCAGATCGAGCCGGGCGCCGGCCAGAGGGTCCTCGCGGCCCAGGCGGACCTGACCTGGTCGCCGGAGCCCGTCGAGCTCTACGGCCACTTCGGGTGGATGGAGGACAGCAACATCAACGGGAGCGCTCCCGGCACGCCGCGGGACAGCTGGTTCTACTACGCGGCGGAGTGCAAGTACAACTTCACGAAGCGTCTCTACACGGCGCTGCGCTACTCCGGCGCCGCCGCCAACGACGTGAACGGGGTCAGCTCCAACGGCCTCATCCACCGCGTCCAGGTCGGCGGCGGCTACTGGCTCTACGAGTCCGTCCTCGCCAAGCTGGAGTACGTCTACCAGTTCTACGACAACTTCGACAGCGGCGTCGGCACCGTCGGCGGCGTGGACCCGTCGTTGGACCCGAACTTCAACGGCGTGATCGCGGAGGTTTCCTTCGCCTTCTAAAGAAAGGACCATGAGATGAGCCGTCACACCAACTGGATCCGCGGAGCCGGCGTCTGCCTCGCCTCCGTGGTGGTCGGCGCGGGCCTCCCGCCCGCGCCGGCCCACGCGGAGGTTCCGGTCCGCTACGGGCCGGCCGAAA
>CAZQQP010000229.1:0-416 GCA_964595475.1 uncultured Planctomycetaceae bacterium | reverse complement strand
AGCGAGATCACGGTGAAGGGCACGTCCACCCTCCACGACTGGGAGGCCGAGACGACGACGATCAAGGGCCACCTCCAGCTCCAGGTGGCCTGCGGCACGGAGCCGGCGGACGCCCTCCTCTCCTCGCCGGCGAGCGTGGACCCCTCCATCCGCGCGGCGATCCCGGTCAAGACCGTCAAGAGCGAGAAGGAGGGGCTCAACAAGAAGATGCACAAGAGCCTCGAGGCGAGCGACCACCCGGAGATCACGTATCGGCTGACGAGCGTGTCCAAAGCCTCGGATTCGGCGAAGGGGCGGTCAGTTCGCCTCGCCACGGAGGGCGAGCTCACAGTCGCGGGCCATACGCGAACCCTCGAGACCCCGATGACCGTGACGCCACTCGAGGGCGACCGCCTCCGGATCAGCGGGGTGACCAC
>CAZQQP010000228.1:0-7795 GCA_964595475.1 uncultured Planctomycetaceae bacterium | reverse complement strand
AGTTCTTTCTCGTGTACCAGCCCCAGGTCGATCTCACCTCCGGGCGCTGCGTCGGCTGTGAAGCGCTCCTGCGCTGGCGCCACCCCGAACGCGGTCTCCTCCCGCCAAGCCTGTTCATCCCGGCCCTCGACGACACCGGCCTCATCGAGGAAGTGGGCGAGTGGGTTCTGCGCGACGCGCTGCACACCGCCCACACCTTCCGTCAGCGGACCGGGATGGCGTGGACGATGACGGTGAACCTCTCGCCGCGCCAGCTCCGACAACCGGACCTTCTCCCGCGGGTCCGCAGCGCACTCGAGGACACCGGCACCGACCCCGCCCACCTCGGCCTCGAGATCACCGAGACCAGCGCGGTGCTCAGCATGGACCACGCGAAGGCGGCCCTCTCCGCGCTGCGACGGGAAGGGCTCACCGTGTATCTCGACGACTTCGGGACGGGCTACTCCTCCCTGAACCATCTGCACCAACTCCCCGTGGACGTGGTCAAGATCGACAAGGAGTTCACGCAAAGCGTGACGACGGATCCGGAGTCGGCCGCGCTGACGCGTGCCATCATCGGGATGAGCCACAGCCTCGGCCTCCGGACCCTCGCCGAGGGCGTGGAAGAGGTGGAGCAGGCGGCCTTTCTTCGGCACGAGGGGTGCGAGGAAGCGCAGGGCTTTCTTTACGGGTGGCCAGTGCCCGCCGCGGAGTTCGTGGACGCGATGCGGCAAACGTGTTGACAGGCCGTGCGGGTGGAGGTGCAGCCCCGGCCGATCCGAGAGGAGTCCAATGGCCATGCTCGACTGGTTCCACAGCCTGATCGACAACGCGTTCATGCCGCACGGGCACTGCTTCCTGTGGCGACCCGGCCTGCTCTGGTTCCACGTGCTCTCGGACGGGCTCACCGCCCTCGCCTACTTCTCCATTCCCGCGGCGTTGATCTATCTCGTGCGGCGGCGCCGCGACCTCGTCTTCGGGACGATGTTCTGGATGTTCGCCGGCTTCATTCTCTTCTGCGGTCTGACACACGTCATCGAGGCCGTGGCCATGTGGTGGCCGATCTACTACACGGAGGGCGCGGTGAAGGCGGCCACGGGGGCCGTCTCCGCAGCCACGGCCGTGTCGCTGTGGTTTCTTATCCCCCAGGCCCTGGCGCTTCCGAGCGCCCAGGACATGCGTGACGCGAACGAGCGCCTGCGCGAGGAGAATGCCCATCGGCGCCGGGTGGAGGAGGAGCTGCGGCGGGCCAACGAGCGGCTCGAGGCGCGGGTCCAGCAGCGGACCGAGGAGCTCGAGCACTTCGTCTACGCCGCCTCCCACGACCTCCAGGAGCCGCTGCGCCAGATCCGGACCTACTCCGAGTTCCTCACGGAGGACGCCGGCACGCAACTCGGGGCGGACGCCCGCGACGACCTGTACTACATTCGTGAGTCAAGCGAGAGGGCCTCGGCGCGGGTGGAAGGGCTGCTCAGCCTCTCGCGCGTGGGCCGGCGGTCGCTGAAGCTCGCCAACGTGGACGTGGGCGACTGCCTCCGCCAAGCACTTTCGAGCCTCCGGGGGCGGTGCGACGAGAGCGGCGCCGAGGTCGGCGAGCCGCCCTCGCGCATCGTCCGGGCGGACCCGCCGCTGCTGACCGCCCTGTACGAGAACCTCATCGACAACGCCATCAAGTGCTCTCGCGAACGACCCGTGATTCGCTTCACGGCGGAGGAGCGCCACGGCGAGCTCGTCCTCGGCGTCGCGGACGAGGGGATCGGGGTGGACCCGGCCTACCAGAACGAGATCCTCAAGCCCTTCTATCGTCTCCACGTCTTCGACCACGCCGTCGGGTTGGGGGTCGGCCTATCGGTGTGCGAACGGATCGTCAGGCGGCACGGGGGCCGTCTCTCGGTGGAGTCCACGCCCGGCGAGGGGGCCCATTTCCGCTTCACGCTACGAGGCGAGGAGGTCTGCGACGATGAGTAGCACCGCCCTGTCGACCCTGCGGGTCCTCCAGATCGAGGACAACGCCGCGGACGCGCGGACCGTGGAGCGGCTCCTCGGCCGGGTCGAGCCCGCTGCGCAGGTGGAGACGATTTCCAATGGAGAGACCGTCCTGGCGCGGCTCGACGGGGAAGGGTCAGACGGCGAGTCGCCGGGGGTGGATCTGATCCTGCTGGATCTGAACCTACCTCGCATCGACGGGCGCACACTGCTCCGGCGCATCGTCAGCAACCCACGGCTCGCCGACGTTCCCGTCGTGGTGCTCAGCTCCTCGCGGAACGAGCACGAGATCGCCTCCTGCTACGAGCTCGGCGCCGCCGAGTACGCCACGAAGCCCGCGGACGTCACCGAGTTCCAGGACCTTCTCGCGAGCCTCCTCCGGCGCTGGGGCGAGGGACGCGCGGCCGGGCCTGTCCCCAGCGCGGCGGAAACGACGTCCGCCGCGGTCCCCATTCCGGCCCCGCACACCGCCCTGGTGGTGGACGACTCCCCGGGCGATGCCAACCTCGTCCGGCGGTCCCTGCGTCCGCTCGAGTGGCTCACCGTGCGAACCGCCTCCACCGCCGCACAAGCCGACGCGGTCATGGCGAAGGAGCCGGTGGACCTGCTCATCCTCGATCACCGGATGCCGGGCGAGTCCGGCCTGGATTTTCTGCGCGATTTGCGGGAGCGCGGGAGCCACGTCGGCGTGATCCTGCTCACCGGCAAGGGCGACGAGCGCGTGGCGGCGGAAGCCGTTCGTCGGCACGCGGACGACTACCTCTCGAAGCTCGGGCTCGACGGCCCGCAGCTCGTCGCCTCGGCCCGGAGTGTCCTCGAGCGGGTCCGGCGCCGGCGGGACGAGCTCCGCGACGAGCTGACGGGGCTCTACGGACGCGGCCAATTCCGCGCCCAGCTCGCGGAGCTGCTCCGCCAGCCCCGGGACCACGAGGTCCCCTTCGGTCTCCTGCTGCTCGAGCTCGACCGGCTCGCCGCCGTGAACGACGACCACGGCCACATCGCCGGCGACCGGATCCTGCGCCAGGTCGCGGAGATCCTCCACGAGAGCGCCGGCGCGTCGGACATGGTGGCACGGTACGGCGGCGACGCGTTCGCCATCCTCGCCCGCCGCTCCTCCGACGAGCGCGTCTCCGCCTTCGCGGAGGAGCTGCGGAAGCGCATCGCGGAAAGCTCCTTCGACGACGCGGGGGTCCGGTACGCGATCACGTGCAGCGTCGGCTTCGCGTGCTTCTTCGAGCCGCCGACGGGCGACGCCCATCAGGCCCTCGACCTCGTAGACCAGGCCCTTTACGCGGCGAAGCGTCGCGGCGGAAACGACATCGAGGAAGCGAGCCCGCCCGCGACCAGGAGCTCTCCGGCGTCGTCCGGCCCGCCATCCGCACGGCGGTGAGCGCCTTCCTCGCCTGCGGCGCCTCCGCATCCGTTGCCCCGGCTGCCATTATGAGCTGTTCGCCGGTTCTCCTGCCGCACGCGACGGCGCTATGCGACTGATGACCAGAAGCGGACGGTGACACACGTGGGGAGGACACGCACGAGCCGGAAACCACCGGCAGTCGGTTTTCACGATCCGAAGCGGCGGGCGCGGTGTGCGAAGTCTGCCGGGGCCTCCCCGCCGTTTACGCTCCGCCGAGCGAATAGGATGGACTTTGCCGCGAAGGATCGGTGCCGAGTCCGGAGATGCCGATGCGTCCGTCGATACGTCGCCAGCGCGCCCTCGACATCCGCGTCCAGACGGTCAGCCTCGTCCTCCTCACGATCGTCGCCACGGGCTTCGCGCTGGCCCAGCTCGGGCCCATCCTCGTGCCGTTCGTGATGGCCCTGCTCCTCACCTATTGCCTCAAGCCGCTGACCGAGTGGCAGGCCCAGTGGCTCCGCCTCCCCCGCTCTCTCGCCACGGCCGGAACCATCGTGGTGGGCCTCGGCGTCCTCTTCGTGGTGGGCATCATCGGGACCCGCGGTGCGACCACGTTGGCGTCCAAGATCGGCCCCTACCGCGACCAGTTCCAGCAGCTCCTCGAGCGCGCGGCCGAGGCGCTGCCGCTGGAGCGGTTCGGCCTCCAGCCGGACCTCCGCCGCGGCATCTTCGCCATGCCCGACCAAGTGGCTCAGTCCTTCTTGACCAACGTCCTCTCGGAGACGACCTACCTCCTGTCCAACGGTACGCTCATCTTCGTCTTCATGCTCTTCATGATTATCGGCACCCACCGTCCGCCGACCGCCCGCCCCCAGTTTCTGGTGGAGGTGGAGACGGGCGTGCAGCGCTACCTCCTGGTCTTCGTGGTGATCTCCGTGATCACGGGTCTCCTGGTCGGCGGCACGCTCTACTGGATCGGCGTGCCGTTCGCGGTTTTCTTCGGCTTCCTCGCGTTCCTCCTGAACTTCATCCCGACCATCGGGTCGATCGTGGCGACCCTCCTCCCCGTTCCCGTGCTCCTGCTCTCCCCGGAGCTCTCAACGGAGGCCCGCGTCCTCGGCTTCGCCGTCCCCGGCGTGATCCAGTTCATCATCGGCAACTTCGTGGCCCCTCACGTCCAGGGCTCCACGCTCCACCTCCACCCGATCGTCGTGGTCATGGCGATCATCTTCTTCAGCATGATCTGGGGCATCGCGGGGGCGTTCCTCGCCACGCCGCTGACCGCGATCGCGAAGATCGCCTGCGAGCGCTCGACAACCCTCCGCCCCGCGATTTACCTCTTCGAGGGCGACGTCGCTCGCTTCGTCGCGGAAGTCAGCGGCGAGGGCTGAGGCCCCCTTTCGGGCGCGGTGGTGTCCCGTCTCGCACGACCGTGTTCTCGACCTCCTGGCTCGACAGGCGCGTGGTGCAGCGTGCGAGCGAGCCTGGCCACACGGACAAGGCCGTGGACGGCCTTGTCCGTGGTATGGGGTCGGGTCGCCCCCTCGACCTCACGCCGATCCGTCGGGTCCGTCGCGACCGCAGGATCGGAACGGGTTTACTCCGCCACGCGGTCGGCCGGTTCGGGGCGGCCGTAGTAGAAGCCCTGGCCGCTTCCGCACCCTTCCGCGGTGAGGAACGCCACCTGCTCCTCCGTCTCGACGCCCTCCGCGACCACGTCGAGGCCGAGCGTCCAGCCGAGGCCGATCATCGACCGCACGATGGCCGCGTTCTCCTCGTCCGCGGGCAGGTCCCGGACAAAGCTCCGGTCGATCTTGAGCGTGTCGAAGGGCAGGTATTTCAGATACGCCAGCGACGAGTGCCCCGTACCGAAATCGTCGATGGCGGTCCGGACGCCGATGGCGTGTAGCCCCGCCAACCCGTTGACCGCCCGCTCCGGCGACCGCATGGCATAGGTCTCCTTGAGCTCGACCTCGAGGCACTCCGGCGGCAGCCGCGTCTCCCAGAGCACGCGCTGGACGCGGTCGACGAGGTCTCCGTTCTCGATCTCGATGCCCGAGATGTTCACGCAGACCCGCCCGACGCCTCGGCCCCGGTCGAGCCACGCCCGCGCCTGCTCACAGGCACGGCGAAGCACCCACCCGTCGATCTGGACCATCAGCCCACAGTCCTCGGCGACGGGAACGAATCGCGCCGGCGGGAGGAGCCCCTCCGTTGTTGGGTCGTCCCACCGCACGAGCGCCTCGATCGCGACGCGCTGCCCCGTGACAAGGCTCACCTGGGGTTGGTAGTGCACCGTCAGCTCCTCCCGGTCCATCGCTCGGTGGAGCCGCGTCTCGAGATCGAGCCGCGCGAACGGCTCCGGGTTCATCTCGCTGTCGTAGAAGCGGTGGCCGTTGCCGCCGACCTTCTTCGCGCCGTACATCGCCGCGTCGGCGTGGGCGAGAAGGACCTGCGGGTCCTCGCTGTCCCCCGGACATCGCGCGATGCCGATGCTCACCCGGCATCGCACCTCGTGGCCCGCGAGGTTCACCGGACGCTGCACCTCCCTCCCGATGCGGTTGACCACGTCGGTGAGCCGCTGTCGGTCCGTCGGCCCCTCGAGCACGAGGACGAACTCATCCCCGCCGATGCGCGCCACTGTGTCGCCCGCCCGAACCAGCTTGCTCAGCCGCTCGGCCACCGTGCAGAGAAGCACGTCACCCTGGCTGTGGCCGAGGGAGTCGTTCACCCGCTTCAGGTCATCGAGGTCGAGGAGGAGAACGGCGACGTCCCCCTCCCGTTGCTCCGCTTTCGCGACCACGCGGTCGAGCTCGCTTTGCAGCGCCGTCCGGTTGGCGAGCCCGGTCAGCGGGTCGTGGTGGGCGAGACGCTCGAGCTCCCGCTGCGACTCCCGCAGCTCCGTGATGTCCGCGAACTCCCCGATGTAGTGGGTCACCTCGCCGTCGTCGTCCGTCACAGCGCTGATGGTCAGCCACTGCGGATAGATGCTCCCGTCCTTGCGCCGGTTCCAGATCTCCCCGGACCAGCTTCCCTCCCGGCGAATCGTGTCCCACATCTCCTCGTAGAAGGCCGACCCTTGTAGCCCCGATTGGAGGATCCCCGGGTCCTTGCCGAGCACCTCCTCCTCCGTGTAGCCCGTCACGGTCGTGAACGCCAGGTTGACCGAGAGGATCGCTCGGCTGCGGTCCGTGATCAGGATGCCCTCGCTGGTGTTCTCGAAGACCTTCTCCCACTGCTTCAGCTTCTGCTCCGTTGCCTTCCACTCCGTGCTGTCCTCGACGAACGCCAGGAAGGTGCGCTCCTCGGGCCGGTCGCTCATCCTGGAGACGCTCACCCGAAGCCAGAGCACGCGGCCATCCCCCGCCACGCACCGCTTCTCGAGCTGATAGCTCTCCCGCTGCCCGTGGCCGAGCTCCCGGAGGAGCTGCGCCTCCCGCTCCGCTTGCTCCGGCTCCGCCGCGTCGAGACAGCGGGTCCCCTTCACGGCCTCCGCGTCCACCCGAAGCATCCGGGCGAGCATCGGGTTGGCCTCCCGCACCCGCCCGTCTCGGTCGACCATGGCCCCGCCGAGCGCCGCCCGCTCGAACATGGCCCGGAACCACTGTTCGCTGACGCGGAGCCTTTCCTCGGCCCGCTTCTGCTCGCCGACGTCGATGCCGATGCCCGCCACCACGGCCGCGCCGTTCCGCTCGGTCCGGACCGCGGCGAACCGGTACGGAAGCACCCTCCCATCCGCGGTGAGGATCTCGCCTTCCGCCTCCCCCTCTCCCTCGGTGAGCACCCGCTCGATTCCCTCGCGGATCGTGGGTCGGGTCTCCACTGTGAAGAACTCCAGCGGGCTCATGCTCGCGATCCGCTCGCGGCTGTATCCGAAGGCCCTCTCGAGGTGAGCGTTCCACCACAGCATCCGCCCCTGCCCGTCGAAGACGAACAGGGGCCCGGGCATCGCATGGATCACGTCCTCCGTCACCACGTGGAAATCTCGCATGGGGTTACCCCCCCGAGACTAAGGCAGAAGCTTCCCCGCTTGTCGGGAATCCAAGGCACGCCGCTCATGAAGATCCAACAGCGCCTCTCTCGCCAAGCCTCGGCCTCAGAGCGATGGAACGCCTCCGGCGACGCCCCTACAAAGCCACCCATCCCGGCGCGCGTGCTGGAGCCGGAAGGGAGCGGAACTTCGTGGTGCCACGGAGACCAAGGCGGAAAACGAAGCGCGACGGTGGAGGAGCTTCCCGCGGCCAAGCGGCGGGCTCACGCCGAGGCCGTGGGACGACGGCCAGACGCCGACGCTCCACGGCGCTGACCCTCGTGCTCGCCGCGTTGGTCTTGTCGCTGGTGTGGAGGCGGTTCGCGGACGTCCCGATCCCGTTCGGCAGCCCACCGCCGTCCGGTGCGACGTGGACGGTCACCCACGTCATCGACGGCGACACGGTGGAGGCGACCCACGGAAACGTCCAAGAGACCATCCGCCTG
>CAZQQP010000227.1:0-7854 GCA_964595475.1 uncultured Planctomycetaceae bacterium | reverse complement strand
TGTATCTTTCCATCGTCAACGTGGGAGGGACGTTCTACAGCTTCGGGTGGGAGTCCAAGCTGCTGGACGCGGGCTTCCTCGCGATCTTCCTCGGGCCCGCGTGGATGGCCAAGCCGATCGTGACGATCTACCTCCTCCGCTGGCTTCTCTTTCGCGTGGAGCTCGGCGCGGGGCTGATCAAGATGCGGGGCGACCCCTGCTGGCGACGGCTGACGTGCATGATCTATCACCACGAGACCCAGCCGCTTCCCAACCCGCTGAGCTGGTGCTTCCACCAGAGCCCCGCGTGGATGCACAAGGTGGAGACGTTCGGCAATCACGTGGTTCAGCTGGGAGTGATCTGGCTCGTCTTCGCGCCCCAGCCGATCGCGTCGGCGGCGGGTCTGCTGATCATCGCCTCTCAGGTATGGCTGATCCAGAGCGGAAACTACTCGTGGCTCAACTTCATGACGGTGGCCATCGCGCTGTCGACGCTGAGCGACGGAGCGATCCGGGCCGTCCTGCCGATCGCCGAGCCCGCGCCCGCCGCCGTGCCCCTCGGCCTGGAAGCGACCACCTACGCCGTCGCGACCGTCGTCGCGGTCCTCAGCTACTACCCCGTCCGCAACATGATGTCGCGGCGGCAGCTCATGAACTACAGCTTCAACCCGCTGCACCTCGTCAACACCTACGGCGCGTTCGGCGGCGTGACGAAGAAGCGATACGAGGTCATCGTCGAGGGGACGGCCGACAAGGAGCCGAACGTGGCGGAGTGGGCGGAGTACGAGTTCAAGGCGAAGCCGGGGAGTCTTCGCCGGCGGCCGCCGCAGGTGGCGCCGTACCACTTTCGCCTCGACTGGCAGCTGTGGTTCCTCCCGCTGCGGCCGTCCCGGCCGCCGTGGTTCCTCCGCTTCGTCGAGCGGCTGCTCCGGAACGACGAAGCGATGCTCCGCCTCCTCCGGCGGAATCCGTTCCCGGACGCACCGCCCAAGTGGGTCCGGGCGTCCATGTACTGGTATCAGTACACGACGTGGGAAGAGCGTCGGGAGACCGGCTGCTGGTGGAAGCGCACCTACGTCGGCGAGTATCTCCCGCCCGTCTCGCTGGCCACGCTCCAACGGAGCGGGCCGCTCCTGCAACTCTGACCCACGCGGTGGACGGGCAAGAGAACCACGAGGGGCGCGAAGATCACGAAGAGCCGATCAAAAGAAACGCCGCTGCTCGCACGCGCGCGTGTGCGGGCTTCGTGCAGACTGCTCCGAGGCGGGACCGTGCGGCTCGACTCGCGTCGTTCGTCGGCCACTGGGAGGCAAGCCACCCGTGGCAGCCAACGCCGTGAACCAAGTCCGCGACGTCGGCGTCGTCTTTGGTCGGGTGGAACGGGCAAGCCCGTCCGCGGGCTTGCCCGTGCTGGCGGATGGGGGCGGCCAACGCCGTCACCGGCCATTGTCTCCGCTCGCATCCGTGGCCGGGCGCGGAAGCCCGTGGACGACTGCTTCCTTCGGCGAGGGTCCCGTCTATGGGGGCAGCCGTCCTTTCGGAAACCCGCCCTCTTTCCGTCATAGCTCACCCTCGGCCCATCCGATTCCCACAGAGCGGAAAACGACGCTGTCGCTGTGCTCACCTGGTTCACGGCATTCAATGGCACGCGTCGGCCGATCGAGGAGGACACCGGGCGAAGAAATCCACTCAGTTCACGGGGTTGAATGGCGCCCGAGCTCGTGAAGCGAGTCCGTGGTATGTCTTGATCGCGGGCCTTATTCCTTCGCGAACACGCCCGTCGCCTTGGTGGTCTCGTTGCCGTCCGAGGTCGCCTCGATGACGAGCGTGCCCACCTTCTTCGGCCCGTGCTTGCGTGTTTTCTCGGAGATCTCCACATTGCTCCACGGCCCGCCGTTGGCGCCGCGGTGCGGGTGCTGCTCCGTGAGCTTCTTCCCGCTGTAGTTCACCTTCAGCCGGAACAGCTCCAGCTCCATGCGTCCGGGCTTCACGTGGCCGCGGAGGTAGTTCGGGTCCTCCTGCGTGCCCCACAGCGCCCCGTGGACCACCTGCCAGATCCCGTCGTGCTTTTTGACCGTGATCCGGTGGTGCTCGCCCGCGAAGTAGGCGTCGACGTCGTGCTTGACCATGGCCTTCCAGAAGCCGGTATCCGTCCCCCCCTCGAGCATGTTGGCGCTGGAGTTCTTGCTGCGGACGGGGCCGACCACCGGCACGTGGCCCTGGACGATGAGGAACTCCTTGTCCTGGTGCTTCCGGAGCTGACGCTTGAACCACTTCAGCTGCTTCCCGGAGACCGTCATGGACATGCGGTTTCCCGCGTCCTCGAAGGTGTCCACCGAGATGACGGCGAGGTTCTTCTTGGTGAAGGAGTACGCCCGCCGCTTCTTGTGCTCGGGTCCGTTCGGCGGCATGTCGAAGATGCGGGCGAACTGCTGACCGAAGACGGGGGCGAGGTCCATCTTCTGAAGGCCTTGGTCGTCGCCGTACTCGTGGTCGCCGGGAGCGATGTAGAGGCGGATGTTCTTGTCCGCGAAGCGCTTGCGGAAGCCCCGCCAGTACTTCCGCGTCATGCGGCGGACCTGCTCGGGACTGGACCACCAGCGGGCGTCCATGATGTCCCCGGCGACGAGCGAGAAGGCGGGGCCCTCCTTCTTCATCCCGCCGAGGAACCAGTCCATGGCGTCTTCCCAGCCGGGCTGGGGATACTTGATGTTCCAGTTGAAGATGTCCGGGAAGCTGGTGAAGCGGAAGCCCTCCTTCGTGGTGGACGTCGGGAACTCGAAGGCGCCGTCGTCCGAGTCGTCCGCCGACACGGGGGACGCTCCGAGGACACCGGCCGCGAGGACGAGCGAGACGAGGCCGCGGACGACCGTGGCGAGATTCATATTCATTCGCCGGCTCATGGAGTTGCTCCGTTTCAAAAGGGTGGAGCGGAAAACCTACCAGGCTCGTAGGGGCCGTGCAAATGGACCCGGGCGAGGCTCCGCGGACGTCGGCCGTCCCCGGTGCATCCGGCGGAGCGATCTGTACAATGGCTGTCATGCGACAGCGACCGATGACAGCACTGGCGGTGATCGGCTTAGCTCTTCTTACCTCCTCTCTTCTTGCGGGCCCGCCGAAGGTCGTTCCCGCCGGCGAGCGGCCGGACGACGCCCGCCTCGGCGAGCTGAAGAACCTCAACGGGTCCCACCCCTTCCACGATGTCGACTCCGCGGAGGCGTGGAAGAAGCGGAAGAAGGCGCTGCGGCGTCGCGCGAAGGTGGCGCTCGGCCTCTGGCCGCAGTGGCCGAAGACGCCGCTCGAGCCCGTCATCCACGGCAAGGTGGAGCGACAGGACTACACCGTGGAGAAGGTGTACTTCCAGTCCGTGCCCGGCCACTTTGTCACGGGAAACCTCTACCGGCCGAAGGGGACGTCGGGGAAGGTGCCCGGCGTGCTCTGTCCCCACGGTCACTGGCCCAACGGACGCTTCACGGACCGGGGGGCCGACACGGTGCGGAAGAAGATCCAGCGCGGCGCCGAGCGATTCAAGGTGGGCGGGCGATACCCGACGCAGGCGCGCTGCGTGCAGCTGGCGCGGATGGGCTGTGTCGTCTTCCACTACGACATGATCGGCTACGCCGACAGCAAGCAGCTCGAGCACCGCCCGGGCGTCCGCGAGGCGATGAACCGGGAGAAGGGGTGGGGCTTCTTCTCGCCGCAAGCGGAGCTCCGTCTGCAGACGATGATGGGCATGCAGACGTGGAACTCCATCCGCTCGCTCGATTTCCTCCGCGGGCTGGATCAGGTGGACGCGGACCGCATCGGGGTGACCGGCGCCAGCGGAGGGGGGACCCAGACGTTCATCCTCGGCGCGGTGGACCCGCGTCCGGACGCTCTCTTCCCCGTGAACATGGTCTCCACGGCCATGCAGGGCGGGTGCACCTGCGAGAACGCCAGCTATCTCCGCATCGGCGCCGGCAACGTGGACCTCGCGGCGCTCGCGGCGCCCCGGCCGCTCGGCCTGACGTCGGCGGACGACTGGACCAAGGAGCTGGAGAGCAAGGGATATCCGGACCTGAAGCGGCTCTACGAGATGCTCGGCCACCCCGACCGTTTGCAGGCGTCGTTCCTGACCCACTTCCCCCACAACTACAACTACGTCACCCGCGAGGTGATGTATCAGTTCATGAACAAGCACCTTTCCCTCGGCCTCGAGACGCCGGTCCTCGAGGGCGACTACGACGCGATGAGCGCCGGGGGTCTGTCCGTCTGGAACGAGGATCACCCGGCGCCCTCGGGAGACCAGGTGGGCGCCTCGCACGAGCGGTCCCTCCTGAAGTACCTCACCGAGGTCTCCCGGAAGCAGATGAAGGAGCTGATTCCGGAGGGGAAGAAGGAGCTCGCGGAGTATCGCCGCGTGGTCGGCGGGGCGGCGGACGTCCTCATCGGTCGGGACGTCCCGAAACCCACGGCGATCGAGTACGAAGCGAAGCACGAGGCGAAGAAGTCGGGCTATACGGAGATGGCGGGCCTCCTCCGTCACAAGCCCAAGGGAGAGGTCCTCCCGACGCTGTATCTCATGCCCTCCGAGTGGGACGGCCGCGTGGCGATCTGGCTCCACCCGGACGGGAAGGCGGGCGTGCTGAAGCCGGACGGAAGCCCTCGTCCGCCGATCCGTCGTCTGCTCGACAGCGGGGTGAGCGTGGCCGCGGTGGACCTCCTCTACCAGGGTGAGTTCCTGCCGAACAAGGAGCGGCTGAAGAAGACCCGCCTCTGGTACAAGGGCGATGGCGAGGCCGCGTGGCACAAGTACGCGGGCTATACCTTCGGGTACAACTACCCGGTCTTCAGCAAGCGCGTCCACGACGTCCTGACGGTGATCAGCTTCGTCGTCCACCACGACCGCAGCCCCAAGCAAGTGGCCTTGGTCGGCCTCGCCGGCGCCGGCCACTGGGCCGCCGCGGCCCGAGCGCAGGCGAGGGAGGCGGTCGACCGCTGCTACGTCCACACGAACGGCTTCCGGTTCGCGTCCGTGCAGCGCTTCGACCACCCCGACTTCCTCCCCGGCGGCGCGAAGTACCACGACCTGCCGGGCCTGCTGGCGCTGTCGTCGCCATCGCCGCTGTGGGTCGCGGGCGAGGGCGAGAAGCCGCCCGCCGTGCTCGCCTCCTGCTACGAGGCAGCGGGGGCACGCGACCGGCTGCAGGTCGCCAGCCCCGACGACCCCGCGAGCGCCGTCGTCTCCCGCCTCACCGACTGAGCCGCACGTCGCGGGCGAACAAGGCCGGCGGAGCTGCGTATCGAAAAACGAACCAGGCGGTGCGACCGAAGTGGGCCACGCCCCCGCTGCACACTGTTCCGAGGAGTAAGACCAGCGGAGCCGTGGTCCGGACTCCCCCAAGGGTTCGCCCTTGGGGGCTTATCGCTTGGGTCGGCCTACCGGGCGGTGACGCGAGTCGACTCGAGCTCTAGGATCCTGTCCATGCGAAGCAGCTCGACCCAACCCGTCCTCGGCCGCCACGCCGGCTGTCGGTGTATGCGCCCCGTCGCGCGGCCGTAGCTGCTTCGCAACCTCCCCACTCCATGGCTTTGGCGAAGCGAGCTCCGGCCGCCGACGGGGTTCTTCCGTCGTTCGGGTTTCCAGGTCCGAAGCGCGGAGCTCGCCTATGGCGGTCAAGCCACACGCCACACCGTCGACCGAGGAGCGGGAGCGAGCCGTCGTCGAGGAGGCGGCCCGGCGTCTGGATGGCGCCGCCCCTCGAGAGATCCTCCGTTGGGCGGTCGAGCGGTACCGGCCGAAGATCAGCCTCTCCTGCTCCTTCGGCATGCAGTCCGTCGTGATGATCGACATGCTCGCCCGGATGGACCTCCTCCGCGACGTGGAGGTCTTCTATCTCGATACGGGTGTGCTCTTCCCCGAGACCCACCAGACCCGCCTTCGCCTGCAGGAGCGGTACGGCTTCGAGGCCGTCCGCGTCACCCCGGAGATCGGCTGGGAGGAGCAGAAGAGCCGGTACGGCGGCCACCTCTACGAGCGAGGGGCGGAGGGCATCGACCAGTGCTGTCACATTCGGAAAGTGGCGCCGCTGCAGCGCCATCTCCTCGGGAAGGCGGCGTGGGTCACCGGCATGCGTCGCGGCCACAGCCGGACGCGGGCGTCCGTCCCCGTGGTCCTCTGGGACGAGGCCAACAACATGCCCAAGGTCAACCCCGTCGCCGCCGTGGACGAGCCGACGCTGTGGGCGTATATCCAGACGCACGGCGTGCCCTACAACCCGCTGTACGACGCGGGCTACCGCTCGATCGGGTGCAACACGCCGGTGTGCACGCGGCGGCCCGGGGACGGCGACGACGCGCGAGCGGGCCGCTGGGCCGGAACGGGGAAGACCGAGTGCGGCATCCACTTGGACGGAAAGACGATCAAGTCGCTCGGCAGCTCGCAGCTCTGACGATCGGGCGGCTCAGCCGTAGCCGAGGCGACGGAGGTCGCGCTCGCCGAGGCCGAAGTGGTGGCCGATCTCGTGGAGGAGCGTGATCCGGATCTGTCGCTTCAGCGACGGCCGGTGCACGCGTCCGTCGCGGTCCGTGGAGGTCGCGAGGATGCCGGCGCGGAAGAGCGTGATCGTGTCGGGGAGTGTGCCGCTGTGGAAGACGCTGCGGGCGGTGAGCGGCACGCCCGTGTGGAGCCCGCAAAGCGAGCGGGGGTCCCCCACGCCGAGCTGTCGGCACAGCGCGGCGCCGGGGACGTCCTCCACCACGACGGGGATGGTCTCGAGCAGCTCGTGGAGGTCGGCGGGAAGCTCGCCGTGGACCTCCTCGAAGACGTCGTCGAAGGTCTCCCGGGCCGCGTCGGAGACCCATCGGGTTGGGCCACGCCCGCTCACTGAGCCGCCTCGCTCCGAGTGCCACGCTCGCCGCGAGCCGATCCTACACTCGCCCCATGGTTCGGTCCGCGGCCCTCGAGCGGGTGATCGTCTCGGCGCCTTTCGGCAACTACATCCAGCCGGAGGGGACCACGCCGACGCTCGGCACGTTCACCGCCGAGCGCCGTCGCGGGCGTGTCCGCCGCTTCCTCCGCACCGTCCGCTACTACCCCCGCATCGGCGCCTGGGTGAACGCCGTCGGTCTTCGCAACCCGGGCATCGGGTGGCTCCGCCATCGCGTGGAGACGGGCCGACTCGACCCGGCGGACAAGATCGTCAGCATACACGGCTTCGACGCGGAGGAGTGGGCCACGCTCCTCGAGCACGTCCGGGCGATCCGCCCGCTGGCGGTGGAGCTGAACATCAGCTGTCCGAACGTGGGGGAGGTCAGCTGGCCCGACGGTCTGTTTCGCGACGCCGTGGCCACCGGCCTTCCCGTCATCGTGAAGGTGCCGCCCGTCGGCTACGACCGCCTCTTCGAGCAGGCCTTCGCCGACGGCGTCCGCCGTTTCCACTGCTGCAACACCCTCCCGGTTGCCGCGGGCGGGATCAGCGGCCAGCCGCTGAAGCCGCTCTCCCTCCAGTGCATCCGCCACTGTCTCGCCACGCTCACGGCGGAGCAGCGGACCATGGCCGAGTTCATCGGCGGCGGGGGCATCCGGACGGTCGCCGACGTCCGCGACTACGCCGCCGCCGGAGCGCACCGCGTAGCGCTCGGCACGCGGCTGATGAATCCGCTTCACCTGCTGACTCACGCGGCGATCCGTCCGCTGATCGACGGAGCCGCGGAAGCGATCGAATAGTGGCTAGTTGCTAGTTGATAGCTGCTAGGGGTTCGTGCTCACCACCCACCAATCAGGCACCCAGCGCACGCAACACGAACTAGCCCCTAGCCACTAGAAACTAGCAACTAGACGGAACTTCCCCCTCCAAGCGCGGGTCTGAACCCGACTAAACCCCGATTTTTCCG
>CAZQQP010000226.1:4846-7907 GCA_964595475.1 uncultured Planctomycetaceae bacterium | reverse complement strand
CACGCCGTCGCGGCGCTCCTCCCCTTCGGCGCCCACAAGGGCTACGGCCTCTCGCTCCTCAACGAGCTGTTCGCCGCGTTCATCGGCGGGTCGCTGCCCACGCTCCGCAGCCGCTGGGGGACGGGTCCCGCGGACGAGAAGCACACGCCCCATTTCTTCTTCCAGTGCATCCGCCCCGACGCCCTCGACGCCGGCGGCTTCGCCCGCGACCGGTCGCAGAAGGACAACGTCAGGGCCGTCCTCGACGACATCCTCGGCCACGGAAACGAGCGGTGTCTGCTCCCCGGCGAGATCGAGGCCCGCGCCGCCGACGCCAGCGAGAAGCACGGCGGCCTCCTGTTCACCGCCGCGGAGGTCGACGGCTTCGCGGAGATCGCCCGGGAGGCGGAGGTCCCCTTCGATCCGTCCGCCCTCCGGGCCGTCGAGGTGTAGGCGACCGCCGTGGGTCTTCGTCGCGCCGCTCGCGGACGCGAGTCACAAAGGACGGCTGGCGGGCGAGGTTTCTACCGAGGCCGCCTTCCCCGTCTCGCCCCACCGCCGATACGGGCCGCGTAGGGTCCACGCCCGTTCAGCGGCCGGTCCGGACCTCGCCCGTCACCTTGAGGGTCACGATGCTCTCCCGTGGGATCACCCGGACGCCGGGACGCGACCGGCTGCGATACTTCACCTCCAGGTAGTCCTCGTAGAGGCGGGCATCCGCTGGGACATCGACCTCCACGCGCTTGATGTTCTTGTTCAACGCGGTGAATTGGTCGTCGCTGGTGAGCACCGCGAAGTGATCGTCGTCCTCGTCGCGGTCGATCCGATAGATGACCTCCACCAGCCTGCCCGCCAGGCGCGGGGCCTGGTCTTCTCCCTGGCCCGCTTGGGCGTGGCCCCGGCTGTAGAGGACAGCGAGCGTGGCAAGGGTCGCACCGAGCAGCAATCCGACGGCCCATCGCACGGCACACCTCCTTTACGAGAAAACCCCACGTGGCTACCTTAATTCTTCCTACCAAGGAGGAGCGGTCACCATCCTATTTCGTCGGTCGAGGTGTCGTATGGAGCCGCCAACGGCAGACGCCCCGCGGACGTTGCCCGGCGGAACACTCGTCTCCCGCGTGGCGATCTACCAGAGCCCCTCCGTGGACTCCCAGCGTGGCGGCACACCCCATCTGCACCTCGCGTGCGACGAGATGTACTACGTCCTCTCGGGCGAGGGAGCGGTCGAGCTGATCACCTCCGCCGGCGTCGCCCGCCGGCGGTTGGCACCGGGTGACGCGATCTGCTTCACCCCGGGGACGATCCACCGGGCGATCAACGGCGACGGAAACCTCGTCGTCCTGGTCGTCATGCAGAACAAGGGGCTGCCGGAGCGAGGCGACGCGGCGGTCTGCTTCCCCCGGCGAGTCCTCGCCGACCGCGAGGCGTACCAGGAGGCGATGAAGGTGGACGACGACGCGACGGCGGAGCGGCGTCGCGATCTCGGGGTGGAAGGCTTTCTGGAGCTGAAGCGGGCGTTCGAGCGGTCCGCTGCCGACGGGCGGGAGGCCCTCGACGCGTTCTACCACACGGCCATCGATCGCACCGCCCACCGCTACGAGGACTGGGAGCGGGCCGTGGAGGAGGGGCCGGCGGCGGAGGTGAGCCGCACCCGTCGCACCCTCGAGCGCCTGAAGGCGGGCTCGACGGAGCCGCTTCAGGACGGGCACTTCTTCGGCGCCGCGACCGGGTCCCATCAGGGTTACGGCTTCTGCGGGCGGATCAGCGCCTACCACCCCAGCGAGGAGTCGCCCCACACGCTCGAAGGGGTCCGCCCCACCCGCTGACTCCGGGCCCGCGGGCGCGGATCCACTCCCTTCCGTGACCTCGGCGGGAGCGCCGGATTGACGGTTCACATACCCCGCGGTAGCTCCGAGCCCGTCAACGACATGGAGATGACAGCATGCGACGTGTCTCAGTGCTTGCTTGGGTGATCGGAGGGGTCGGGCTGGAAGCGACGGTCGCCGAGGCGGAGGTCCCGCCCAAGGGCGAGCTGTACGTCGGGTGGGCCTCCTGGAGCATCACCCCCGACCGACCCGTCATGCTCCGCGGACAGCGCCACCGGCGGGTCGAGTACATGGACGACACGACGCGGATGTACGGCAATACGGACCAGAAGAGCTTCCGGGAGATCGAGGGCGGGTCGCCCGCCTACCGCAATCGGCGGCGGGCCAAATGGATCATGGAGTGATACAAGCAGCAGAGCTCCGACGACACCCGGCGGACGGAGATCCACCTCCTCCGCCTCGGCGAGGTGGCGATCGCGACCAACCCGTTCGAGCTCTACGTGGACTACGGCGTGCGTATCAAGGCCCGGAGCGACGCCACCCTCACGCTGATTTCCCAGCTCACCAGCGGAAGCGCCAAGTACCTGCCGACCGCCGACGCGGTCCGCCAGGGCGGCTATTCCGCCGAGCCGGGCTCCGTCGTCGTGGCGCCGGAGGGCGGACGCCACCTCGTCGACGAGACGGTCGACGGCCTCAACCGCCTCTGGGAGTGAGCCGCGCCGACCCGAAAGCGGCAAGCCCTACTCCGCCGCGCCCTGCTTGATCCGATCGCGGAGCTTCTCCTGCTCCTCCTCCACTTTCCGGAGCCGCTTTCGAAGGCGGGAGAGCTCCGCCGTCGGCTCCGCCCTCGCCCGGATCCGGTCGACCGCCTTCTCGACGAGCTTGCGGACCTTCTCCTTCGGGTCCCGTTCCGCGACCGAGCGGAGCGTGCGGATCACGCGGTCTCCCGGGGTGGCCGTATCGCGTAGGGCCTTGGCCGCGGCCCGGCGAACGGCGTCGGGCTCCTTCTTCCCGAGCAGCTCGACCAGCGATTGGACCGCTTCCCGGCGACGCTCGGAGGAGATGGGCGCGTGGCGGAGATGCGTCGCGAGGGCGTCGATCGCCTCGTCGCGAACCTCCTCCACGTCCCGGCGGGTGGTCCACTCGCGCAGGAGCCCGGCCGCCGCCGGGTCCGTGGACCACTGGGCCGTATCCAACGCCGCCTTCCGGATGATCTCGTTGTGGGAGGATCGCTCGAGCGCCCGGCGGACCCG
>CAZQQP010000226.1:0-4836 GCA_964595475.1 uncultured Planctomycetaceae bacterium | reverse complement strand
CTTGCCGAGCGAGCGAAGGGCTTCGGCGTAGACGAACTCGCTCCTGTCACCGGCGGACAGCTTGGCGCGCAGCGCGTCGATCACCTTGGCGTCGCCGAAGAAGTGGCCGAGGGCCTCCGCGGCCGCCCGACGCACGCGAGGATGGTAACCGCGGAGGGCGGCGATGAGCGGCTTCCGGGCGGTCTCCCCGCCGGCTCCGCCGAGGGCCTTCGCCGCCTGGACGCGCACGCCGTAGAAGGTCTGCGGGTCGGCGAGCTTCTCCGCGACGAGGCGGATGTCCTTGTTCTTCTTGGAGTCGCCGAAGTGGTCGATCGCTCGGATCTGCTCGGGCACGGTCGGGGCGTCGAGCTGGGCCCGCCACCAGTCGCGGGGCTTGTTCTCGTCGAGCTCGCACAGGAGCGTGTAGCCCGGATCCACGCGAACGGCCGTGGGACGGGCCGGGACCGAGGGGGTCAGGGTCATCTCCTTCTCGCGGACCCGGCGGTCGATCGTCCTCGGCTCGTGGTTCTCGAAGCGGAGCTCCGCGTGGAAGCCGAACGCGAACGGGTCGCCCTCCTGGGTCTGCGTCACTTCCATCCGCACCCGCTCGTGCTCCGCGTCGTAGCGGGTCTTGACGGTCAGCTTGGGGTGGCCGGGCCGACGGGTCCAGTCGCGGAAGAAGCGCTCCAGGTCCACGTCCGTCTCCCGCTCGAGGGTCTGGCGGAAGCTCGCGGTCTCCACGGAGCGGTTCCGGAAGCGACGGCCGTAGGCGGTGAGGGCGTCGAAGAAGCGCCGGTCGCCGAGGCGGCGGCGGAGCATGTGGAGCACCCAAGCCCCCTTGCTGTAGGCCCGGCTGTCGAACATCGACCAGGGGCTCTCGTAGCGGTGGTCCACGATGGGCCGCTCCGTGGGGGAGCCGGAGCGTGCGTCCTTCGCCTTCTTCCAGAGGCGGTAGCGGAGGCCGGCGCTGCCGAGCTTGTGCTCCAGCCAGAGACATTCGGAGTAGGTGGCGAAGCCCTCGTTCAGCCAGATGTGCGCCCAGTCCTCGCAGGTGAGCAGATCGCCCCACCACTGGTGGGCGAGCTCGTGGGCGATCAGCCAGTCCGGCCGCGAGCCGACGCGGGCCGCCTCGTCGTGGACGATGGACTCGTCCATCGTCGTCGCGGAGGTGTTCTCCATGCCTCCGACGATGAACTCCTCGACGACGACCTGGGCGTACTTGGCCCACGGATAGTCGATGCCGAAGCGGTCCGAGAAGTAGCGGAGCATGCGGGGCGTGACCCCGAACGTCGTCTCGGCATGAGGGGCGAGGGTGGGCGGGAGGTAGTACGACACCGGCAGACCGTCCAACGTCTCGCGGATGACCTTGTACCGCCCGACGGCGAGGGTGATCAGGTAAGCGGGGTGGGGCCTCTCCTGCTTCCAGTGGAACATGGCCCGCCCGTCCTCCGTCCGCTCCTTGGATACCAGACGCCCGTTGCTCACCGCCTTGAAGCCGTCGGGCACCGTGGCGAGCACCTCGGTCGTCTGTCGCTCGTTGGGCTGGTCCCGACAGGGGATCCAGTGTCGCGTCCGCTCGGGCTGACCCTGTGTCCACACGCTCTTGCGGAGTGTGGGGCGTGCCTCCGTGGGCTTGAAGAAATAGAGCCCCTCCTCCGGATCGCTGACGGTGTAGCGGATCTTGTATCGCCGGCGATCGCGGGGGCGGAGCTTGTCGGCCGCCTCGATGAGGAGCCGCTCGCCGGTGTTGGTGTAATCCACCGGTGTCCCCTCGCCGTCGGTGACGGAAGTCACGTCGAGGCCCACCGCGTGGAGCTCGACGGTCCGCATGGGCCGGCGGGGACTGAGGTCGATCGTCGCGGTGGCGTCCACCTTCTGGGCGTCGAGGTCGACGTCCACCTCCAGCCGGATGTGG
Organism: uncultured Planctomycetaceae bacterium; assembly: GCA_964595475.1. Classification (GTDB taxonomy): domain Bacteria; phylum Planctomycetota; class Phycisphaerae; order Phycisphaerales; family Zrk34; genus CAZQQP01. The sequence continues at coordinate 2,942 of CAZQQP010000226.1, read as the reverse complement.
CGGATGTCCACCGGCCGATCCTCGGCGGTGCGATAGGGCGCGGCGTCCGCCGCGGCGGTCGTCCCCACGACGAGCATCGTCGCCACGACGAGGCCGAGAAGACGAAGGAACACGAGACGTCGCATAAGCCTCTCCTGAAATAACGCAAGGATCTCGACCGCGTCCGAGCCGGTCGAACGTACGGCCGGGTGGCACTGCCAGCTTCCCTGCCAGTGCTCGTGACACGGAAGGCCCTCCCGAACGAGGAAGGCTCGGAGCGCTCGTTGGCGCCGGGCCGCCGCCGCGGCCCACACGCTCGCGACCGGCAGCTACTCTTCTCCGCCTCCTTGTGTATCGGAGAGCTCGCGATCCTTCCCCTTTCTTCGATTCAACAGCGAGGAGAGCCGCTCGACATCCTCCGTCCTCGTCTCGCGTCCCGCGATGTTCACGTTCTCCCGCGGGTCGGTCCGATGGTCGTAGAGCATCCTCGCGACGACCTCTCCGCTTCCGCGGGTGTATTCGCTGTACCGGTACCGATCCGTCCTCACCGTGTCGCCGTTTCGGAACCGGCCGACCGCCGCGGCCTTCCACTCGCGGGTCGGGTCTTTCAGCAGCGGCACGAAGCTCCGGCCCTGGAGATGGTCGGGCCTCGGTAGACCCGCGAGCTCGCAAAGCGAGGGATAGATATCGATGAACTCCGTCAGTCCGCGGGTCTGCTGACCGCCGTCGAGCCCCGGCGCCCGGACGATGAGCGGCGCCTGCATCGACGTCTCGAAGGTGCAGTGCTTGCACCAGAGGCCGTGCTCGCCGAGCTGCCAACCGTGGTCGCCCCAGAGCACGACGAGGGTCTCCTCCCGAAGGCCCTTCCGCTCGAGCGCGTCGAGGACTCTTCCCACCTGCGCGTCCACGTAGCTGACGGCCGCGTAGTAGCCGTGGATCATCTTCCGGGCCGTCTCCGTCGGGACGGGTCCGCTGTGAGGGATGCCCGCGTACGCCCGGAGCTCACCGAAGTTGTGCATCGCGGCATTCGGAACGTTCCGCGGAGGGTGGTAATTCGCGGGCAGGTGGATCTCTTCGTGGTCGTACCGCTCCCAGTACTTCTCGGGCGCCATGAACGGAAGGTGGGGCCGGAAAAAGCCCACTGCGAGGAAGAAGGGCTCCTCGCGATCGCCGATCCGACCCAGCCGCTCGATCGCCTCCTTCGCGAGCTTGCCGTCGGGGTACGCGTCGTCCGGAACCTCCGCCGCCTCGTACGCGGGCCCTCGTGCCCGTCCCTTCCCGTCGTGCTTCTTTCGATGCCGCTTCCACTGCTCCACGCTGTCGAGATTCTGGTAGGCGAGGTACCGCTGGTCGGGCCGCCATGGATCCTCCGACCAGCCCTCGCGGTGGTCCTCGGGATGGTGCAACACCTTCCCGAGGGAGACGGTGTGGTAGCCGTGGTTGCGGAAGTGGGTGTGGAGCGGGGTGACCCCCGGTGCGTCCTTCTCCGCCCAGGTGCGATAGCTGACGAAGCGGTGACGCGACGGACGGAGACCCGTCATGAGGCTCGCCCGGCTCGCGCCGCAGGTGGGCACCATGCAATAGGCGCGGCGGAACATGGTGCCGCTCCTCGCGAGCCGGTCGATATTCGGTGTGTGCATGAACGACCGTCCGTAGCAGCCGAGCTGGGGACGAAGGTCGTCGACCGCGATGAACAGCACGTTCGGTTTCGCATCCCCCGCGGTCACGTGGCCCGCCATCAGCACGAGCGCGATCGTGCCGCCCGCCAGGAGCCGTGTGGGTACGAGCCTCGAGATCATATCGCATCTCGCCTTGTGTGTTCGGAAGCGAATGGGCGTCCGCGCGCTGTCCGCCCCTCTGCGGGAGCGACGCATCCTATTCCGCCCGACCGGTCGATCCCGGTCGACGACATCTCGCCTCTCCACGCGACGCGACCGCTCGGGTGGACGCTCCTCAGCCGCGGTCCTTTGCCTGGAGGAGACGGTCCGGAGCGAGTCCGCGACGGATGCGTTGCCGCCGCTCGGGGACCCAACCCGCCGGAGCTTCGCCGGCTCGCGACCCGTCGCTTCACTTGGCGTTCGCCACCGCTTCACGCCGCGTGTCGAGCTCGAGCCGGCCCGCGGGTGTTGCGAGCACCGCTGCGGTCAGTCGACCTGGACGTTGCCGAGGGCGGACGCGGTTCCCTGCGTGAAGCGCACGCGTCCCTCGACGAGGTTGCCCTGGATCTGATTGTCGGAGCCCCCGTTGACGAGCAGCGCCGCGTTGCCCGGCTGTCGGAAGACACAATCGCTGACACGGCTCGCGGTGACGTTCCGAAGAAGCAAGCCGCCGTGGTCGTTGTCCGCGAAGAGACAGCCCGTGATGTTGAACCACTCGCAACGGTCGAGGACGACGGCCGCCCGCGGCGCGGGGCTTCCCTGGAAGTGGGTGCCCTGGATGGTCGAGTCCTTGCAGTTCTTGAAGACGATGCGGTTCTCTCCCTGCGACCCGTAGTCCGGGTTGTACTGGAAGAGGTTGGACCGGAGGGTCAGGTGGGCGCTCCTCCTCGCCCGGATATGGTGCTTGCCCCCCATCCAGAACGTATTCCCCTCGATGATGACGCCGCGGGCGTGCTTCAGGTCCACGTTGCGGACGGCGTCGCTGATGGCGTTGTTCGCGAGGACGTAGCGGCCCACCTTGACCGGCGGGTCGCCCGGCCGGCCGAGGAAGCGGATGTTCGCCGAGTTGGGCACCTCACGGGTGTGCTGGATGGTGCACCCGACCACGGCGCCCTCGCGGACGACGCCCCTCTCCCGGAGGTCGAAGAGGATGTTAGCGGTCGGCGGCCGATCCTCCGCCATGTTTCCTTCGATGTCGCAGCTTCCGACCTGGAGGTTCCGGATCTGCGCCGCCCGTGCGACGATGCCCCCGCCGCCGTTGTAGCTGATGTGGCAGCCGGTCACGTTGATCTGGTGGAGGTCCAC
>CAZQQP010000225.1:0-7907 GCA_964595475.1 uncultured Planctomycetaceae bacterium | reverse complement strand
GTCCTGAGGGAAACGATTGCGCGGGCGTGGCTCCGGTGCATGTCTGCGGTCGAGTGGGTCCGCTGGATGGAGGGGAGGATCGCGGCCGACCCGATCGCCCGTCTTCTGGGCCTTCTCGCCGCGGTCGCCGGTCGGACGGCAATGGGGTTGCGGTGGGTCGTCCACCGGAGCGGAGTCCTCGCAATCTTGTGGACGCCGCTCCTCGTCCGCCGCGGCGTCGCCCGCGTGGTTCCCGCGACCACGCGGGGACGGGTCCTCCTCGTCCTGGGCGTCCTCCTCTTGCTCGGGGGGAGCGTGGGCGGTCTGTTGGCCTACCGCGTCCAGCAGCGTCAGGCGAGGCTCCAAGATTGGCGGCAAGCCGGGCTGGCAGCATTCGAGAAAGGTAAATACGTCAAAGCGCTGGAGAATCTCGCCCCGTACGTGAAGCGCGACAAGCAAGACCCCGAGGTGCTTTGGGCTTGCGCCCGCGCCCGCCTCCAGGTCTCGATGGCCGGTGGGCGCCAGTTGTATCGGGGCGTGGCGTTGCTTCGCCGGCTCCTGCAAGTGAAGCCGGACCACGACCCGGCGCGCCGGCGCTTGCTCAAGCTGTACCTGAAGCTCGACGCGGCGGACCAGGCAATCGAGGCGGCGCGGCCGCTCCTGGAAGACCATCCCGACGATCCGCTCGGCCTCCGGGTGACCGCGGTCGCGATGAAGCAGACCGACCAGCTCCACGACGCGCTGCCCGTCGCCAAGCACTACAACCGGGTGAGGCCGAAGGACCTAAACGGCCAGATCCGGACGCTGGAGATCCTCCGAGGCCTCGGCCGGCCCGACCAGAACATCCTCGACCGCGCCAAGACGCTCCGGCGTCGGCACGGTGGCCGTCGGTTCCGGCTGTTGTACGCCATCGCCTGCCGGGTGACAGGCCGGCGAGAGAAAGCGAGGGCGGTCGCCCGAGCGCTCGCGACGAAGGAGATGCCGGCGGACACCACCCGACACCTCGTGCAGCTGCTTTATAGCCTCCGAAAATATGAGACCGCGGTGGCTGTGCTCCGTCGAGCGGTCGAGGAGCAAGCGACGCTAGAGCTGCGGCGAAGGCTTGTCCGGGCGTTGTGGACCATCGGAAAGCCGTCCGAGGTGGTGGAGCATCTCGACGGATTCCCGCCCGACGTGAGCGGGGAGGATCCCGGTCTGACGCCCGCGGAAGCCGAGATGACGGGGTTGAAGGCGCTGTCGCTGTTCCAGCTCGGCCGGGCCGACGAGGCTCACCCACTCATTCAGCGACTCGATCGGACGCGATTCAATCCGATCGCGTCGGCTTGGGCGACGATTCTCCAGACGGTCTTCGGGGCGGAACGCTCCGGTTCCGCCGCGCCGGTCGCCCGTGCCTGCCGGAAGGCCCTGCCCGTCGATTCCAACCAACCGGTCTTGCTCTATTTCCTAGGGGAGGTCTACGCGCTGCGGGGCGAGGCCTCGCTCGCCACCTCGATGTGGCGGAGAGCCGCCAAGCAGGCGCCGCTCTGGTCGCGACCCGTCACACGCGTCGCCGAGGTTTCCCTGGAGCAGGAGAAGGCCGCCGTCGCGGCGAGGGCCGCGAGCCGAGCCTTGCGGCGGCGGCCGAACAACGCCAACGCCGCAGCGGCCTTGGTCCGAGCCCTCTTCGCCCGGCTGAAGCAGGGCGCGGACGTCTCCGCGAGGGATATCCTCCGGCTCGCGAACCAGCTCCGGAGCTCGCCCCGGCAATCCGGGCGGATCCTCCCGATCCGGGTCGCGCTCCTGGCCCGCCTCGAAGGCGAGGACCGTGCGAGAGCGGCGGGCCGGGAAGCGCTCGAGAAGGAGGCCGCGCCGTCTCGTCAGACCCTGCTTCGGCTCGCTCGGGTGAGCCGGGAGAAGGGTCTCGGCCTCCTCGGCGAGTGCCTGGACCGCTTCGAGGCCGCATACGGGATGACCCCGAACCTGGCCCTGGCGCGGGCCCGCTCCCGAGCCGACCGAGAAGGAACCAAGGCCGCGCTTCGATATCTCCGGAAAGCGACGGAAGCGGCCCGGGAGGACGGGACCGCCGCCTCCACCGGCCAAGTCAGTTGGCGGATGGCGATGGCCCGCTTCTACGACCGGAGCAAGCTCCAGCGGGCGACGGACGTGTGGAAAGCGCTCGCGAACAACTTTCCGGACGACCGTCGGGTTCAGCGGAAGGTGCTCGAGAGCGAGGCCGCGTGGTCCGACTTGGACTTGATCCGGAAGACCCTTAAGCGGTTCAAGGAGCTCGCCTCTGAGAACAGCCCGACCTGGCGGATCGCCCGAGCGCGCTGGTTGCTTCGGTCCGATGGATCGGAGCAGGCGGCGGGCGAGGCCGTCCACCTGATCCGGCCCCTCGTGAGGACGACGCCCGCCGCGGTGGAGGCGAGGCTCCTGCTCGCGGACGCGCTGCGGACGCTCGGCGACACGTCCGGGGCGCTGAAGCACGCCGAGCGGGCGGCGGTCGAGCGCCCCGATGACAGTCGGCTTCGCCTGCGGATCGCGAGGTTTGCTCAAGCCACCGGCAGGTTCGAACGAGCCCTCGCCGCGATCGAGCGGATCCTCGAGATGAAGGATCTGTCGGAGCGCCGCCTCCGGACGGCGGCTTCCCTCCTCCTCAAACAGGGAGAAGCGACCCGGGCCATCGAGGTTCTCCAGCGACTGCCCGGGGATAAACCCCCGGCGGACTTGCTCCTCGCCCGGGCGTATCGGGAAGCGGGGCGATTCGACAAGGCCGAGAAGGTTGGCCGGAAGCTCCTCGAGGCACCGACCCCCGAAAGGATCCTGTTCACGGCGGATCTTCTCGCGCGGAAGGGCGCGATGGCCGAGGCGCGACGCGCTCTCGAGCGTCTCGACGAGACGGACGCGAGCCGCGGGAGGAAGCATCGCATCCGTGCCCGGTTCCTGACCCGCCATGGCCGGCCGGAGCAGGCGATCGACGCGTGGCGGGCGGCCACCGAGGCGGCGCCGGAGAGCCCCGCCGGCTGGCGGGGACGGATCGAGGTCCTCGTCGACGCCGGCCGGCCCGAGAGGACCGTAGAGACGATCGAGGCGGCCGGCCGAGCGCTTCCGGAGGACGGTCGGCTGCGATGGGTCGAGCGGCACAAGCGCCTGATCCGTATGGCCGCCGCGCGGCCGGTGTTCCAGCCCCTCGGCAAGGTGATGGTGCAAGAAAGCTCCCCCCATCGGCGGGTCGCCCGAGACGCGCTCCGCGCGGTCCGGCGAGCGGAACCGAACGGGAGCGAGACCAAGCGGGGCGAGCTGTGGCGTGAGCTTCGGCGGCTCGCGGACAAGCACCGAAGGTCCACCGCGATTCAGCGGGTCGCGGCCCGCTACGCGCTGCGGACCGGGCGGTCCGAGACGGCTGCGAGCCTTGCGGGACGCGCGATGCGGGCGGCGCCGACATCGGTCTCTGTGGCGAAGCTTGCGACTCGCGCGAGCGCCCGCGCGGAGCAATGGTCACAGACCCTCACCGCGGCGAACGCATGGGAGCGGCGAGCGCCCGGCGGATCGCCCCGAGCCGCCGTCTTCGCGGCGCGAGCCGCACGGCGCCGGGCGATGCCGGAGAAGGCGGTGGGAAAGACCAAACCATACCTCGACGGCGGCACTGGCGACGTCGGCGAGCGGCGGTCGGTCATCGAGGCCCACGCGCGCTCCCTCGTCGCGGCCGGCCGGACGGCGAAGGCCGCCGAGCTCCTTCGTCCCCGGCTCGAGAAACATCGACGATGGCGAGCGATCTGGATGGACCTCGCCGCCAGGGGCGTGCAACCCCCGGCGGTCGCCGCCCGGTGGCTGACCGAAGCGCGGGGCGCGATCCCCGGGGAAGCCTCTGTCGAGCAGGCGCGGCTCGCCGCCGGCTGGGCCGAGCTGTTCGAGCGGTCCGGGAACCCCGACCACGAAGCCAAGGCGATCGCGATCGCCCGGGCGATTCGCGATTCCGAGACGGCCTCGGCCGAAGCGTTGATCCGAGCCGGGAATCTCCTCGACGGCGCGGGGAAGCAAAAGGCGGCCGGGAAGGCCTACAAGCGTGCCCTCGACCGGAACCCGAAGTCCGTCGTCGCGATGAACAACCTCGCCATGTGGCTCGCCGATCAGGGGCGAGACCTCGCCAAGGCCGAATCGCTCGCGCGTCGAGCCGTCCGGAAGCGGCCGGAGAACCCGAAGATCCATGACACCCTCGCTCACGTCCTGACCAAGCGGGGCGACCACGAGAAAGCGCTGTCCGTGCTGAAGGACGCCATGGAGCTCGCGCCGGAGAGCCGCAAGTTGCAACTGGCCCGCGCGGAGGTGCTCCTGAAGGCGGGGCGGGAGCGCGAAGCGACCGAGATCGTCGATCGCTTGTACGCCCGGGGCGCTTCCGACCCGCTTCCGGACAAGCTTCGGGACCGCCTTCTACATCTCCGACGCCGCCTGAAGAAGGCCGGCGAGGGGTAGGCGAACGGAGAGGACGACGCGGAATCCTTCGCGTCGGGTCGGCCATCGTCCGATGGGTGCACGGCCCGGGCCGCGAGGGCGCTTTCCTGTCTTTTGGAGGCCCGCCTCCCACTCCGTGGGCCGAAGTGTACCGCGAGCGGAGATTCAGACAGAGATGGAGCGGAAGCGATCCGGTCGGCCGTGACGCCCATGCCAGCTGCGTCGGCGCGGCCGAAGCGGCCAACCGGTCACGCGTCCGCTTCGGCCGCGACGCGCCGAGCCCGGCGGCGCCGCCACCATCGCCCGGCGGCCGCCATTCCCAAGCAGCTCGCGCCGAGCGCGAAGGACGGCGGAAGCGGCGTCCGCGGCGACACATCCGAGAAGCTCGTGCCCATACGCATCTCGTCGAACGCCGCCCCGTTGAAGTTGGCGAGGAACCCCACTTTCGTGACGTTGATGGCGGCGAAGTCGACGAATTCCGCAAAGCCCTGCGCGTCCCCCGGCTGGTCGAGGGTGTTGAAGTCCAATTGCTTCGGGTTCACCCAGAGCTTCGCCGTCTCGTTGCCATTCGCATCGGTATTGAAGTTGACCTTCGTCACGAGCATGTCGGCGTCGTTATGGCTCGGGGTCGTATCGTTGTCGGGATCACCCGGCTCGTCGTCCGTCGGCGTGACGCCCGTGTCCGTCGAGGTGGGGGTCTGCGACTCGTGAAAGTGAATGGTGGTTTTATCCGACCCGGGGAAGCCCTGTCCGGTGCTGACGATAGCATCCTCCGCCGGACGCACGATGCTTTGCGCCGCGTTGTTCGGGTCGCCCTGGACGAGTGCTGAGAACCACACGGGGTTCGGGTCGTTGGCGTCATCGCCGAAGGTCACGTCTCCGGAGTCCCCCGTCGTGTACTCGCGCCGCGCTGTGTTCTGCGAACCGATGCGCTCGACCCGGTTTCCGGACGTGACCAAAGCTCGGTCGCCGTTGGGTTCCTGGTATTCGAGGCTTTGGTCCACAATCTCGTAGTCTCCCTCGCTGTCGTTCCATTGGGGGTTGCTACCGGACCAACCGGTTCCTCCGCTTTTATTGTTCAACGTGTCCCCTACGGTATAGTTGAAGCTGTCCGCATTGAGGATCTCGGCGTAGGCCGCCGACCGCTCGATCCCGGGAGCGATCGCCCACGCGGCGAGCATCACGAGCACAACGATCTCCGCCCTCCGCCCACGCTCTCGCTTGGAGATGCTCATCTTCTCCGTTTCCTCCTGCGCCGTCGCTGAGTCCCCTCGTCTGTCGCGACCCTCGGAGAGAAGAACTGGCTTGTTCCCCACCCGACAGAGAATTGGAGACAGTAGTGCCCCACAACCCCCCCTTCAACGCAACGTCCCCGCCTCCCCCGACGTGTCCCGAGCGAGACCTTGGAAACAGCCAACCTCGTGCAGAGGATACGCCGATGCCCTCCGAGGATCAACACGTTGTGTAGCAAGCGCGGCGAACCGTCGCGGCCGAAGTTCGAAGCCCCCGCCGACACCCGAAATGTGGGGTGTCGATCGCGGTCTGGAACTGAACCATTTCGCGGCCCCGGGAGAGCCACCTGCAAGTCGCAGCCGCTTCGCCACGGGCAAGCCTCGCAGACGCTGCACCGGCGGCATCCCGTTGGGACTTGCCGGTGCCCCCCCATGCTCAGATGTGCACACGAGGGGCACGCGTGGCCCGGACAACTCCCAGCCGGATGCCGCCGGTGCCGAGTCCGCGACGCTTGTCCGTGGGGCGCCTGGCGATCACGGGCCGCGGCTGCTGCGGGCGACCCAAGATCCCATCGGCTCGACAGGGACGGCGACCGACGCGAGATTGGGCTAAGAGACAGCCCACGGAGCGGACCGTTCCTCATTCGGCCGTTTCCGCCGCCGCACGCCGGGACCGGCGGCGCCGCCACCAGCCGCCCGCGGCCATCATCCCCAGGCAGCTCGCGCCGAGGCCGAAGGAAGGAGGAAGCGGCGTCCGCGGCGACACATCCGAGAAGCTCGTCCCGACACGCACCTCGTCGAACGCGGCCCCCTCGAGGTCGGCGAGGAACCCCGCTTTCACGAAGTCCATGTCGGCGAAGTCTTTGAACTCCCTAAACGCCTCGGCGTCCGACCCGTCGGTCAGGGTGCCGGCGCTCAAGTCGTTCGGGTTCACCCAGAGCTTCGCCGTGTCGTTCTGATTCCCATCGGTATCGAAGCTGACTTTCGTCACGAGCATATCGGCCCGGTTGTGGCTCGGGATCGTATCGGGCCCGGCGTCGACGGTCTGCGAGTCCTTCACCGGCTGAACGCCCGTGTCTTTTGCCGGTGATGTCTGCGAGCTGTGGAAACGAATGTTCTTCCTGCCCGACCCAGGAGTCCCCTGTCCGGCGTTGAGGCTGCCGTCCTCCGACGGACGGAGCAAGCTTCGGGCCTGGTTCGTCGAGTCGCCCTGGACGAGCGCCGAGAACCACACGGGGTCCGGGTCGTTGGAATCATCGCCGAATGTCTGGTCGCCGGAGTCGCCCGTCGTGTACTCGCGCCTCGCTGAGGCGGTGGTATTGCCGCCCAGATCCGTCACCTCCACCCGGTTTCCGGAGGTGATCAAGGAATATCCCTGGTCGTCCGTGTATTGAAGGCTTTGCTCCACGATGGTGTGCTCGCCCTCACTGTCGTTCCATGCGGGGTTGCTACTGGACCAACCGGTTCCCCCGCTTTTCGCGCCAGTGCCCCCCGCGTCCCCCAACGTGTCCCCTGCCGTATACTCGAAGCTGTCGGCATTGAGCAGCTCGGCGTAGGCCGCCGACCGCTCGGTCGCGGGCACGATCGCCCACGCCGCGAGCATCACTACCCCCACGAGGGCCGACCTCCGACCCCGCTCTCGCTTGGTGAGAATCGCGTCCATCACACACGCCCCGGTAAGGGTCCCCCTCCGACCCACCCTCACCAACAAATATTGAAGCAAAGCGACAACGATTAACACTAGTCATCTACGACCAGTGAAGCAACGAGAATTGTAGCAATAGCAACACATCGTGGGGTGGTCGTTCCGCGCGGCCACCCTGACACCCCACAAATGGGGGCTTCGCTCCGGTACGGCCTACATCTGGGGCGATGCGCACGCGGAGAGCGGACGGCGCGCGGCCGGCGGGTGGAAGACGTTGCAGCAGGCGGGATGGAGCCTCCCGGAGCGAGGGCCGGGAGGAAATTGAGAAGGACGGTGGTGCGGAACGCGGCGCGACGGGCCCGCTCCGGACCGGCCGCCGCGCGGAGCGGACCTCATTCGGCCGCTTCGGCCGCGGCTGCCGGCTGCCGCCCGGCCGCGAGCTCGCTCATCATCTGCCGGATGGCGCGATGATCGTGGTCGGCGGGCCGGCCGGCGTCCCGCGTGCAGCCAAACACCTCGTCCACGCCGGTCGCCTGGTAGCGACCGTCGAGGATCTCGAAGTCGGTGCTGCTGGCCAGCGACGGGTGTGCCACGCCGCAGGCGTGGGAAAGCCGCAGCAG
>CAZQQP010000224.1:0-7921 GCA_964595475.1 uncultured Planctomycetaceae bacterium | reverse complement strand
GGCAACCACGGGCGCCTTCTCGGCTATCTCTGGCGTCACCGGTCGTCCCGCTCCGATGCCTGCGTCAACGTGGAAATGGTCGTCCGCGGCCACAGTCCGTACTGGACCAAGTACGGCGAGGCGCCCGACCCGCTCGCGTCCGCGTTTCAGCGGGCGGAATCGGCCGCGGCGGACGCCCGCCGCTGAGCCCAACGCTGTGAACCAAAATGAGCGCAAACGACGAAGTTGTTTTCCGCCCCGTGGGAATCGGCAGGGGCCGCGAGGCTTCGCCGACGGGCCGAGGGGTGAGCTGTGACGGGAAGGCCGCGGGTTTCCGAAGGACAGCTGACCCAATACACGGGCCCCGCTGAAAGAAGCCACCGCCCACGGGCTGACGCTTGCGACGACGGATGCGAGCGGAGAGAGGGTCCGTTCAGGGCGTTCGCTGCCACCCAGCCGCCAGCACGGGCAAGCCCGCGGACGGGCACCGGCGGCATCCCGCTGGGACTTGCCCGTGCCACCCAAGCAAAGACGACGCCGACGAGACGGAGTGGGTTCACGGCGTTGATGCCACCCACCGCGTTCGTCAGTATGCGCGGGCGCCGATCGTCTTCGGGTGGCACGGACAAGGCCGTCTGCGGGCTTGTCCGTGGGATGGGGTCGGGTCGATCCGTTGACCTCACGCCGATCCGTCGGGCAGCGGACGGATTCCCGCGCCGATTCCCTGCGGATTCCGAAGACGCGCGGTGCAGCACCGGACGGAGGTCGCGACACGGCCTCGGTTCACGGGGGTGATTAACCCCCCAAGGCCGTGAACCAAGTCTTGTCCCGTCTGGCACGAGCGTGTCCTTGGCCTCCTGGCGCGACGGGCGCCTGGTCCAGCATGCGAGCGAGCCCGGCCCGGACAAGGTCTCGCGGAGCGCGCGAGGGCGCCGCAAACGGGTGGGCGCCGAACACACCCTCACCGAATCGCTGTCCGGACCGGTCGGAATGGCTCGGACGCGACGGTGCGACGGTCGACACCTCGGGGATCGCGGCCGGACCGCCTGTCGAGCGACGCGGCGTCTCGCCGCCGCGCAACCAAATCACGCCCCGGGCTTCCACGGCCACCGGTCATGGTCCACGCACGCCCCGCATCAGCTCCGGACGGTCGACGCCGCCACGCCGTCGCCGTGCTTTTCCAGATACTGCTGGTGGTAATCCTCGGCGGGGTAGAAGGGAGCTTCCGGCACGATCTCGGTCACGACGGGGTGGCGGTATCGCCCCGACTTGTCAAGGGCCTCCTTGGCTCGCCCCGCCGCCTCCCGTTGGCGCTCGTCGTGGTAGAAGATGACGGACCGATACTGCGACCCGACGTCCGGCCCCTGCCGCTGCCACTGCGTCGGGTCGTGACATTCCCAGAAGACCTCGAGGAGCTCCTCGTAGCGGACCCGCTCCGGGTCGTAGGTGACCTCCACGCTCTCCGCGTGGCCGGTCCGCCCGGTGCATACCTCCTTGTAGGTCGGGTTGCCGGTGCTACCCCCGCAGTAGCCCACACGCGTGTCGAGGACCCCCTCGACCTCGCGAAACGCCTGCTCCACGCCCCAGAAGCATCCGGCGGCGAACGTGGCTTTCTCCACGGCCATGGTCTCCTCCTTCGACAAAGTCCACCCCAACCGTACGCACCGGCGCGTGAGCGGCCAGCGCCACTCGACCGCCAAGACCGCTCGCCCGTGGCACTCGGCCGACCTCGCCACGCTCTACGGCGGGGTCGTCGTCTACGATGCCGTCGCGGGAGTCCTTCGTTCGAGGAGCCGACCTATGGCCGACTCGCCGACGATCCGCCATCTCTCGTGGGGTCGGATCGAGACCGAGAACCACCCACCGGTGAAGGACGCCAAGCTCTACCCCGGCGGCTGCCGCTCCTGGGACTGGAACGAGCACGGCACCCGCCACAGCCCGGGCATCCAGCCCGGCGACGTGGAGGAGCTCCTTCAGCACGACCCCACCGTTGTGGTCCTCTCCAAAGGCATCCACGAGCGCCTGCAAGTCCCGGAGGAGACGCTTCGGCTGCTCCGGTCCAACCAGATTCCCTTCCACGTCCTCCCGACGGAGGAAGCGGTGCGTCTGTACAACGACCTCGCAGCGAAGAAGAACCGGGTGGCGGGGCTCTTCCACTCGACGTGCTGACGCCGACCGTCCCCTCCGACTTCCCGTTGTGAAGCTGTGCGCCGCCCCGCAGGCGATTTTGCCTGGCGGTCGCGAGCGTGTGCGCGCCGCCACGCGGGAGAAAGAAGACGGGCATCGAGCACCCCTGCCACCCGGCTGTGTCTTAGAGCGTGTGTCCTCTGGCCGGGCCCACGGACAAGCGTCGCAGACTCCGCTTGTCCGTGCCACCCGTGGGCCCGTTCCAACATGGGTGGCACGCGCAAGTCCCAACGGGATGCCGCCGGTGCAGCGTCTGCGGTGCTTGCCCGTGACGGACCGGCTCGGGTTGAACGAGATTGGGCAAAGGGACAGCGCGGAGTTCCGGAGCCCCTTCCCCGCGGCCACCCCGCGCGCACGCTCATGGCTAGGTGGGACTTTTGTCTCCCCGCTCTTGCCGAACGCTCCGCGCTTCGGCTCCGGCATCGCTAGAGGATCGTGCCGCTGAGGATGGCGAGGGCCGCGGCGAAGTAGATGCTCACGCCCACGACGTCCACGAGGGTCGCGACGAAGGGGGCGGAGCTCGTCGCCGGGTCCAGGCCCAGGCCCCGGAGGGCGAACGGCAGCATGCTCCCGCTGATGGTTCCGAAGCAGACCACCCCGACGACGCTGACGAGGATCACCATGCCGATCAACGCGTGGTGCTCGCCGTAGTCCGCCCATCCGGTCTGCTGCCACAGCAAAATCCGGGCGAAGCCGAGCACCGCGAGGAAGCCGCCGAGGGCCGCGCCCGACGCGATCTCCCGACCGAGCACCCGCCACCAGTCCCGCAGGCGGAGCTCACCCAATGCCAAGGAGCGGATGACCAGCGTGGCCGCCTGCGATCCCGAGTTGCCTCCGCTGGAGATGATCAGCGGCACGAACAGCGCCAGCACGGACGCCGCCGCGATCTGGTCCTCGAAATAGCCCATGACAGAGGCGGTGAGCATCTGGCCCAGGAACAGCACGGTGAGCCAGCCGCCCCGCTTTTGGATCATCTGCAGCACGCCCACCTGGTGGTAGGTTCCCGGAAGCGCCTCGCTTCCCCCGATCTTGTGCACGTCCTCGGTCGCTTCCTTCCTCGCGGCGTCCATGGCGTCGTCCATCGTGACGATGCCCAGCATGTGCCCCGCCTCGTCGACCACGGGCAACGCCACACGGTCGGTCCGCTCGAACAGCGCCACCACCTCGTCGGTCCGCGCCGTGGCCTGGACCGCGACCATGGGGCGGGTCTCCAGCGCGTCGACCCGCTGGTCGTGCGCCGCTTGGACGAGCGTGGCGAGCCGAACCTCGGAGACCAGCTTCCCCTCGGCATCGACGACGTAGAGAACGTTGAGGGTCTCGGTCCGGACCGGCGCCCGCCGGATGTGCTCGATGGCGTCCGCAACCCGCATGTCGGGCCGCAGCCGGAGATACTCGGGCGTCATCTGGCGTCCGGCGCTGTCCTGGGGGTAGCTCATCAGCAGCCAGGTCGCCTGCCGCTGCTCGGGGTCGAGCCGCTCGAGCAGCTCGTCGCCGAGGGTGGCCGACAAGCTATCGAGGAGCCGGGCCCGATCGTCGGGGCTCATGTCGTTGACCAGCTGCCTCCGCTCCTCGTCGCTCATCGCCCGGAGCAGGTTCTCCTGGTTCGCCGCCGGCAGCTCGGCGAAGACGTCGGCCATCCGCTCCCGCGGCAACGCTCGAAAGACGACGGGCTCGTCCGCGGTGGGCAGGCCCACCATGAGCTCGGCGATCTCCGTGGGATACTTCTCCCGGACCGCTCGCGCGAGGTCTTGGCCGCCACTCTCCTCGAGCACCGTTCTCCCCTCTTCCGTCAATGCGTCGTCCGTCATGGCAGCCTCCGCGCTCTCGTCGGCCTCTCTCAGCGTCAAGCGAACACGCTCGGTGGATGACACGCTCTTGTCACAAGGATGTCCCGCCCACTCGACGCGGCTCGTGGCACCAGGAGCGGGCGCCCGATCGGGCGGAGCTCGACCCGACCTGTGGACCGGACTTCGCCGTCACTCCGCGTTGCTTTTCGGAC
The DNA here is from genome assembly GCA_964595475.1 of uncultured Planctomycetaceae bacterium. Lineage (GTDB taxonomy): Bacteria > Planctomycetota > Phycisphaerae > Phycisphaerales > Zrk34 > CAZQQP01. Next base: position 3,756 of record CAZQQP010000224.1, on the reverse strand, counting down.
ACGCGCCCGTGCCGCTCCGTTCTCGCGTCGCTGACCCGAAAGGATGGTTACGCCCGGCGATCCCTTCCGGTCGTCACCGCGGACGCATCGCCTCGCCGTTCTCTCCTGGGGGCGCCACGCGGGTGGGATCGTCGACCGCCCGGCCGGAGGTCGGGCTACGCATTCGCGCAAAGAAAGGGCCTGCCCTCGCGGACAGGCCCTTTCGATCCCGTCTCTCGCCTTCGCGGCTCAGCTCGACTCCGGAGCCGCCTCCGCGGGCTGTCCGCCCGACCCGTTGGTCGACGCCTCGGCTCCCGCGGCCTCCGCGGACGTGGCGGCCTCCTGGAGGATCTCCTCCTCGCTCGGCCGCCGCGTCGGGCGCGGCTCCTCGAGCTTCCGCACGCCGGCTTCCGAGTAGGGCTGGAAGCCCGTCCCGGCGGGGACCAGATGGCCGAGGAGGACGTTCTCCTTGAGCCCGATGAGCTGGTCCCGCCGCCCCGCGAGCGACGCCTCCGTGAGCACCTTGGTGGTCTCCTGGAACGAGGCGCCCGAGAGGAAGGACTCGCTCTGCAGCGACGCCTTCGTGATGCCGAGCAGCAGCGTGCGTCCGGTGGCGGGCCGCGGCCGCTTCACCTTGGCGCCCTGCTTCCCTTCGGCCTCCGCCTTCGCGTTGGCCTCCTTCACTTCGGACTTCGGCACGAGCGTGTCCGTCGGAAGCGCCGTGTCGCCCGGATCGCTGATCTTGGCCATCTTCGCGATCCGCTGGTTCTCCGCCCGGAAGCGGAACTTGTCCATCACGTCGAACGGGAGCAGGCTCGTGTCTCCCGTGTTCTCCACCCGGATCTTCCGGGCCATCTGGGAGAGGATGATCTCCACGTGCTTGTCGTTAATGGGCACGCCCTGCGCCCGGTAGACGTTCTGGATCTCGTCGAGGAGGTACAGATACAGCGCCTCCTCGCCCTTGATCCGGAGGATGTCGTGCGGGATGAGCGGCCCCTCGATCAGCGGGTCGCCCGCCTGCACGTAGTCGCCCGTGTGGACGAGCAGATGGCGCTCCTGCGGCACATGGTGCTCCCGCTCCATGCCGCTCTCGCTGCGGACGATGATGGTCATCTTGCCGCGCCGCTTCTCGGACCGAAGCTCCACGTAGCCCGAGATCTCCGCCATCACGGCGGGCTCCTTGGGCCGCCGCGCCTCGAAGATCTCCGTCACCCGCGGAAGTCCACCCACGATGTCGGCCGACCCGGCGACCTCTCGCGGCTGCCTCGCGAGCATGTGGCCCGCGTGGATCTGCTGGCCGTCCTGCACCTCGATGCGTGCCTTCGCGGGAAGGTAGTGGAAGTCGAGGATCTTCCCGTCGTCGCCCTGGATCACGATGCGCGGGTGTCGCTCCCCGCGATGCTCGACGACGACCAGGCTCTCGCCTCCTCCCTTTCCGCCGCCCTCCTTCTCGTAGCGCACGGTCTCCCCCGGCTCGATGTCCTCGAACCGAACCGTCCCGCCCCGCTCCGCGAGGATGGGCATCCGGTGCGGGTCCCACTGGATCAGCGTCTGCCCCCGCTCCGCCTGCTCTCCGGGCTTTACGAGGATCTGCGCCCCGTACGGGATTTTGTACTTGTCGAGCTCCCGGCCCTTGGCATCGAGCAGCGCCAGCTCGCCGTTGCGCTTGAGGGTGGTGAGGACCTCGTTCCCTTCGGCGTCCTGCGTGGGCACCTCGTTGCACTCACGCAGCTCGACCTGTCCGCTGTACCCGGCCTCAATGCTGTTCTCGATGATCCGCCGGGTCGCGACGCCGCCCGTGTGGAAGGTCCGCATGGTGAGCTGCGTGCCGGGCTCGCCGATGGACTGGGCGGCGATGATGCCCACCGCCATGCCCTCCTCCACGGGCCGTCCCCTGGACAGATCCTCGCCGTAGCAACGGCCGCAGACCCCCACGGGCGCGTCGCAGGTGAGCACGGACCGCACCATGACGCTGTCGATCCCGAGCTCCTCGATCTGCTTCGCGGCCGCTTCCTTGATCAGCTCGTTCTCCTGGACGATGAGCTGATCCGTAATGGGATTTCGGATGGTCTCCCTCGCGAACCGCCCGACGACCTGGTCCCGCAGCGGCACGTCCACTTCCTCCCCCTTGTAGATCGCCCGCTTGGGCAGGCCGGCCTGCGTCCCGCAGTCGTGCATGGTCACGATGATGTTCTGGGCCACGTCCGCGAGCTTCCGCGTGAGGTATCCCGAGTCCGCGGTCTTCAACGCCGTGTCCGCGAGGCCCTTCCGCGCCCCGTGCGTGGAGGAGAAGTACTCGAGCACCGTCAACCCCTCGCGGAAGTTGGCCTTAATGGGCGTCTCGATAATCTCACCCGAGGGCTTGGACATCAGCCCCCGCATCCCCGCGAGCTGCTGCATCTGGCTGATGTTCCCCCGTGCCCCCGAATCGCCCATCAGGTAGACGGGGTTGAGGTAGCTCTCCCCCTCCTGCTTCTCGATGGATACCGGGTTGTCGTTCTCATCCCGCCGGTCGTGCCGCAGCTCCTTGCCGAGCTCCTTGGTCACCTCCTCGCGGCAGTGGGCCCACGTGTCGAGCAGCTGGTTGTACCGCTCCCGCTCCGTGAGCGCCCCGTGCTGATAGGCCTTCTCCACCCGGTCCACTTTCTTCTGGGCCTGGTCGATGATGGCCTGCTTGTTCCCGGGGATCCGAAGGTCGGCGATGCCGAAAGACAGCCCGGCCACCGTGGACTCCTTGAACCCGAGCTCCTTCAGCCGGTCGAGGAAGTCGATGGTGGCGCCCTTGCCCCGATACCGGAACACATCGTCGATGACCCGGCTGCCGCCCTTCTTGCCGATGGGGCAGTTGTAGTACGGCATGCCGGCCTCGCAGATGTCGTTGAAGATGATCCGCCCGACGGTGGTAGCCACCCGCCCGTGCTCGGGCATGGGCCCCGGCGCCCCCTTCGGATCGCTGACGAGCTCCGTGTACTGCTCGGGCTTGAACCGAATCACGATGGGCTCGTGGATGTGGATCTTGCCGAGGTCGTACGCGAGCAGCGCCTCGGAGCCGTCACGGAACTTCTTGAGCTGCGTGGGGTCCACATTCTCGAGCCGCACGTCCGTCGGCAGGGACGTCAGGTAGTACGTACCGAGCACGATATCCTGCGACGGCGTGATCACCGGGCCGCCGTGGGCGGGGCTGAAGACGTTGTGGGTGGAGAGCATCAGCGTCTGCGCCTCGGTCTGCGCCTCCACCGACAGCGGAAAGTGCACCGCCATCTGGTCCCCGTCGAAGTCCGCGTTAACCCGGAGCAGACCAGCGGGTGGAGCTTGATGGCGTTGCCCTCGACGAGGACCGGCTCGAACGCCTGAATCCCCATGCGGTGGAGCGTGGGCGCCCGGTTGAGCATCACCGGATGCTGGTGGATCACCTCCTCGAGGACGTCCCACACCTCGGCGTCCCGCCGCTCGAGCATGCGCTTGGCGGACTTGATGGTGTCGGCGAGGCCGTGGTCCTTGAGCCGCCGCACGATGAACGGCTGGTACAGCTCCAGCGCGATCTTCTTCGGCAGCCCGCACTGATGCAGCTTCAGCTCCGGCCCCACCACGATCACGGACCGCGCCGAGTAGTCCACACGCTTCCCGAGCAGGTTCTCCCGGAACCGCCCCTGCTTCCCCTTGATCATGTCGGTCAGCGACTTCAGCGGCCGCGCCGAGGACCCGAGCACGGGCCGCCGGCACCGGCCGTTGTCGAACAGCGCGTCGACGGCCTCCTGCAGCATGCGCTTCTCGTTG
>CAZQQP010000223.1:5450-7931 GCA_964595475.1 uncultured Planctomycetaceae bacterium | reverse complement strand
TCCGCCTTGGCACCGATGAATAGGCTCAACTTATTCTTTTCCGCCTACTTATCGTCTCGCCCTCGCTCCTTCTGCTCCACGGTTCGCCGAGGAGCAGACCTCGCTCGGGTGGCACGGACAAGGCCGTCCGCGGCCTTGTCCGTGTTGTCGGGGTCGGCTCGACCTCTCATTCCCGCACCGCGCCATACGCCCCTTCGTGGATCACGGAGGCCGATTTCGCTCCTGCTCGGCAAACGGTGCGGCACGGAAACAAGCCCACGAGACACGACAGCGATCCGTTCACGCCTTCGGCGAACCGAGCCATTTCCGAAGGGGCCGTGCGGCTCGCCTACTTTCCCACCACGGTCTCCATCGCCTTTTGGAGCTTCTTCTGGGCCGCCCTCGCCGCGGCGGACCGCTCCTCGGGCAGAATCGGGCTCTTCTCCCGCGGGTCCTTCCGCATGTCGAACAGCCGACCGTCCTGGTACAGCTTCCACCGTCGGGTGCGCACCCACCGCTCCCCTCGGAACCCGACGTGCACCCACGGCCGTGACTCGCCTTCCTCTCCGAGCAGCCGCCACGCGAAGCTCTTGCCGTCGTACCCGACGTCCGCGGGCGGCTCTCCCCCGCCGAGCTCCGCGAAGGTGGGGAGGAAGTCCGTGAAGTCGACCAGTGTGTCGACCACCGCTCCCTCCGGAACGGTACCCGGCCAGTTCGCGATGAGCGGGACGCGCGTGCCGCCGTCGGTCATCTCGCCCTTTCCGGGCGGAACCACTTTGTCCCCCTTCCGCGACCGGACGACGGCCCGGACGAGCTTCCCGTCGGCCGCATCGATGAAGATGTGCTTGGTCGTCCCGTTGTCCGCGGTGAACAGCACGAGCGTCCGCTTGCGGACGCCGAGCCGCTCGAGGGCGTCCACGATGAGACCCACCTGCCGGTCCATCTCCCGGACCATCTCCTTGTACGTCTGGTAGCGCTCCCGCGGCCCACGTGGAACCGGCTTCTCGAAGTCGTCGGCCACCGCGTGGCAAAGCGCCATGGACAAGACGGCGAAGAAGGGGCGGTTCTTCGGCTTCTTCATGAAGTCGACGAGGAACTCGCGATAGACGTTCGGCCCGTACCGCCCGTCCAGCTTCCGCTTCTCCCCGTTCTGCCAGATCAGCGGGTCGAAGTACCGCGGCCCTTCGTGCCAGCCGAACAGACACGACGCGTCGAAGCCGAGCTCCTGCGGATGGTCGGGGTTGTTCTTGAGGAGGGTGAGCTGCCACTTCCCCGCGATCGCCGTCGAGTAGCCCGCGTCCTTCATCACCTGGGCGATGGTGGACCCCTCCGCCTCCTCGGGAAAGCTGCCCCAGCCGGGGTTGCCCACGTGGGACGGATACCGCCCCGTCATGAGGACGACCCGCGTGGGGTGGCACACCGGTTGGCTGTAGCAGTGCTCGAACCGCATCCCCGTCTCCGCGAGCGCGTCGATGTGGGGCGTGTGATAGGTCGTCCCGCCGTAAGCGCCGAGGACCTCCTGTCCGACGTCGTCCGCGAAGACGAAGAGGATGTTGGGCTGTTCCGACGTCTGGCCCCTCGCGACGGTGGAAAGGAGGCATCCCCCGAAGACTGTGGCGGCAAGGACAAGACGTCGCATCAGTGCTCCTTTCGGGAACAATCGTTGGGACACGCCCGTCGAGATTTTCGTGGCGATCCCCCTCTCCCCGCTACGGCCGAGGAGCGAGGGGCCGGGCGAAGCGTTCTTCGAAAACGCGGGTCAGGACCCCTCGACACGGATCTTCGCAAGGTAGATGCTCGTCTTCCCTTCGTGGGAGGAGTAGTAACTCATCCAGAGAAGATCGTCCCGCAGGACGAAGCCCGGATAGCTCGTATCGCCGCCCGATGGAAGGGCGAGGATCTCCTCGAGCGTCCCCTCCTTCGGGTTCAGATGGCACAGCGCCGTTCGGACGTCGCCGTAGAGCCGGCACCCGACGAGCCACTTGCCGCTCGGCAGCCGGATCATGTCCGGCCCGCCGATGCGCTTGTTCAGGACCTTCCACTCCCACTGCTTGTACGGCGGGTCGGCGGTCCCGAGGACCGCGGGGCCGCCCCGTCGGGTCAGGCACAGCGCCCGGTCCTCGTGGAAGCGGATGGTGGACTCGTTCGGGTAGTTCTTCTCGAACAGCCGCTTCACGTGGGTCTGGAACGACCGCCCGTTCTCGGTTCGATAAAGCCGGATGTGCCGGTCGTCCCCCACCTGATAGCCGACGCCCCATCCGACGCCGTCGTGCCACGTCACCCGCCACAGCCAGTGGTTGTAATCGGCCACCTTGTGGGGGCCCTTCCATTGGTCGCCATCTTCCGAGAAGAACGTCAGCGACTGTCGCTCGCCCGGCGACTCCTGCGGCGCCGCCGCGCAGAGGACCATCAGCTCGCCGTCGGGTGTGACGCTGAGCTTTCCGTCACGGAGATCCTGGTTCTCCTTCCAGTCGAGCAGCGCCGCGGACTCCCGCTGCTTGC
>CAZQQP010000223.1:0-5440 GCA_964595475.1 uncultured Planctomycetaceae bacterium | reverse complement strand
CTTCTCGGACCGGATCACCCGGATCTTCCCGCCGGGCTGGTCGGGCGAGGGCACCCCGTGCTCCGGCGCCTCCCGGAACGCGAGGTACCACTGGTTCCGGAACCGGATCAGGTCCGTGAAGGCGTTGTGCGGCGCCCGGTCCCAGACCTTGCGAACGTCGACGAGCTCGACCTGCGGCGGCTTCTCCGCCGTCGCTTCGGCGGTCGCGAGGACGATGAAAGCGAGCGACATCCCAACACGCATGGTCATCCTCCTTTGTCGAAGAGGACGCCCAATATATCAAAGGCTTGACGGCGGGAAAGGCCGCAAACGCCGTCGCGACGCCCCGGTGCGGCAGCGTGCGATTGAGGTCCCCCACGACGGTCGGGATATGCTCGGACCGCTCGCTGTGGGTTCACACGGCGGTCATCCCTCGCTTCCGCCGTCGCTCGCTGTCCGAGGGCTCGAAGGGCTGCTCCGCTGCTGCGCCGCGGCGACGAGCCAGTCCATCCGGCCGAGCGAGCGGTCGATCTGGGCGCGGAAGATGTTGTAGGGGAAGAGCACGACCAGCGCGATGGTCAGGCCGACCACGGTGGTCAGCAGCGCCTCGGCGATGCCCCCGCTGACCGCGGCGGGGTCGCGTACCGTCTCCGTGGCGCTGAGAATCCGGAACGAGGCGATGATGCCGCTGACGGTCCCGAGAATACCGAGCATCGGGGCCGCCGTGATGATCGTCCCGAGCGTGGGCATGAACCGCTCGAGCCGCGGCCGCTGCGACTCGATCGCCTCCACCGCCAGCGCCTCCGTGGGCGTCTCGCGGAGGACGCGGGCGACCAGTCGGCCGTACACGCTGTGGTCGCCGCTCGTCAGCCCCGCCACCGTCGTCCGGTCGCCGTGGCGGAGGCAGTAGGCGACCTGCTCGAATCTCGCCCGGCGAGCCGGGCTGTTCGTCCGGATCCAGAACCAGGTCCGTTCCAGGATGAGCGCCAGGGCCACGACGCTGAGGGCGAGCAGGGGGTACATCGCCCACCCGCCCCGCTGCAAGAGCTCCGACAGCGCGTCTCCGGTAAGGCTGAGCATCGGCCCATGGTAGGCGCGGGCGGAATCGGCGCGGCCCCGGCGAGAGCCCATATTTTTAGGCTCTCCCCGCTGCGCCCTACACTTATTCGATGACCTCGGTCGACACGCCCACGACGCCCGCCGATCGGCGGACCGACTCCCCCGACGCCGCCCCGCGTGACTGGTTTCGCCGCGCCTTCGGGTCGGTCTACGGCCTCGTCTACCGCCACCGCGACGAGCGCAGCGCCGCGGAAGAGGTCGCCGCCCTCATCCACTGGCTGGGGTTCACCGGCGCCGAGCGGGTGATCGACATCTGCTGCGGACGGGGCCGCCACATGGTCGCCTTCCACGACGCGGGCTTCTCCACCCTCGGGGTCGACCTGTCGATGCCGCTGCTTCAGGAAGCGGCCCACCGCCCCGCCATGCGGCATCGGCTGATCCAGGCGGACGTGCGGAGCCTGCCGGTGACCCCCTCCTTCGACGTCGCGGTCAACCTCTTTTCCAGCTTCGGCTACTTCGAGGACACGGAGAACCGCCGGGCGCTGCGGGAGATGGTGGGCGCGCTCCGTCCGGGCGGCCGCCTCGTCCTCGACCACGCGAATCGTCCCGCCCTCGAGGCGGCGTTGACCCCCTTCTCCCGCCACGAGGACGAGGGCACCACCATCGACCAGCGACGGTGGATCGCGGGCGACCGCGTGAACAAGCGAACCACGGTGCGGCTCGCCGACGGCACGTCCCACGGCTTCGTGGAGAGCGTCCGGCTCTACCGCCCGGACGAGATGGTCGCCCTCGTCCGCGAAGCGGGCTTGGACTGCATCGAGCAGGCGGGCGGCTTCGACGGAAGCCCGCTCACCGACCGCTCCTCGCGAATGATCACCACCGGGGTGAAGCCGTGACGCCGGTCGGGTCGGTCGACCTCCGTGTCCAGCGGGTGGCGCGGTCGGCTCTCCCGGGTGTCGAGCCGACGGACCTGCTCGCCCGCCTCGGTCGGGGCGAGGCGCTTCCGGACGTTCCGCTGCTCAACCCGCACCGCCCGCCGGAGCCGAGCGGTGGGCCCTCCCTCGACCGCCGGACGCTCGCGGACGCCCTCGACGCGTCCAACCGACGGATGGGCCATCCGCTCAGCGACCGGGCCGCCCAAGCGATCCGGGGCGACGGCACCCTCGTGGTCGCCGGCCAGCAGCCGGGCCTCCTCCTCGGCCCGCTGTACACCCTCCTCAAGGCGATCACGGCGTCCGTGCTCGCCGGCCGCCTTTCCGAGCGCACCTCGACGTCGGTCGTCCCCGCCTTCTGGGTCGCCTCCGAGGACCACGCGCTGGAGGAAGTCAACCACTGCGTCCTCGGCGGCAAGAAGCTGAGGCTCGACCATGGAGAGCTCCCCTCCGGCCGACGTCCGCCCGTGGGCGACGTGCCTCTGGCCCGGTGGAAGCCGACCATCCTCGATTTCGTCGAGCAGGCCCTCCCGACCACGCCCCACAAGGCGTGGGTGAAGCAGCTCGTCGAGCAAGCGGACTTCTCCACCTACACGTCCGCCTTTACAAGCCTCCTGCCTCGTGTGCTCGGCGACCCGGATCTCATCCTCGTCGACCCGCAAGCCATCCGCCCTCACCTCGCCCCGCCGCTCGCCACGCTGACCGAGCGCTGGGGCGAGGTCCGGCGAGGGCTGGCCGAGGGCTCGGAACGGCTCCGGGCGGCCGGCGTGGAGCCCCCGCTTCCCCGGGTCAATCTCTTCGAGCTCGTCGACGGAGACCGCACCGCGTGTGAGGAGGACGACGCGGGCATGACCCTCGGCGGCCGCCGCGTGGGCTTTCACGAGGCCGCGGAGCGGATCCGGAGCGGTTTTCCCCGAGCGCCGGTCTCCGCCCCATCGTCCAGGACGCCGCCCTCCCGGTGGTCGCGACCGTCGCCGGGCCCGCCGAGGTCCACTATCTCTGGCAGGTCGACCCTCTCTACGCGGCCGCGGACGTGACGCGAAGCCGCCTCTGGCCGCGGATCCGCGCCACCTTCCTCGACGAGCGGACCGCGGAGACGGCTCGGCGCTTCGGCCTGACGGGCGATGCGGTGCTCCGGGCTCAGGAAGCGGCGGAGCAGTACGACCCGTCGCGCTTCGGCGAGCGGGACGCGGACCTCGACGAGGTGGACCGCCACGGCCGGGCGGTGCTCGAGGCCATCGACCGGGTGGAGACCCGCGACAACCAGAAGCTCGTCAGCAAAGCAAGGGGCTCGATCGGGCACCAGCTCCAACGCGTGCTCGACCGCGTCCACACGGAGCGGCTGGCTCGACAGGGTCTCGGCAAGGGCGACCTGAAGAAGGTGGCGGAGACAGTCCGCCCCGGCGGGCGCCCGCAGGAGCGCGTGCTGAGCCCGCTGGAGCTGCTCGGGCGGTACGGCCCGGAGATCGTCCCGGCCATGCGGGACGCCCTCGATCCGGAGACCCTCGACCACCAGCTCGTGGTGATCTCTCAGTAAGGAGACCCGACTTGTCCGTGGACATCCTCGCGATCGGCGCCCACCCCGACGACATCGAGATGACCATCGGCGGCACGCTCGCGAAGCTCCGCGACCGGGGCCGCTCCCTCGCGATCGCGGACCTCACCCGCGGCGAGATGGCCACACGGGGCACGCCCGAGACCCGCGCCGAGGAGGCCGCTGCCGCGGCCGACGCCCTCGGCGCCGTGGAGCGGACCAACCTCGACCTCGGCGACGGGTGGCTCCAAGACACGATGGAGGCCCGGACGCGGGTGATCGAGCTCATCCGTCGGGTTCAGCCGACGATCGTCTTCGCCAACTACTGGGACGACGTCCACCCGGACCACCGGGCGACGGGCGAGATCGTCCGGAACGTCATGTATCCCGTGGGCTTCGCCAACTTTCCCGCCCAAGGGCCGCCGTGCCGCCCCCGCGAGTTTCTCTTCTTCATGCAGCACTGGCCGTTCAACCCGAGCTTCATCATCGACATCTCGGAGAGCTTCCACCGGAAGATGGAGGCGGTCCGTTGCTACCAGTCCCAGCTCCACAATCCCGCCTCGCCGGAGCCGGCGACGTGGATCAGCCACCCGGAGCTGCTTCAGTTTCTCGAAGGGCGCGCCCGCCACTTCGGCATGCTCATCCGCCGGCCGTACGGCGAGCCCGTGATCACCGGATGGCCCGTGCCCATGGACGATCCGGTGGCCCACTACGAGCCCTTCCCGAAGTGAGCACGAAGTCCACTCGTTCGAGGCGGGGGGATCGGCCGAGTGGAGTGGGAAGCCAAGCGCCAAGTCAGCGGAAGCTGAGCACGGATGAGCGGACCTTCCCCAAAACGCCGTTACGTCGTCTCCCTTTACGCGGGGGAGAATCCCGCTTCGCTGGAGAAGAGAAAGCTCTGCCGGATTGTTTCCCCGTAGGCCGGCACCCGGATGGATATGTCCGGATCATCGACGAGGAAGGCGACGATGACCGCTATCCCGCGGATGGGTTCACGGAGGTGGACCTTCCCGACCCGGCTCCCGACGCCCTCGAAAGGGAAGCCGTCGATGGGAGACCGGGAGCGTGGGCCGACTTGCGGATTCGCGCACTCGCGGTTTCCCGGTCTCTCGGTCTCGCGGATTCGCCTCACGGACTCGTGGTCTCGTCGGCCCGCGGCATCGACTGAGATAGGCCAAACGCGCTTTTCGCGACGAGCCGGTCGATCGCCTCGCAAACCCGATCCACCGACAGCTCCTCCATGCACGCGAGGTGGCTCGGTCCCTTGAACGGACACCGCTTCTTGTAGCTGCCTCCACACGAAAGACGCGTGGAGACCCGCTCGTGCCTGCTTCCCGACGGGCCGGAGTACGTGGGGCTCGTGCACAGGAACAACGCCACGACGGGCGTGCCCACGGCGGCGGCGAGGTGCATCGGGCCGGAATCGTTGGTCAGCAGCGCGTCCGCCGAGTGGAGCGTGCCGGTGAGCTCCCGCAGGCCGAGGCGGCCGGCGAGGTTCACGGCCCGCTCGGGCGGAAGCTCCGCCGCGAGCTGCGTTCCGAGCGACGCCTCCGAAGGGCCGCCGACGACAATCACGGAGAAGCCCCGCTCCATGGCGTGGGTCAGCGCCCGGGCGAACTTCCCGACCGGCCATCGCTTGGTCGGCCAGCGAGCACCGGGGTGGACGGCCAGGTGAGGGCGGGGGAGGCCGCGGAGCTGATCCTCGACCCAGGCCCGCTCCCGCCGGCCCACGGGCAGGTCGGCCTGCCACGGGGTCTCGCTGGCGCCGAGGGACCGGGCGACCCGCTTGTAGCGGGTCTCCGCGGGGAGCTCCCAGCCGCTATCGGGGACGAGGCGGTGCGTGGCCCACGACGCCCCCTCGCGGGTCGTCTCCATCCCGATCCGCAGCGGCGCCCCCGTGGCGGCCGTCATGGCGGAGGTCCGGAACAGCCCTTGG
>CAZQQP010000222.1:0-7960 GCA_964595475.1 uncultured Planctomycetaceae bacterium | reverse complement strand
GGTCGGCGGGGAGGAGGATCCCGACAGCGGCGGAAACACGGTCTGGCTCGGGCCGAGCGCGCTGATCTCTCCGAATCCCCAGTGGATGTTCAAGATCGGCGCGCAGTGGCCGGTCGTCCAGGATCTGGCAGGAGCGCAGGGGGAGGACAATATGCGCCTGAAGTTCGCGATCGAGTACCACTTTTGACAACGGAGGTTCTAACCATGTGTGAAGCTCGAAAGACATTTGCAGTTCTGATCGGTGCAGGGGTGCTGCTATTTACTGGCGCTGGCCCCGCCCAGGCGCAGGTCACAGAAGTGACGCTGCGGGTCAATGGCCTCGCGTGTCCGTTCTGCGCCTATGGCTTGGAGAAGAAGCTCACTAACCTCGACGGTTTCAAGGACGGAACGTACAAGGTCAAGATCAACCAGGGTAAGGTCTCCTTCGGCTGGGAGGACAAGAAGCCCCTGCCTCTAGGTGCAATTGAGAAGGCGGTGAAAAGCGCGGGCTATACGTTGAAGTGGACCCAGGCCGCGGTCGAAGGTACGCTTCAGAAGGAAGACGGCGCCTACTTTGTCGACCTCCCGAAGCCCGTAAGACAGCGCTTCTTCATGTACGAGAAAACGGCTCTGAAGGAATTCGATTCCGGGCAGCGCCATAAGAGGGAGGGCGACGGCGCGGCGTTGACGGAGAAGCGCCAAGAGCAGATCGACCGCCTGATCGACCGGAAGAAGACCGTGCGGATCGTGGGCCGTGTGCATCGCCATAACCCGAGCGAGAGGCCGCCGGCGATCGCGATCGGACAGCTTAAGGCCCTCGAGGGGTCCAAGAAGAGGGCTGAGGACAGCTGACGCCCCATATCCAGGACTCCTTTCTGCAGGGTGATGACACACATGACCGATCGACCCTCTCCACAGGTGAAGCAAAGACCGATCGCGTCCGTGGCGGGTGTGCTTGCCCTGTTTACCTCTACGGGCACGCTCTTCTGCTGTGCGCTGCCTGCGGCCATCGGCGTCCTCGCCGGCGGATCGGCCGTCATTGCCTTCACGAGCATTTTTCCGTGGCTGATCCCCCTTTCGCGCCAGAAGGAGTGGATCTTCCTGGCGGCCGCCGCGATGCTCACGATCAATGGCCTCCTGCTGTTCCGACCGAAGGGAAAGGTCGCCTGCTCGCTCACGGGCGGCAGTGGGTGCGAGGTCGCCGGACGGTTCACCAAAGCCATGTTCTGGCTGTCCCTGGCGATCGTGGCGATTGGAGCCTTTTTCGCCTACGCGCTCGTCCCGATTCTCCGTTGGGTCGAAGGCTGAACACGAGGTGGCCAGATCACGGAGCCGGCTCCCTCTCGGAGGTTCTCCGGCGCTCGACAAGCAGTTGGCGCTCAGTTTCTCTCCGTGCGGCGGGGCGACTGCGGGATAGGTCCTGTCGGCGTCCGACCTCGTGGATGCACGGGTGCCTGTGGATTAGCCAGTCGAGGGTCTGCATTCCGGTCGCGCCGCCACTCTCCCTTGAGGGGCGTACTCTCGTGCTTGCCACCCACCAATGGAGGATCGGGCGCCCGTCTCTTGCAGACCGTTTGCGACCGTCCTTGAACGTTGCACCCGGATGCAAGGCGTAAATAGAGACAATGGCAAGGCTTCATCTCCAGATCGGTGGCATGCACTGCTCGTTCTGCTCGCAGACGATCGAGCAGGCGCTCTCGAAGATGTCGGGTGTGCAGCGGGCCGCGGTCAGCCTCGCCCATGAAGAGGCGCTGATCGACTACGACGCCGATCAGGTTGGCGAGCCCGAGCTGCGGGAGGCGTTGACGGCGCTGGGCTATCCCATTCGCGACCCTGAGCGCTTTCGAGCGTATCAGCAGGAGCAGGACGAGCTCGACGACAAGCGGCGGCGGACGATCGTCGGGGCCGTCGCGAGCGGGCTGATCGCTTTGGTGATGGGTGCCATGTGGGCGGGAGTGGGGCCGGTGCCCCTGTGGGGGCGCGTGCTGACCGGCCTGCTCGCCGCTGGGGTGGTCTTCGGCACGGGGCGGCCGATCCTCTCGATGGCCGTGGCGGGCCTGTGGCGGCGGATCTTCAATCAGCACGTGCTTTTGATGTTCGGGGCCGTCGGCGCCTTCCTCGCCGGCCTTCTCGGGTTCTTGCTTGAACGGTTCCCCACCTTCCATTTCTTCAGCGCCTCCATCTTCCTGATGACCTATCACCTGCTCTCCGGCTACGCAGCGACCGCCGTCCGCGCCCGCAGCCAGCAGGCCGTGCGGAAGCTGCTCGAGCTGCGGCCGAATACGGCGAGCCGTCTCGAGGGGGGCACCGAGGTCGAGGTCCCGGTGGAGCAGGTGGGGGTCGGTGAACGGGTCCGGATTCGACCGGGGGAGAGCGTCCCGCTCGATGGAAAGGTCGCGGAGGGCCATTCGACGGTGGACGAGTCGATCGTCACCGGGGAGCCGATCCCGGCCGAGAAGAGCCCGGGCGACGAGGTGATCGGCGGGTCCCTCAATCAGGCCGGGGCGCTCGTGGCTGAAGTCACCGCCAGCAGTGAAGAGGGCTTCCTCCAGCAGGTGGCCCGGCATGTCGAGCATGGTCGGGCGCTGAAACCCGGCATCGTGCAGCTCGTCGACTGGGTCCTGAAGTTCTACGTCTCAGGCGTCGTGGCGATTGGTACCGGTGCCCTGTTGTTCTGGATTCTCGGGGGTTGGCTTCTGGCTGGCACTGTCCCCTGGGTGCGTGCGGTCTACGCCATGCTCACGGTCTTCGTGATGGGTTATCCGTGCGCGCTCGGGATGGCGACCCCGCTGGCTCTCCTCCGCGGCGGGTGGATGGCCGCCGAGCGCGGCGTCCTCATGCGGAGCGGCGAGGCGTTCGAGGTCTTCAAGGACGTGGACACCGTCGTGTTCGACAAGACGGGGACGGTCACGGAGGGGGCGCCCCGGGTGACCGAGATCCGACCCGTCGGGGATGCCGATGGCTCCGACGTCCTGCGGTGGGCCGCTTCGGCCGAACAGGCATCGGAGCATCCGCTCGGGCGGGCAATTCTCGATCGGGCCGAAAACGACGGGCTCGATGCCGCCTCGGTCGACGATTTCGAAGCGCTCCCGGGCCGTGGCGTGACCGCCACCGTCGACGGGCGGAGCGTGGTGGTGGGAACGCGTCGGCTCCTCGAAGAGCGCGACATCCGATCCGCTGAAGCGACTGAGGCGCTCGACGCGATCGAGGCCCAGGGCCAGACGGCCGTCCTCGTCGCGGTCGACGAGACCGTTGTCGGGGTCATTGCCATCGGGGATCGGGTCAAGGAGGGGGCATCCCGGGCTGTCCGATCGCTTCGCGAGATGGGGGTCGCGCCGCTGATGATCACCGGGGACAACGAGCGGACGGCCGGGGCGATCGCGGACGCAGTCGGAATCGAGCGCGTCTTTGCAGGGATTCTGCCTGACCGGAAGGCCGAGGAGATCGGACAGCTCCAGGAAGCGGGACACCGCGTGGCGATGGTCGGCGACGGCATTAACGATGCGCCGGCGCTCAGCCGGGCGGACGTGGGCGTGGCCATCGGTGCCGGCACGGACATCGCGATCGAGTCGGCGGACGTGGTTCTGGTCCACGGACGGCTCGCCGGGGTCGTCGCCGCGTTCGAAGTGAGCCGGAACTCCTATCGAAAGACGAAGCAGAACCTCCTCGCGGCCTTCCTTTTCAACGGCATCGGGGTGCCCGTTGCCGCCACCGGCCTCCTCCACCCGGTGTGGGCGATGGGGGCGATGGTCGCAAGCGTCTCCCTCGTCCTCGCCAACTCGTTTGGTGGCCGCCTCGTTCGTCATGCGGCCGGGGGCCAGATGCCGGAGGCCGCCGGAGAAAAACAACTGGAGCTGCGTGTCCCGGGCATGCACTGCACCAGCTGCGAGAAGGCGGTGGCCGTGGGTCTGGAGCGATACGCGGGCGTGGAGCGGGTGGAAGCAAATGCGCGGGTCGGACGAGTGCAGGTCGAGGCCACGGGTGATCTCGACGAGGACGCGCTCGCCGAGCGCCTGGCGGCCATGGGGTACGAGGTGAAGTGATCGCCTTGGCGTCGAACCGGGCCTGCGGAGTTCCGCATCGCCTGTCGCGACCCTTGATCCGTACCTTGGTACGGTTGCTAGGCTCTGATGCGAACGGGTCGTGCGAGAGTTCCTCGAACCCCAAACCAGGGTGCGGTGCGTAGCAAGTCCGGCGGCTGAGATCAAGAAAGACATCTGTCAGATCGCAAGCTTCAGTGGAAAGGACGGTGCAGCCATGCAAAGCCAGCCGGATGCGGAAAGTCAGGATAGGTCGTCCCGGGCGAGCCGAGGCGGGCTGTGGGCGGTGTTCGGAGCAATGGGCGCCGCGGTGGTTGCATCCGCTTGTTGCTGGCTGCCCCTGCTGCTCGTGGCGGTGGGGGCATCGGGCATCGCGGCGACAAAGTTCTTCGAGCAGTACCGCATCCTGTTCATGGTGCTGACGTTCCTTTTCCTCGGGGCCGCGTTCTATCTCGCTTACAGACCACGGCGGGCGACGAGCGCGGCCGTGTCCGCACGAGGAGAGGCCGGCTGCGATACGGGCGCGCAATCGGCTGAGGCCTGTTGCCCCCCTGCGGGCGCTGGCGTGCGAAAGGTGTACCGGGCGAGCCGGGTCGGATTGTGGGCGGTGACCGGGCTTGTGCTCACGTTCGCGTTCTTCCCGACCTACAGCGGTTGGCTTCTGGGGACAGGCGCCGGTATGGCGACAACCAGCGCGGATCGGGAAACGATCCTGTTGGACGTACAGGGGATGACCTGCGGCGGCTGCGAGGCGAGTGTATGCAGCGCAGTGGACTCGGTCTCCGGGGTGGCGCAATGCCGGGCCGATTCCGAGACGGGGCGTGCCACGATCGAGCTCGCGCAGCACAAGCCCGCCCCGCGCGACGCGCTGGTCGCGGCCGTGGAAAGGGCGGGTTTCGAGGCCTCCGTGGTCAAGACGGCGGAGAAGCGGATGGCCATCGAAGGCATGACCTGTTCCGCGTGTGCCGCGCCGATCCAGAACGGGCTCAGTGGACTCGCTGGCGTGCAGTCCGCGTCGGTGAGCTATACGAAGAAGAAGGCCCGGGTGGTGGTCGGGCCCGATGGTCCGAGCGATCAAAAGCTAAGACAGGCTGTGAAGAGCGCCGGCTATACGGCAACGAGCGTCCAGACCCTTCCGGAAAGGGAATGATCGGCCATGAGCATCCAAACAAAGTGCCTGGCGATCGAAGGGATGACGTGCGAGGGCTGTGCGGATCCCGTGCGCAGGGCGCTCGCGCAGGCCCCGGGGCGCATCTCGGTCGAGGTAAGCTATCCCAAGGGACAAGCCATCGTCCAGATGGACACAAGCCGGGAAGATCCCGCGGAGACCGACCACCAGATCGAAGAGGCTGTGGCCAGCGCCGGCTACCGCCTGGCTGCCGCGGAGACCGTCGAGGGGCCCGGTGCGAGCGCTGACGAGCGGCGCGCGAAGCCCGGGGCCCATTCCGCCGACGGAACATCGCTGCACTTTCTGATCGTCGGCGGAGGCTCCGCTGCCTTCGCGGCGGCCGCCCGGGCCGCCGAGTCCGGGGCACGGGTCACCTTGGCCAACGACAGGCTTCCCATCGGAGGGACCTGCGTGAACGTGGGGTGCGTTCCCTCAAAGACGCTGATTCGCGCCGCCGAGACGCGGCAGCAGGTCCGCAACCACGGCTTCACTGGGATCGAGGGCGACGGTCGTCTCAGCGATTTCCGCGGCATGATCGAGCAGAAGCGTCGGCTCGTGGAGGGGCTTCGACAGAACAAGTATGTCGACGTGATCTCCGACCTCCGGCGCGTGGACGTCATCCGCGGTCGGGCGCGGTTCACGGGCCCGCGCACCGTCGAGGTCGACGGCCGCCGCATCACGGGCGACCGCGTCCTGATCGCCACGGGCGCGCAACCTTCCGCACCGCCGATCCCGGGCCTCGAGGAGACCGGCTATCTGACCAACGAGTCCGCTTTTGAGCTCGAGACGCTGCCGTCATCGCTCATCGTGCTCGGGGGACGGCACATCGCTCTCGAGTGCGCCCAAATGTTCGCCCGCCTCGGCAGCCGGGTGACGATCCTCCAGCGCTCCGCGCACATTCTGCCGACGGAGGAGGCGGAACTGACTCGAGAGCTCACCGCCCTCCTCGAAGAGGAAGGCGTGGAAGTGGTCACGGATGTCCAAGCACAACAGGTGCGTCGGGAGGGCCAGGGCGTCGTGGTCGAGGCGGAGGTCGGCGGGGAAAGAAAGACCTTCAGAGCCGAGCACCTCCTGCTTGCCACGGGACGCCGTGGGAACACCGACGGGATGGCGCTGGAGAACACCGGCATTCATCCCGATCGGCGCGGTTTCATCGCCACCGACGAACACCTTCGCGCGGGGACTGAGGGGGTCTACGCGGCCGGCGATGTCACCGGCTCTGATCTGTACGTGTACGTTGCGGCGTATGAGGGAGGTTTGGCGGCCGAGAACGCCATCCGCGGCACGGACAACTGCCGCGATGTCACGCCCCTCCCCTGGGTGATCTTCACGAACCCACAGGTCTGTGGGGTGGGCCTCGACGAAGGAGAAGCGCGCGAACAAGGTTTCGAAGTGGACGTGGCGAAGCTGCCGATGAGCCACGTGCCGCGCCGCATCGTCGCCCACGACACGCGCGGCTTTTTCAAGCTTGTCCGCGATCGGGCGACGGACAAGCTCCTCGGCGCCCGCATCCTGGCTCCGGAAGGCTCGGAGCTGCTGATGGAGCTGACCCTGGCGATCCGATTCCGCATGCCCGTCGAGCAGTTGAAGGAGTGCTTCCACCCGTACCTGACCCTGGGCGAGGCCGTGAAGCTCGCGCTGCTCGCCTTCGACAGGGACGTGAGAAGATTGAGCTGCTGCGCGACCTGAGCCGGCGCGCGGGCCCCGCGGCCCACCGCCTGCTCACTCTGGTCGCGGTCCTCACCACCTCTTTCGACGGACCGGATCTCGGTGCTCGCCGGATGTCTTCCAGGGCGCACCATGGCGGGCTACACGATCGGACAACTCGGACGGGCCGCGGGGGTCGGCGTCGAGACGATCCGCTATTACGAGCGCCGAGGCCTGTTGGAACGCCCCACTCGGCCGGGTGGCCGCACGCGGCGCGACAGTGCCGAGGCCCTGCGGCAGGTCCGTTTCATCAAGCGAGCTCAGGCGCTCGGCTTCACGCTCCGGGACGTGGGCGACCGGCTCGAGCTGCGGCTAACCCGCCAGACGAGCTGTGCGGAGATTCGGCCGCGGGCCGCGGCAAAGCTCTCGGACATCGCGCAGAAGCTCCGGGACCTGGAGTCGATGCGAAAGGCCCTGCAGGGCCTCGTCGACCGGTGCGACCGGGCGTGCGGGGACGAAAGCCCCCTGGAGTCGTGCCCGATCCTCGATGTGCTAGAGGACGCATCAGAACAGCGCCGGCGGGTAACGACGGGAAGACGCCACCTGAGGGTCGGGTGGTCTCCGGCAAGGTGCGGATGCCACAGGCGGCCGTGGCCGCGCGCGACCTGCTCCCGGAGGCGTCCTTTCCGATGCACGTTTCCCCCGAGGCTTTGGGAGAAGAGGCCTGGGCGAGGAGACGAGATCGTTTCGTCGCACCTCCTTGCTGACACGGATACACCGAAAAGCGGGTTTCGCGGGCGGGCGGCTTTGCACAGATGATGCTACGAGCCCTTGGCGAAAAGTTGGTGGCCAGGCCGTTCGAACTGTTCGTCATCAATCCCGTGACGGGTATGACGTGCGTCGCGCGGAGATCGCGAAGGGACGCCCCGCCTGGCCTATGTGTTCGCCCCGATAGGCCGGGACGGGGCCGTGGAGGGCGCGGCCATTGTCGGGCTCCGCAATATCAGCGCCCTCGAGCCACTCCCGAGCGACGGGACGCCAAGGCGGACCCTTTTCGGTTCTTCTGGAATCTGCGTAGGTGACGCCCGGCTTGGGCCGATGGGAGCCCCTGCACCCTTCTGCCAGC
>CAZQQP010000221.1:3258-7982 GCA_964595475.1 uncultured Planctomycetaceae bacterium | reverse complement strand
CTTCCCGCTCCTTGCTTTGGCGTATAGGCTCAACTTATTCTTTTCCGCCTCCTTACAACGGTCGAGCCGATCGGGATGTCGGTCCGTCTCCGTCAGGACGGTTAACCCGGGAGACGCGAGAACGGCTTACACGAAGCTCCACGCTTCGTGCGTCGCCCATGGCGAGTCGAAGACACTCGGGTGGGTCGTGACCCGCATGAGCTCGCAGAGGATGGGACAGGTCGTGTACCAGACCGACGGTTGGCGGCGCCACGGGTCGAGGAGCGCTCGGCAGCGTGTGTGAGCGGGAGCCGTTCGATCGGCGGCGTAGACGCGAGCTTTACCTTGAAAGGTCGGGAGCTCCGGGAGGCTCTCCGGCGCTTGTCGCTTCTGGGGCGGCGTCCGCTACAAGTCCCATCCCCCCATCTTCAGGGTCGACCGCAAGCAGCCGGACCGCGTGACCCTCCGTGTCCTCCGGCGGCTCACCTTCCCTCGTCTTCGACGCGACGGCGAACAAGCCGTCGAACGACGACGCACCGCACGCCGACGACCTCCTTCGCTACGCGGCGGCGAATCTTTTTACCGTCGTCCTGCTCTCCCGCTGGGACCGCTGGTTCGACGGACGGACGAATCCCTTCACGACGCTTCGCCGGACGGAGAGGAGCGCGGCCTGCGAAGGGTGACCCGACAAACGCTTGCGGACGCTCGACCCCATGGAAGCCGGTGTGGAGGATCGGGAGGCCGCGGATCTCGTTGGTGGGTCGCGGACTCGAGTCGCCGGTATATGTTGCGCCTGCCAGCGGATGCCTCGAAGATGTGAGCGCCCCCGCGGCTCAGTCCACGCCCAATCGCCTCTTGAGGCGCTCCACGGTGTGGTCCCACTTCGGTGTCCTCGGGCGGGCGACGGTGTTCTGGTTGCCGAAGAAGCCCTTCTCCCGGATCGCCTCTTCCAAAGGCACCGTCTTGATCCACCGGACCCGAACCATGTACTCGGCTCGCTCTTCGTCGTCCGCCTTCTTGAGCAGGTTGGACGCACTGGTCTCCAGGTCCGTGATCGGGACCCGCTCTCCCTTGCCGTCGTCCACGAGAAACTCCTCGATCGGAACCACCGGCTCGGTCACCTCGCCGACGCCGACGTAGCCCTTCCCCGGCACGTTGACCCACACGCGGTCGCCCGCCTCGAGCATCCCGAGCGTGTTGCTGAACCAGGAACCGCCGCCACCGCTGATGAACCCGTAGCGGCGGGCTTCTTCCCAGTCGCGGTTCGGGTTGCCGCCGAACGAGACGTAGTACTCGCCGTTCCACGACGCGGCGGGTTTCTTCTCGTGCCGCTGCTCCACCGGAACGGTCGGGTCGGTCAGCCAGGCGCGGGTCAGGTATTCGCGCTCGCCGTCCTGGAAGACCCGGAAGAAGATCGCGTTGATATTGACCCCGTGCTCCTCCGCGAGGTATTGGACGACCCGCTCGGTGCTCGCGTCGAGCGCGGAGGCGACGATCACGAGATCGTGGCTGTCGTTGAGCTCCTCGGGCATCTCCGCCACATCAAAATGCTGACAGAAGGCCGTGTCGATCGACTTCGCTGTGGCGTCGGCACCGTATTGCTGTTGGTAGTGGTGGAAGATCCGCGCGACGTCGTCGTTGCGGAGACCGCGTACCCACGAGCCGTAGTCGAGGACCTGCGCGACGATGTCGCGGGGTGTCTTGTCCCGCTTCAACTCGATCACCACGAGCTTCCCGTCGCAGTCGAGGGCGAGCAGGTCGATGTAGTGGCCGTACTGAGTGGGCACCTGCCGGCCGATCACCATCCAATGCGGCGCCGCGATGGAGATGTCCTTCTCGAGCAGGTCCTCCAGCCTCGACTCGAGGTCCAGCGTTCCGAACTGGATCGGTTCGAGGCCCTGGTCGATCCGCCATATGCTCAGTTCGAGAGGCATCCGGAGTCTCCTCCGCCATGAGGCAGCCGGACCGACTATAGGAAATGCTCGCCGTTGTGAAAGGCTCTGGTGGCCACCCCCGCGTGGTGGGTGACCCGCGCGTGCGGGATCCGAGCGCCGATGGAGCGCCGGCCGGAGCGGCCTCGCGGTCGCGATTGTTCGCCACCTTCCGATCGGAGATCTGAAATGTGCGCCATTCTCCGGCGATGCCGCGTTGTACTCGCTTTTCTTGTGCTCTCTCCGGCTGCCACGGCGGCCGGCGAGCCCGGGGAAGCCGCGAGGCCCGACATCCTCGCCGACGAGCATCCGCGTGCCTTCTTCTTCCGCCACGCCGCCGGCGCCGCCACGCGGCAGCCCTACGAGAAGTGGGAACGGTCGTTCAGCCGCCTCATGGGGATCGAAGGGAAGGTCCTCGCCGAGGAGCTCCGCGCCGCGCGGCGGGACCGCGTGCGGCGGTACTTCACCCGCTTCAAGAAGAAGCATCCGAGCCAGCTCGTCCTCTTGCACTTCAACGGCAACGCACGCGACCCCCGGTTCCGCCGCGACGTCTTCTTCGCGGGCCACTGGCTCTACCACAACGGCACCACGGTCACGCAGGACCTGCCGGCGGAGTCCGGGGAGAGCGTCATCCACGTCGACGAAGCCTCGCTCTTCCGGCTGGACAAGGGCCGCTACGGCGCCGCCGACGACGACATCGGGCTGTGCAAGCTGGGCCCCGACGGCGAGCCGAACTGGAACGTCTGCGAACAGGTGAAGCTTCTGGAAAAACACCCGAAGACGAACACCATCCGCGTCAGGCGGGGCATGTACGGAACCGAGCCGCGGGCGTGGAAGGCGGGCGAGTCCTACGCCGCCGCCCACTGCACGGAGGGGCCGTGGGGGAAGAGCAACCACCTCCTGTGGTATTACAACTATTCCACGGCGTGCCCGGAGGACCCGGAGGGTCGGGTCTGCCGGGACGTCCTCGCGAGCCAGGTCGCCGGGTGGTTCGCGCCGGAGGGGGAGCTGGCGCGCTTCGACGGCGTGGAGTTCGACGTGCTCCACAACGATCCCGGCGGCGGCCGCGGCCGTGCCCCGGACGCCGACGCGGACGGCGAGCCGGACGGCGGGCGTCTGGACGGAAAGAACACCTACGGCATCGGCGTCGTGCGGTTCATCCGCCAGCTCCGCCAGACGGTCGGCGACGACACGCTTCTCCTCGCCGACGGCACCAACCCGGGCATGCAACGCTGCTTCGGGCTGCTCAACGGCATCGAGAGCGAGGGCTGGCCGTCCCTCCGCGACCACGGCGCCCGCGACTGGTCGGGCGGGTTGAACCGGCACTTCTTCTGGAAGCAGAACGCCCGACCGCCGGTGCTCAACTACATCAACCACAAGTTCGTCAACCCCGGCGCGGAAGGCCGCGAGCGATACCACCCCGACATCCCGTTCCGCATCCACCGCCTCGTGTTCGCCGCAGCGGTGATCACCGACTCGGCCGTCTGCTACTCCTATCCCCCACGCCGCGACCCCGACGGCAGGTACGGCGTGTGGGACGAGCTTCGCATGGGCCGGGAGAGACGCACGGGCTGGCTCGGCGAGCCGGAGGGCCCGCCCCAGCGGATGGCCCTCCGGACGTCCGACCTGCTCGACGGCGCGGGCTCGCCGCCGGGTGAGGGCCTCCTCCGCCGCTGCGAGACCGACGACGCCCGGGTCGTCACCGAGCAAGACGCGCTGAAGGTGACGGGGACGGACCCGGACGCCGACCGCATCTCCGTCACGCTCACGGACCTCCCCGCTACCGGCGAGGACCTCTTCGTCTCCGTCACGGCGCGAGCGGCGTCGCGGGCGGGCTATCCGCCGGAGACCGCCCGTCTGATGCACGTGAAGCTCAGCCCCGGTGGCCGTCTGCAGCGGGGCATCAAGACGCGTGGAGGGGCGGAGCGAGAGATCCCCGAGGACTTCGCCGCTTCCGTCAGGCGTCGCGGCACCGTGACCATGGGGGGAAAGAGCCATCGCGCCCTCTTCATGCACCCGCCTTACGAGGGGAACATGACGGGCTACACCTTCTGGTCGCGGATCACGGACCTCCCCGAGGACCCGGCGCTGGAGTTCTGGACCGGGATGGGGCGGAAAAGCCCCACCCGCAGCGACGGCGTCGTCTTCAAGGTCCAGGTGGCCCCCGTCGGGGAGAACGGCGAGCTCGGCCGATTCCACACGCTGCACGAGAGCCGCCAGAAGGCCCACGCGTGGCGCCAACACACCGTCTCGCTGGAGAAATGGACCGGCGAGACCGTCTGCATCAAGCTCATCTCCGACTGCGGCCCGCAGGACGACACGACCACCGACCACAGCTACTGGGGCGACCCGCGGGTCAGGGGTGGCGGCGTGCCGCGGAATCTCCTCGAAGCCGGCGGCAAGCGCCGGTTCATGACGTGGGTGGACGAGGACAGCTTCACCTCCGGCTTTTATTTCCGCGGGGTGCGTCCGCCGAAGGTCGACCTCACCTTCACCGTCGAGTCCGCGGAGCCGCTGTGGCTCGAGAACGTCACCCTCCACGCCCACCCGGATGCCATCGCCCGTCGCTTCGAGAACGGCCTGGTCCTCGCGAACCCGGCGCCCCATCCCTACACCTTCGACCTCGCGGAGATGTTCCCGGGCGAGCGGTACCGCCACATCCGAGCCACGAAGCGGCAGGACACGGACACGAACGACGGGAGGCGGGTCGGCGACCGCATCACGCTGCAGGGCAAGGAGGGCATGTTCCTGGTCCGCGACTGACCGACGGGCGTACCGCCGGAGGGGTCTGTCCCAAACCGATCGCCCGACCGG
>CAZQQP010000221.1:0-3248 GCA_964595475.1 uncultured Planctomycetaceae bacterium | reverse complement strand
GCCATCGAGGAGTGCAAGCGTGCCGGCATGAATCCTTGATCACCGGACCGGCATGACCAGGCCGTTTTCCCGATCAAGGGGGATCGTGCACAGGAAATCGCGAAGAAGCTCCCGCAGTCACTCGCCGTGGCTGAACCAGATGACGTGCTCGGCTTCCTCGATCAGGTGAAACGCGGCCTGATCATCGATCATGTCCGCCACCGGCTGAGACAGTCGCAGCAGCCGGGCCCGAGACGGACGCAAACGCACCAACCGATGTCACCGGCCGCGATCTCTTCAATTGCCGAGCCCGGTCAGGGCGTCGGCCACGACCTGGGGAGGCGCGGCGCGGATCTCTGCGAGCGCCTCGTAATCCTGGAGATGGCGGTCACCAGCTTGGAGAGGCCGTGGGCAAGCATCGTGGCGACGACGTTCGCGTCGTGGATGCGCTTGCCGGAAAGCTCGCGAGTCGCGACCCGCTTCCGCAGATGTTCCCATCCACCCGCCGTTTCCTCGTACAGCGCCGCGTGGCGGCGGAACGCCGCGGTGTTTCGCAAGGCGCCGTCGCGGTCGAGGCCCAGACCGTTGGTGCTCGTCGGCCGTGTGGCCACGACGAGATAAGGAGGCGGAAAAGAATAAGTTGAGCCTATCCGCCAAAGCGAGGAGCGGGAAGCCTCCGTGCTTTGGCGTGGGCGTCGACCCATTTTCGATCGCCCGTCGACGCAGACGCCGCCATTTGCGGACGTTGCGCCCGCTCGAACATCGGCCCCGCATCTCGTCGGTGCCGCGGGGCTTTCTCAACGTCGGGAAGGCTTGAGTCGGGTGGGACGCAACGCCGTGCACCATGTCCCTTTCGGGGCCGGCCTCCGTAGCCGAACTCACGGAGAGCTCGGCGGGCCCCGAGAAGCGGAGGGACTTGTCGGGCGTGGAACCAGTGTGACGCGGTCGCCGTTTCAACCAAATGATTCGTCTCGTGAAATGCGGCGCTCACGGAGGGTCGGCACCGTAGCGGAACTCGCGGAGCGTTCCGCGGGGCGCCTGAGCCATTACCCGGGCACAGCCGTCCCTGCCTACGAACCTTTACGGGAAGTGGCACCGATCCGGAGCCAGTCGGAACACTCCTCTGGATCGCAAGCTCGTGTGCACGCCGCACTCTCCGCGAGCTCGGCTACGAAGCGGATCGGTGCATACGGCGCAGACGCTCACGACTGCAAAAATGCTTCTTTCGGGATCCTCGTGTCCTTCATGGTTTCCCGGCCGAGGCACGGCAGGCACTTGGCGCACGGCGTTGGGTGGCACGGGCCAGCCCGCGGCTATGTGTCGCACGGCCACGGCGCGACGTGAACTTCCCGGAGGTCGCCCAAGGCGAGCGCGAGCCGGACTGATCGTCACCCCCGACTCATCCGGTTGTACAAGGTTCCGCGAAAAAGAGGCTCGCGGGCCAGTGGCCCGCGAGCCTCTCGTGGGGAGCGGGGAGGGTCGTTCGGCCGCGTCCGTCACGAGTCGAGGGAGACCGTGACCGTCTTGACCTCGGTGTAGAGGTCCAGGGCGTACTCGCCGAGCTCGCGGCCGATGCCCGACTGCTTGTAGCCGCCGAAGGGCGCCGCGGCGTCGAACTTGTGGTAGCAGTTCACCCAGACCGTCCCCGCCTTCACGCTGTTGGCGATGGCGTGGGCCTTGGAAATGTCCTTGGTCCACACGCCCGCGGCGAGGCCGTAGATGGTCTTGTTGGCCCGCTCCTTGAGCTCGTCCATGTCCTTGAACTTCATGATGCTCATCACGGGCCCGAAGATCTCCTCCCGGGCGATCTTCATCTCGTCATGGACGTCCGCGAAGACCGTGGGCTCGACGAAGTAGCCGCGGTCGCCGAGGCGGTTTCCGCCGCACAGCAGCTTGGCCCCCTCCTGCTTGCCGCTCTCGATGTAGCCGAGGATCTTGTCGTACTGCTGCTGGTCGATCTGCGGCCCCTGCTCCACGGAATCGTCGAAGGGGTCGCCCACCTTGATCCGCTTCGCCCGCTCCACCGCCCTCTGGACGAAGTCGTCGTAGATGGACTCCTCCACGAAGAGACGCGAGCCGGCGTTGCAGCACTGGCCGTGGTTGAAGAAGAGGCCGAAGTGACCTCCGTCCACGGCCTGATCCATGTCGGCGTCCGCGAAGACGATGTTGGGGCTCTTCCCCCCGAGTTCCAGGGAGATCTCCTTGAGGTTGCTCTTCGCGGCCTCCGCCATGATCTCTCGCCCGACCTCCGTGGAGCCGGTGAAGGCCACCTTGTCCACGTCCATGTGGCGGGCGATGGGCGCGCCGGCCGTCTCCCCGTAGCCGGGGAGGATGTTGACGACGCCCGGCGGGAAGCCCGCCTCCTCGATGAGCTCGCCGACGCGGAGGGCGGTCAGCGGCGTCTGCTCGGCGGGCTTGAGGACCACGGTGCAGCCGCAGGCGAGCGCGGGGCCGAGCTTCCACGCTTGCATGAGCAGCGGGAAGTTCCACGGGATGATCTGGCCGCAGACGCCCACGGGCTCGTGGCGGGTATAGGTGAAGAAGGGACCCTCCACGGGGATGGTCTTCCCGTGGATCTTGTCCGCCCACCCGGCGTAGTAGCGGTAGCAGCGGAGGACGAGGGGCAGGTCCGCGGCCTTCGCGACCGCGACCGTCTTCCCGTTGTCCAGGCTCTCGAGCATCGCCAGCTCGTCGTAGTTCTCCTCGATCAGGTCCGCGAGGCGGTGGAGGAGACGTCCGCGGTCCGCCGCGGACATCCGAGCCCAGGGGCCCCGCTCGAAGGCCTCCCGCGCGGCCCGGACGGCGCGGTCCACGTCCTCCTCGTTGGCCTCGGCCACGTGGGCGAGCGGATCACCGGTGGCGGGGTTGACCGTCGGGAAGGTCCTCCCGGACGCGGCGTCCACCCACTCGTTGTTGATGAACAGCTGAGTCGCCCGAACGTCGATCTGCTGTCCCGTCGGTGCGGCGATCGTGGTCATGGCGAGGCTCCTTTGCTGAGACCCCGAGATACTCAGGTCAAGATAACCCGAGCGGTCCGGGTCGTCCACCCGGCGACGGGAATCGAGCATGGGGCAGAGGCCTTGACGTCCGGTCCGTGGCCCTCCGTGAGAGTCCGGGGCGGGCCTTCCTTGTGCGCTCCGCGCGAGTGCGGCAGGGCTGGGCCCCAAGCCCCATGGTCCATGCCGCATGCCGCATAAGGAGGCGGAAAAGAATAAGTTGAGCCGATTCATCGGTGCCAAGGCGGAAGTCGGCTTCCGCCTTGGCACCGA
>CAZQQP010000220.1:0-7999 GCA_964595475.1 uncultured Planctomycetaceae bacterium | reverse complement strand
GGTGACGCTGAGCCTGGAGCTTGCCGATGACGGCGGCCATCGCGTAGATCTCGACGACGGCCCACGCGATCCGCTGTTGGGCGAGCTGCTGGTAGAGGATGTCCTGTCGATGGATCCGTAGCATTCGGTTGACACGCCGGGCGAGCTTCCGCGTGAGACGCGCGTCCGTCCGTGCCCCCCCGCGGAGCTCCGGCCCCAGCCGGCTGACCACGCCGTCGCCGGCGTGGCCGATCAGGACGTCTTGCCACGCGTGCCGCGCGAAGGCGGCGAGCCGACCGCGCCGGCCGATGGGTTGGCGGACGGCCTTGACGACCTCTTGGAGCTCCTCGCCCACCCCTTTCATCCCCATCAGCGCGATGTAGGAGGTCATCACTTCGGAGGCGCCCTCGACGATGCGGTTGATCCTCGCGTCCCGGAGCATCCGCTCCAGCCCGTTGGCTCGCATGTAGCCTTCCCCGCCCCAGATCTGGACCGCGTCGTCGACCACCTCCCAGCTCGCCTCGGTCGCGAAGAGCTTGACGATGGCGGTCTCGAGCATGACGTCCTCCTCGCCTCGGTCCACGAGGCCCGCCGCGAGGAAAGTCAGCGCTTCCATCGCAAAGACGGACTCGGCCATCCTCGCGAGCTTCTCCTGGATCAGGTGGAACTCCCCGAGCGGCCGGCCGAACTGGTGTCTGGTTCGCGCTCGTTCCGTGGCGAGCGCCAGCGCCTCCTTCGCCCCAGCGAGGCTGCCGGCGCTCAGTGTGCACCGTCCGTAGTTGAGGACGGCGAAGGCGAGCTTGAGCCCACGCCCGACGTCGCCGAGGACGTTCTCCGGGGGCACGAGCACGTCATGGAAGCGCAGCGTCGCCTGCCAGCTGCCGCGTATTCCGCACTTAGGACGATCGGCGCTGACCACCTCCACGCCGGGGAGGTCCGGGGTGACGAGAAAGGCCGTGACCTTGCTCTTGGTTTCCCCCCCCTCCTCGACGAGAGTCCGCGCCATGACGGTCATGACGCCGGCGAACGCCCCGTTGGTCGAGAACTTCTTCTCGCCGCGCAGCACCCACTTGCCAAGGTCCTCTCGCCATGTCGCCTCCGTCCGGACGTTCGCGGCGTCCGAGCCGACCTCCGGCTCGCTGAGGCAGTAGGCGGCGATCTTCCGCCCGGCGGCGAGGTCCGGCAGCCACCGCCGCTTCTGGGCTTCCGTCCCCATCAGAAGGAGGGCCTTGAGCCCGATCGATTGGTGGGCGCCGACGAGCACACCGGTGGAGGCGCATTGCCGTGCGATCCGCTCGAGGACGCGGCAGTAGGCGATATGGGAGTAGCCCCCTCCGCCGTACTCCTGCGGCACGGTCATCCCGAGGACGCCGAGCTCCCCGAGGCCGTCGATGACGTCCTGAGGGATGCTCGCTTCCGCGTCGATGCGGTCGGGGTCGACGCGGTCCTGCAGGAACGGTTCCAGCCGCCCGAGGAGCTCGTCCGTCCGCCGTGCCTCCTCCGTGTCTTGCTCGGGAGTGGGGAGGATCTTCTCCCACCGAAGCCGGCCGAAGAACATCGACCGGACGAACCCGAGCGCCTGGTCGGGCTCGCCCTCGATGAGGTCCTTCGCCTTTTCGTATTGCGCACGGTCCTGTTCCTTCATCGTGACCATGCGGGTCTCCTCGCTTGCTGCTGCGGTCCTCCGCGGAGCGATCAGCCGTTTCCAACGGCCGCGTCGGCCTCCCGACCCTCTCCGCTCGCCGCCGGCCCCTCCTCCCGGGCGGTGCGGACGAGGTCCTCCATGGGCCGGCCCGCGTCGGCGATGCGCCGAAGCTCGGGGTGGGGCTCGAAGCGCGGGCCGCGCGCCTCCGCCAGCTGGTCCATCTTTCGGACGATGTCGGGTAGGCCCGTCCCCTCGGCGAACCGAACCAGCCCCCCGCGAAACGGCGCGAGGCCCAACCCCAGCACCGTGGCGAGGTCGATCGTCTCCGCCGAGTCGACCACGCGCTCTTGGAGGAGCTTCGCCGCTTCGTTGACCATCGGCAGGAGAAGCCGCCAGCGGATGGTCGCCTCGTCCGGCTCGACGCCGTCCCCGCCCGCCCGGACCATCTCGACGAGGGAGTGGTTCACGGTCCGCCGGCCCCGCCGCCAGAGCGTCGGCGTCTCGTCGACGTAGAAGCCGCAGCCCCGCTTCCGGCCGAGCCACCCGAGGTCGACCGCGGTCTCGAGTGCCTGGGGCGGGGCCATCGCGGTGCCCATTCGCTCGCGCAGCGGTCGGAAGATGTCCATCGCCACGTCGATGCCGACCTGGTCAAGGAGCTCGAGCGGGCCCATCGGCATGCCCCACTGCCGCATCGTCCGATTGACCGCGACGACCGGCGCCCCTTCGCTCACCAGCCTGAGGGCCTCGAGGAGGTAGGGAATCAGCAGGCGGTTCACGAGAAAGCCGGGGCTGTCCCCCGTCAGGATGGGGACTTTCCCGAGCCGCCCGACAAGAGCCCCCGCCGTCGACACCGCTCGATCGCCGGTCTCGCCCGTCGCGTCGGCGGGGTGGACGACCTCCACCAGCGGCATCTTCGCGACGGGGTTGAAAAAGTGCAGCCCGACGACGCGCTCCGGCCGCGAGGTCGACCGGCCGATCTCCGTCACGCTCAGCGAGCTCGTGTTGGACGCGAGCACCGCGTCGGAACGCGTCGCCCGGTCGACCTTCTCGAAGACCTCTTGCTTCACTTCCACCCGCTCGACGACGGCCTCGACCACGAGGTCCGCGAGCGTGAGGCCGTCGAAGCCGGTGGCCGGGGAGATCCGTTGCATGGCGGCGCGAGCCTCGAGCCATGTCAGGCGCTTGGCTTTCACATCGTCGTCGAGGTGCTTTTGAATGGTTCTGAGGGCGGCGGCGCACAGCCCCTCGTTCACGTCGATCAGGCGGACCGCGAGCCCGGCCCGGGCCATTGCGTGGGCGATCCCGGCGCCCATCGTCCCGCCCCCGACGACCGCGGTGCGTCGGACGGGAGCGGGGACGGCGCGGAGCCGCTGGGTCAGCGTCCGCTTCGCCTGCTGGCGGAGGAAGAAGATCCGCGTGAGGTGCTTCGCCGCCTCCGTCTCGCCGAGCTCCTCGACCGCGGTCCGCTCGGCGTCGAGGCCCTCCCGCCGGCTTCGGCAGCCCGCCTCGACGACGTCGACGATTCTCTCCGGCGCCGGGTAGTTCCCATGGGTGTGCGCCCGGGTCCTCCGACGCACGGAGGCGGCCACCAAGGAGCGGAGAGGTCCGACGCGACGGATCACCCGGTCGACCCGCGGAGCTCGCCGGCCACCACGGGGCGGCGCCTGCAGCAGCCGTCGAGCGCCGTCGCCGAGCGCCTCGGGCCGGACGACGTCGTCGAGGAGGCCGAGCGACCTCGCCTTGCGAGGCGGCACGGTCTTCCCGGTGAGAAGCAGGGGCAACGCCTGTCGCACGCCGATCGTCTCCACCAGCCGAACGGTGCCGCCCCACGCCGGGAGGATGCCGAGCTTCACCTCGGGCAGACCGATGTCGATGGCCCCCTCGTCCGCGGCCACGCGACGGTCGCAGGCGAGGGCGAGCTCCAGGCCGCCGCCGAGACACGTCCCGTTGATCGCGGCCACCGTCGGCGCGGAGAGGTTCGCGATCCGCTCGAAGAGGGTCTGACCCCGCTCGATGAAGGCTCGGAGCGCCTCGCGGTCCATCTCCTTCATCTCGAACAGATCCGCGCCGGTCAGAAAGGTGCCCCGCTTCCCGGACGTCAGGATGAGGCCGGCGCTCCCTTCCGCCTCCCCCTCCAGCCGGGCGACCACTCGCTCCAAGTCGTCGAGAGCCTGTGTTCCGAGGGTGTTCGTCCCCCGCTCCGGGTCGACGAGACGAGCGACCCGGACGCCCGCTTCCACTTCCGTTTCCACCCGCGTGCTCATGGGTCCGCTCCAGAAGGGTGTCACGACCGCTCGAGGAGGATGGCGGCGCCCTGTCCCCCGCCGACACAGAGCGTGGCCACGCCGACTTCCACGTCACGTCGCCGCATCTCCAGAAGCAGGTTCAGGACCAGCCGGGCGCCGCTCGTCCCAATCGGGTGGCCGAGGGCGATCGCCCCGCCGTTGACGTTGAGACGGTCGGGATCGATCTCGCCGATGGCTCGACTCCGTCCGAGCCGCTCGCTCGCAAAGCGGTCGCTGCTCATCGTCCGAAGGCAGGCGAGTACCTGCGCCGCGAAGGCTTCGTTGATCTCGACGAGGCCGACGTCGTCGAGCCCCACGCCGCTCTCCCGGAAGAGCCGATCCATGGCGAACACCGGCCCCAGCCCCATCCGCACGGGGTCGACTCCGGCCACGGCGTAGGCCCGGACACGCCCGATCGGCTCGAGCCCCTCCGCCCGCGCCCGCTCCGCGTCCATCACCAGCAGACCCGTCGCCCCGTCCGTCACCTGACAGGCGTTGCCGACGGTGACGCTCCCGTCGCGACGGTCGAACACGGGGGTCAGCTTCCCGAGGGCCTCGAGGGACTGCTCCGGCCGTGGTCCCTTGTCCCGCCCGACCGGCTCGAAGCCCTCGCCGGCGTAGACCGGGACGATTCGGTCGTCGAAGCGACCGGTGTTCTGTGCCTCCACCGCTCGCTGATGGGACCGCAGCGCGAATTGATCCTGCTCTTCCCGGAGGATCCCGAAGTCGTGGGCGAGCACCTCCGCCGTCTTCCCCATGATCATGTTGCACAGCGGGTCGGTCAGGCCCAGCTCCAACCCCGACCGGGGCTTGACGTGTCGCGGCCGGAACTTTGCGAGGGCGCCGAGCTTCTCCCACAGCGACTTCGCCTTCACGAGCGTTGCGACGCGCTCGAGCGTCTCCTCGGGAAACAGAAGCGGAATGGTGCTCATGGACTCCGCCCCGCCGGCGAGCACCGCGTCGGCCTGCCCACGGTCCACCTGCGTCGCCGCTTGGGCGATGGCATCCATGCCCGAAGCACAGTTCCGCTGCACGGTCATCGCCGGCACGCACTGCGGGACGCCCGCCTGGATCGCCGCGACCCGAGCAGGGTTGGCCGCGTCCGCCGGCATGGCGCAGTTTCCGAAGATCACCTCCTCGACGCGGTCCGCGGGCCATGCGCCGCGGTGGAGCGTTTGGTCCATCACTGTCCGCGCCAGCTCGCAGACGTGGGTCCGGGCGAGGTCGGTGCCCGCCTTCACCATCGGCGTCCGCGTCCCCGCGACGATCGCTGCGTGGCCATTGGCCGCTTTCCACTTCATGGTGGTCCGACGCTCCCTATGGCTCCCGACTCGTGCTGGGCGTGGCCGCATGGGGCGGCCGCCCCGGTTGCGGGACGTCCTCCCGCTGCGAGTTCTCCGTTCCGGCCGTGACCTGTGCCCGCAGCTTGTGTTTCAAGAGCTTGCCGAGCGGCGATCGCGGAAGCGATTCGAAGATCTCGAACCGACTCGGTACCTCGTACGGCGCGAGGTGCTCCTGACAGTCGGTCCGGAGTGCTTCGCCGAGCTTCCCTGCGTCCCGCTCCGCGGGGACGATCGCCGCGACCGCCGCCTCCGTGTGAACGGGGTCCGGAACCCCGACGACCGCCGCGTCCGAGACCTTCGGGTGGGCCTTCAAGACCGGCTCGATCTTCGCGGGATAGATCTTCATGCCGTCGCGATTGATCATGTCCTTCTTCCGGTCGAGCAGGTAGAAGAACCCCTCGTCGTCGACCTCGGCGATGTCGCCGGTGAACAGCCGACGGTGGCCCGTCTCGTCCGTGTCGAACACGGCCGCCGTCTCCTCAGGGTCGTCGAAGTAGCCGTGGCCTACCTGCGGTCCCTCCACGACGAGCTCGCCGGGCTCCCCCGACGCGACCACGCGGCTCCGGTCGTGGAGGCCGACGAGGAACGCGTGGGTGTCCGGCAGCGGCTGGCCGATGGACCCTTCCCGTGGCGCTTGGACGGGGTTGGTGTGAGTGACGGGCGACGCCTCCGTCAGGCCATAGCCCTGAATGATCCGGCCGCCCGTCACGCGTCGGAACCGCTCATCCGTGGTGCGGGGCAGGGGCGCCGCTCCGCTGAGGACGAGGGCTTGGCGAAGGACCGCAGCCGCGTCGGGGCGGGGTCGCCGCTCCATCCGATCGCACAGCGCCTGGGCGATCGCCGGGACGAGGGGAACCACCGTGGGCCGGTGGGCCTCCAGCGTGGCGAGCATCGGCTCGCAGCGGAAGCGCGTGAGCGGCAGAATGGTTCCGCCGAAGAGCACCGGCGCGATCACTCCGGTCGACAGCCCGTAGACGTGAAACATGGGGAGGACCGCGAAGATGCTTTCTTGAGCCGGCCGGAGCCGTGTGCAAGTGCTGATCTGCGTGGCGTTGGCGAGCAGGTTTCGATGCGAAAGGCGGGCCAGCTTCAACCGCCCCGTGGTCCCCCCGGTTGGCTGGAGGACTGCGATCGAGTCGGGATGCTGGTCGGAGCGATCGGTGGCGTCTTCGGAGTCGGTCAGCTCCTCGAGCATCTGCCGGCCGTCGCCGTCGCTAAACACCTGTCCACCCTGCCACAGTCGGAGGCGATAGCCGAGCCGCCGCCAGACCGTCTGATAGCCCTTGAGCGACGCCCATACCCAGCGGACGTGCGGGTATTCCTCCAAGAGGGGGGCGACCCGCGGCGCTTGCAGGTCGAGAGCGACGACCAGCCTCGCCCGCGTCCGGCCGAGGATCGCCCGGAGGTCGTCAGGCCCCATCAGCGGACCGGCGTTCACCACGGTCGCCCCGCGGATCTGGATCGCGAAGAACGTGGAGAGGAGCTCCGGACAGTTGGGAAGGGTCACGACCACGGAATCCCCGGCGTCAACGCCGAGCTGCCCGAGGCCCGCCGCCAACCGACGGGCGGTCCCGTCGAGCTCCTGATAGGTCCAGCGGAGATTCCCGTAGATGACAGCCGGTGTCTCCGCGTAGCGCTCGGCGGTCTCCCCGAGCACGCTGCCGAGGACGGTCGTCGGATAGTTGAGCGTTCGGGACGAGCGAGCCGGGCCCGAGCTCCTGCGGCGAGGCGAGCCTTCCGCCTCACTCTCCCGAGCCCGCCACCAACGCCAGGTTTCGCTCGTGTGCCTTGCCATACGGACCTTTTCCCCCGACGTTCACGAGGTCCAGGAATTGATACGCCGCGGCGAAAATCGGGGTTCGCCCGGTCAGAGCCGGGCAGGGTCCTGCGGGTTGCTCGGGGCTCGAGGTGTTCTCGGCCCCGGGTCTCCGCGGCGCTCCACTCGCTCCCTGAGGTCGCTCGTTCCGCTTCGGCACGCTCCGACCCGGGGCCTGCGCTCCACCTTGACCCCCTGCGCGGCCGGCAGGGAGGCGCGGTTCACAAGGGTGTAGGGGCACGGGTGTGCCGGCGCCGACGGACGGTCGGCGGCACCGAATCGGGTCTTGGGAGACGAAGCAGCGACGATTACGAGTCCTGTATGGACGGCACACACTTGTACCAACAGATCCTCGGCATCAGCCATCCGTGGGTCGTCCAGAGCGTGGACGTGGACGAGGGTCGGAAGGTGATCCACGTCGAGGTGGCCGTTGCGAGCGGGGCGAAGCTTCCCTGTCCGGACTGCGGGCGGGCGAGCGCGAGATACGACAGCCGGCGTCGGGGCTGGCGCCCCCTCGACACGTGTCAGCACAAGACCCTCGTGGAAGCGTCGGTTCCACGGATCCATTGCGGGACGCACGGGATCCGACAGGTCCGCGTGCCGTGGGCGGAGGCGAACGCTCGTTTCACCGCGTCGTTCGAGGTGGAGGTGATCGACTGGTTGAAGGAGGCGAGTGTTTCGGCGGTGGCGCGTCAGCGGTGTCTGAGTTGGGACGAAGTCTGGGGCTCCTTGACCGCGCGGTCCAGCGTGGCCTGGCGCGCCGGGAGCTCGAGCCGCCGGAACGGATCGGGGTCGATGAGACCTCGTTTGGGCGAGGTCAGGACTAAGGAGGCGGAAAAGAATAAGTTGAGCCTATACGCCAAAGCGAGGAGCGGAAAGCCTCCTTGCTTTGGCGTGGGCCTCGAACCATTTGCGATGCCCCGCCGGCCAC
>CAZQQP010000219.1:0-8006 GCA_964595475.1 uncultured Planctomycetaceae bacterium | reverse complement strand
TTGCTTCGTGCGCTTCGTGGTCTCCGCTCACGCCTCATCGGCGGCGCGGCGGGCGTCATGGAAGACGGCCTCGAGCATGGGCGGCGTCAGCCGACCCGTGAAGGTGTTCTGCTGGGACGGGTGGTAGCTCGCGAGGAGGAACGGCGCTCGGTCGAAGCGGTGGAGCCGCCCGTGGGCGAACCGGGGCCTCGGCGACGGCACGGGCCAGCCCCAGCGGCGATACATTCGGACCATCGCGTCGAAGGCGAGCCCGCCGAGGACGACGAAGCCCCTCAGGTTCGACATGAGGCGGACCGTCTCGTCCAGATGGCCCGAGCACGCCTCGAGCTCGTCACGGGTCGGCTTGTTCTCGGGCGGGGCGCAGTGGGCCACCGCCGTGATGGCGATGTCCGTGAGGACGAGGCGGTCGTCCGCGGACCGGGCGGAGGGCCGGCTCGCGAGGCCCGCGTTGTACATGGCGCGGTAGAGGAAGTCGCCCGAGCGGTCCCCCGTGAACATGCGGCCCGTGCGATTGGCCCCGTGGGCGGCGGGGGCGAGCCCGACGAGGAGAAGGCGGCCGTCGGGGTCGCCGAAGTTGGGCACGGGACGGCCCCAGTAGGTCCAGTCCGCGAAGCGGCGTCGTTTCTCCGTCGCCACCCGCCGGCAGTGCTCGCGGAGCCGGGGGCAACGGTCGCAGCGGACAATCGCCCGCTGAAGCTCGGACCAGTTTCGCGGTCGGCTCATGGCTCATCCGTCTTCCACGTCCGAAATTCGGACGGCGCGGGATCCCTCCCGACGGCGACACCGCCGCGTCAGAGCGGGGTCAGCGCGGAGAGGTCCACGCCGGCCTCCGCCGCCAGCCGGCGGAGGCGTCGGATCGCCCGCCGCTCGATCTGCCGCACCCGCTCGGCGCTGACGCCGAGCTCCTCGGCGACCTCCGGGAGCGGGCGCGGCGGGACCGCGTCGGAATCGTCGGAGAGACCGAAGCGGCGAACCACGATGTGTCGCTCCCGGTCCGCGAGCTTGTCGAGAAGCGGGCGGACGGCCCCATCGGAGCCGTCCGGAGCGGCGGGAGACGAGGCGGACGCCCTCGCCGCCTCGGCCGCGGGCTCCGCACTCCCGCTCGCGGCGGCCTCGCCCTCCGCGGCGAAGCGGCGCATGAGCGACCACCTCAGGTACGTGGAGAACCGGCTGCGTCCGCTCGGGTCGTACGACTCGAGGGCCTCGAGGAGGACGCGCTCGCCGACCCGACAGAGCTCGGCGAGGCGATCGGGGTCCACCCGCCGCTGACCGAGGTGCTTCCGCGCCACGGACGCGACCACCGGGTGGTAGAGGTCCGCGAGTTGTCGGCGGATCGCGGCGGCGTGGCGGAGCCGCGTCTCGATCCGGTCGAGGGCGCCGGCGCGGGGATGGTGGCGGTCGAGCGCCTGCCGCTCCTTGGCCGCGAGGTACTTCACGAAGTTGTACCGGACGAAGAGATCCCGCTCCGCCTTTCGGCTGACGCGGACCTCCTCTCCGGAGCGGCCGGACGGCTCGGAGCCCCGTCGCGGGCGACTGGTCGCCTCCTTCGGCAGGTCGGCTCCGAGGATGACCTGCTCCGCGTCCACGCGGGCGAACGTGGGGCTCGGCACGTAGCCGAGGGGGAGAGCCCGTAGCGCGTCGGCCCGTCGCTGGTTGATCGCCCGGTAGATCGCGTCGCGGGTCTTGTGGCAGCGGCGGGCCATCGCCGTGACGGAGACGCCCCGTTGGAAGGCGCGGTAGACGAGGCGCTGCTGTCTGTCGGTCAGCGGCGGCCTGTGCTGCGGGAAGATGGCCACACGGGGGTCCTCCCGGTCGTGGTTGAGCAGCAGCGAACGGACGGTCTCCGTGCTCCGGCCATACTTGGCGGCGAGGAAGCGGGCCACGCGGAAGGGGGAGACCTCGGCACGGCCCGCGATCCGACGGGCCCGACGGACGATCTCGTGGCGGGTCTCCTCGTCGAGGCGGCTGTAGCGGCCCGCCTTCTCCACCGTGCCCCATCGGTCGCGGACGAAGCGCTCCACCGTCTGCTCGCGAAACCCGAGCCGCCGCCGTCCGTCGGGCCAGAGAAGCCGCCTCGCGAACAGCCCGTGGTCGCGGTATCGGTGGACCGTCTTCCTGCTCACGCCCAGGCGGCGGCAGACCGCGTCCACGTCGAGCGGCGGCGGGTCGTAGTCGCCGATGTCCTCGTCGAGGGAGTCGCTGAGCCGCTCGCCCATGGACACGAGGTCCGCCCGAACCGCCCTCCCGACGATGTTCGTCGGCTCCGCGGAGGCCGGGCGGAAGCTCGTGATCTGGTAGACGAGGTAGTCCCACGGGTACGTGCGGTCCGGGTCCACACGCCAGTAGAGCTCCTCGATGCGATCGAGGTGCTCCCGCCGACGGTGGGCCGGGGTGAACAGGAGCTGGCGGGTGAGGTCCTCCAGCGCTTCGCTGCGGAACGAACGCATGGCACTCAGTTCGTCTGCAGGTCCGACTCCGGCCAGATCCGCATCGGCCGAGCTCCGTCGATCACGCCGGCGTCCCGCGCCCACGCCCAGAACAGCGCCATCGCCTCCAGCTCACGCGGGCCGATGGCGTAGCGGAGCAGACGGCCGAGGTAATCGCGTGCTGTCTCGACGTCCCAACCACGGGCGGGCGCTTCGCGTCGGGCGATGGCGTCGAGACGCGTGCGGTTTCGCCGCCGCTGATCCGCGAGGACGGTGGGCAGCTCGCCGAGCGGACGGTCCGCTCGCGCCATCCAGACGGCGAAGACGAAGGGAAGGCCCGTTTGCGACCGCCAGGCCTCGCCGAGGTCGAGCTGGTGGGGATAGCGATCGCCGCCCGGCGCCGCCCGGGCGACCCGGTCGCCGATGAGGAGCATCGCCTCGGGCTCCGCGGGGTCGTCCGGATCGAGGACGTGGACATCGGGACGGCGGCCCGTCACACGGGCGAGCAGCGCCCGCATGAGCGCGTCGCTGGAGTGGCTGTTCGGGTCGGAGTGGACGCGGCGAACCCGCTCCACGGGCACCTTGGAGAACAGACGCACCGTCAGGGTCGGCCCGTCGCAGCCGATGCCGCCCACCGGCACGATTTGCAGCGGCACGGGCGAGGTCTGGAAGTCGATGGTCGGGCACAGCGCGAGGTCCACCTCGTCCGCGACCAACGCGTCGAGGAGGCGGCTGGGGACGGCCTCTCGCAGGTCGATCCGCGAATCGTCGTCGAGGCCGTCCACGAGCGGACGGGCGTTGAGAAAGCTCACCGAGCCGACACGCAAGCGAGCTTCCGCCGGGGTCTCCTCGGCCATGGGTGATTCTACGCGGCGGCACGCAGCGGTTGGAACGGGTGCACTCCTTGTCCCGCCGCCGCCACCCGAGCAGAATGGCCCATGAAGCTGTTGGTACGGCAGCTCGACCTTCGACACGCCCGCCTCGTCGAGGTAGATCCCGCCCATCCGCCCAAGCTCGTCCGCGTCCAGGCGAAGGACGGCCGCGTTTACGAGCACTATCTCGACTGGGACCAGACCCTCGACGATCGGCAACACCTTCGGAAGTGTCCGGTGTGCGGCTGTCGCGAGCTGTTCCGCATGCGGGGTGTTCGCCCGCTGAGCGCGGGCGTGGTCCTCCTCGTCTGCGCCGCGGCCAGCATGCTGCTCTACGGCCTCGGCGGCGCACCGCTCGGGCTGGTCCTCGGCGCCCTGGGGACGCTGGTGGTCACCAACGTCTTCCTCTACTTCTTCGGCCCGCGGCGGCTGGGTTGCTACCGCTGCGGCAGCGAGTGCCTCGGCGTGCCGATCTCGCCGCAGCAGGAGGAGTGGGACCCCGGCGTCGCGGAGGCGTACGGCCGGGAGGCTCCGGCGCCTCGCGAGTCCGTCCCGTCGGGACGGCGGGGCCGTCGGCCGAGCGAGGGGGAGCCGCGGCCCGACGTGGTGGCGTCGATCTCGGATCGCACCTCGGTCCCGGAGCGTATGAAGGTGGGCAACTAAAAGGTGACGCGATGAGCGGATGGCGGTCGCTGCTGTGGCTTCCGGTGATTGTCGCCCTGGCGGGGTGTGTGGAGCGGACCCTCACGGTCCGCTCCGAGCCGTCGGGCGCGTTGGTCCACCTCAACGACGTCGAGGTGGGGCGGACGCCCGTCACCGTGCCGTTTCGCTTCTACGGCACCTACGACGTCCGGCTCAGCAAGGACGGCTACCAGACTCTCCAGACGCCGAAGAAGGCCACGCCACCGTGGTGGGACGTGCCCGGCCCGGACCTCCTCGCCGAGGCGTGGCCCGCGGACCCCAGGGTGGACATCGCCTGGGAGGGCAATCTGAAGAAGGCCAAGCCGGTGGACGAGGAGCGGCTCCTCGACCACGCCAAGCAACTCCGAGCCAAGCTCGAGGAGGAGACCGGCGAGGGCGGCGCAAAGGCGGGGAGCGGCGGTCGCGAGAAGGGAGGAGGGGGCGGTGCGAACAAGGGAGGAGGCGCCGACGAGAACGGGGGAGGGGACGGGAGCGCCAACAAAGGGGACGGTGGCGAGTAAGGGCCGCCGGTCGGCGTCGGGAATGCGTCCGCCGGTGCGGGATCCGTCGAGCTTCCCGGGCGGTCGGCCCTTCCCGCTCGCGGTCGATCCTCCCGCCCGCCGGCCACTCGCAGACGAGCCGCCAGTGGCACCCGAGAGGAGAGCCGCGAGGGGGTCGCCAAGTGTTTTCCCGGCGGTGGCGAGCGTGGGCGCCGCGCCTTCGGCTACGCGTCTCTGTAGCCGAACCTGCGGCGAGTTCGGCGAGAACATCCGCCGCTTCGGGACCTAGCCGGTTCTCGCCGACTGACCCGACCTCCGGCGCACACGGTCGCGAACGGGAGGGAGAGGTTTCTCCACGCCGTTCGCATCACCTTGCGGAAGGGGCCTCCGCCGACGGAGGGTTCCGCTTTTCGCTGTCGCTCGCGGTGGAGTCCGCACCCGCGGACGGGCTGGCCGGTCGATCCGAGCCAGCCTCCGACGCCGTCGGCGCGTTTCCGCCTCCCTTCTTCGCCGAGGTCGACGCCTCCGTCGCGGTCTCGAGCTGCTCGCTGAGCCGGTCGAAGGGGACGGGCCGTGCGGACGGCTCCCAGCTCGCGACCAGGGTGGCCATGGCCGCGGCGAACGCGACGTTGAAGGCGACGAGGAGGCCGATCTGCACACGCGTGTCGTGGAGCCGAGCGAGGACAGAGCGACCGTCGCCGACCGCCGGCTCGCTCCGAGGGCTGGGTCGGGGCGTCTCTTCCCCCGTCGGCTCCTCCTGCGGCTCCTCGCCGCTGCGGAGGCGGTCGAGGAGGGTTCCGCCGAGCTGTCGGTTGCCCTCCTCCGGCTCCACCGTCGCGTGCGGAGCGTCGTCCTCCTCCGACGGCGTCTCCACCCCGAGCCGGTCGCGGTCCGTGGGCTCGGGGAACACCTCGCCGCAGTGGGGACAGAGCCCCTCGTCGCCGCGAACCCTCCCCTCGCAGGCGTGGCACACGCCGAGCCGGTGGGCGACGCCGGGCACGCGCTTGGCCAGCGACCAGAACTGTCCGGTGGTCGGCCCGCGAAGGACCGTCCGCTCGCTGATCCGTCCCCGCTCGATCAGCCGGTTGAGGATCGGATAGGAGCACCCCGGCCGAAACGCCAGCCGGCGGTCGCGGATGGACCATGGCCCCATGGCCCGTCGGGTGGCCTCCAGGCTCCGCGGGGCGAAGCGGCCGCCGCACTCCTCGCACCGCTCCGCGGGCTGTTGGACGTGGCCGCAGTACGGACAGAGTCGCCGCCGGGAAGCGCCGGCCATGGTCCACCTCTTCCGATTGACGGAGAGACCGGGCCATTCTAGGTTCCGGCGATGTTCCCGCTTCTCGCCGTCCTCGTGGCCCTCCTCCTCGTCTCGTGCACGGCACCGGACGCGAGCCCGCCGACCCCCTCCCCTTCGGCGGCGCCCGCCGAGCCCCCGTCCGACAACGGATCGGACCCGTCGCCCGCGGCGACCATCGACGGGGAGCCCGTCCGCTGGTCCGACCTTCGCCCGCTCATGGCGGAGGCGGCGGGCGCCCAGGTGCTCGCCGAGTGGGTGCTCCAGCAACAGCTCCAGTCGGCCCTGACCGACGCGAGCCTCGCGATCAGCAAGGAGGACATCGAGCGGGAGAAGCAGCGCCTCCTCCGCCGGCTCGCGGAGAACAAGGACCAGGCCGTGCGCGTGCTCGACCGGCTCCGCCGTGACCGGGGCTTGGGGAAGCATCGGTTTCGCCTGCTCCTTCGGCGGCAGGCGGCGCTGCGGAAGCTCGTCGCGGACGAGGTGAACGTCACGGACGCCATGGTTCAGCAGGCGTACAAGCGTCGTCACGGGAAGAAGACCGTGGTCCGCATGATCGTGGTGGAGACCCTTGAGAAGGCGGAGAAGGTTCTCGCCGACCTGAAGAAGGGTGCCTCGTTCATCGACCTCGCGGTCCAACGGAGCACGGACTCCAGCGCCGCCCGCGGCGGCCGGCTTCCGCCCATCTCCCCCGCCGACCCCAGCTTTCCGAAGGCCCTTCGGAAGGCGGCGACCGACTTGTCGCCGGGCGAAGTGAGCGACCCCGTCGCCATCGAGCAGGGCTTTGCCATCCTCCGGTGTGAGCGTAAGATCAAACCTTCCGGCGTGCCCATAAAGAAGGTGCGTGCCCAATTGGAGGGAGCCGCGCGCCGTCGGGCCGAGCGTGCCCGCATGCAGCGGAAGGCGAGGACGCTCATCCAGTCCGCCGACGTGTCCGTCCTCCACGACGCGCTCCACCAAGCCTGGCAACAGCGACGTCCGACCCTCTTCCCCTCCGACTGAGGCGGGTACGGGTCCGATTTAGCATCGGGCGACGCGATGGACTTCGAGCCTTCACCCCGGATCAAGCGTCTGCCGCCGTACATGCTCGGTCAGCTCAAGCAGCTGACCCATGACAAGCGGAAGGCGGGCTACGACATCATCGACCTGAACATGGGCAACCCGAACGACCCCACGCCCGAGCCCATCGTTCGGAAGGTCCAGGAGGCGGCGGCGGACAAGCGAAACCAGCGATACTCCGCGTCGGCCGGCGTCTACAACCTTCGCCGAGAAGTGGCCCGGAAGTATCGGCGCAAGTGGGGTGTGGACATCGACCCGACCCGCGAGGTCATCGCGACCATCGGGTCCAAGGAGGGCTTCTCCCACATGTGCCTCGCGGTGCTGGGCCTCGGCGACACCGCGGTCGTCGCGGATCCGGCTTTTCAGATCCACACCTACGGCGTCGCCCTCGCCGGCGCCAACGTCATCAAGGTGCCCCTCGGCAACGACGACGCGTTCCTCCGTCGCATCGAGGACGTCCTCGAGCACCTCATCCCCAAGCCGAAGGTCATCATCCTCAACTTCCCCCACAACCCCACGACCATGTGCGTGGACCTGGACTTCTGGGAGAAGGTGGTGGCCATGGCCAACCGCCACGGGGTGATGATCATCTCGGACTTCGCCTACGGCGAGACCTGCTACGACGGCTACGTCGCCCCGAGCTTCATGCAGGCCCCCGGCGCCAAGGAGGTGGGCGTCGAGTTCACCACCATGAGCAAGGCCTACAACATGGCCGGCTGGCGGATCGGCTTCTGCGTGGGCCATCCGCAGATGATCCAGGCGCTGGCGACCATCAAGGGCTACTACGACTACGGCATCTTCCAGGCCGTCCAGGTCGCCGCCATCAAGGGCATGCAGGATTGCGAGGAGGAAGTGGAGGAGCAGGCGAGGATCTACCAGCAACGACGCGACCACCTCGTCAAGTGGTGCCGGCGGATCGGGTGGGAGGTGGACCCGCCGCGGGCGACCATGTTCGTCTGGGCCAAGGTCGCCCCCGAGCACCTCGTGCCCTACGGCGGGCGGACCGTGGACTTCTGCCTCGACATGGTGGAAAAGGCGGAGGTGGCCATGACGCCCGGCGGGGCGTTCGGCGAGCGTGGCGAGGGCCACGTCCGCATCGCCATGGTGGAGAACGAGCACCGGATCCGCCAGGCCTTCCGCCAGCTCGATCGCGTGCTGAACCCGCGACAGAGAC
>CAZQQP010000218.1:6818-8075 GCA_964595475.1 uncultured Planctomycetaceae bacterium | reverse complement strand
GCGATAAGCCGAGGAGCGTCCGAGGCGGCCCGGAGGCCAGCGATGGCCGCGGGGGCGGAGGCCGTTGACCGCGCCGGGCCTCCGGGTACCTTGAACCCAGGGTGGTCCCCGTTTCGACGCTCCCCCTGGTCCCCTTTCCGATGCTCGTTTCCACCGACGGATCCGCCCGGTCCCGTCCTTTTCGGCGGCGGACGCACAGTGTGTCGGGCGAGTCGAGCGAAGGCCTGATCGGCGATCGTTCGGGATTGCCTCGCAGTCGAACGGCAGTCCGCCTTCCCGGGCGGACTCACGATATCCGCCGTGCGCATTCACCCTTCCCGGATCGAGCTCTGCGCCGCTCGCGGCGATTTGTCCCTCGGTCTTCTCAGGCTCGGTCTGGGCCCGCTTCGCGGGTCGGGAGCCGAGGCTTACCCCGGATCGATCTTGACCCGGCCCTCTGCCTTTTCGCCGCCGAATAGGAAATGCTTGCCGTCGACGTTCCCAGCGGGCAGGGGGGTCTGGCCTCGATAGCTCTGCTCGTGGCGTTTGATCGGCTGCCCGGTCTCATCGAAGGAGACGTGGATCCGGCGGGAGAAAACCAATCGAGCGGAGATCGCCCGGCCGAGCCGGTCCCGCTCCGCCCGGACGAAGCGACCGACGTGCTCCTCCGCCTGTTCGAGGGAGCGGATGCCGGCGGGCAGCTCGCG
This sequence comes from uncultured Planctomycetaceae bacterium, assembly GCA_964595475.1. Lineage (GTDB taxonomy): Bacteria > Planctomycetota > Phycisphaerae > Phycisphaerales > Zrk34 > CAZQQP01. Next base: position 7,389 of record CAZQQP010000218.1, on the reverse strand, counting down.
GTGGAGGTGGAGGAACCAGTGGGACCCATAGCGGACGACCATGAAGGGCCGAATCGGCTCGTCCGCCCACCGCTCCCACTCCCGACGGCGTTGGGCCTCGTCCGCCTCGGCAAGCGCTCCGACGGTCTGTTCGGCGATCCCCAGCGCCTCCGCCACCGCCCGGACGAAATCCGGCTCCTCGAGGCCGCTGTCCTCGAGGGTCTGGATCCGCCGAGCACCCTTCGCCCTCGCCCAGCGCTCGCTGTCGCGGACCCGTCTCGCGAGGGCGGGAACAGTCAGTTTTCGCTTCTTCCGCTCCCTCCGGATGGATTGGCCGAGCTGGCTTCGCACGAGGCTCTCCCTTCGATTGGAATCCCGGGGAGGGCCATGGTAACGGGTCAGCGAGGAGCCCGCTCGGCCGGCAGCGCCCGTCGCTTCGCATCTCGCCCGGAGGCGGTGGCGAAGCCGCGGTAGGGGGCTCATGGCCGGTCCGGGCCGGCCTCCGATGGCGGGTGTGTCCTACAGGGCAATCACTGCTTTGTTTCTTCGGTGATGATCCACGAAGGATCGAAGCGAACGAGGCTCAGCCGCT
>CAZQQP010000218.1:5269-6808 GCA_964595475.1 uncultured Planctomycetaceae bacterium | reverse complement strand
GCCATTTTCGAACAGGCAGAGAACGCGGCCATCCGGGAGTTGGGCCAGGTCACTGTAGCCGCTGGGGCCGGGTTCGATGACGCGCTGATGTGGCCAGGATTCGCCATCATCACGGCTCAGGCGCACGGTCAGATTGGATCGCAACAGGATCGGGTTCTCGGCATCGATGTCGGCACGGCTCTTCTGGTCCAGGTTCGATAGCAGGACCGAACCGGCCATCGGGCCATGGCGAAGCTTCAGCGTGCTGCCCTGGCAAGTCGGATCCCGTAGATCCTTCCGCAGTTGGGGGTCGCTCCAGGTGGAACCGCCGTCGTGGCTCACGGCCTGGGCCCGAAAGCCCGCCAGGTGGGCCCGGCTGTTGAGCACCAGCGTGCCGGGCTCGGCTTCGAATACGCTGGACTCATTCATCCACGCCACGCCTGGCGGGACCAGCCCGCCAGCCTCCCAGGTGCGCCCATGATCGTCGCTGACAATCACCCCGGTCCGATAAATCGCCGGCCGCTGGCGGACCTTGCTGCGGTCATCATTGATCTGTCGTACCTGATGGACGCTCATGGTGCTTACATAAATGGGCGCCACGAGCCGCCCGGATGACATCTGAATGCCGTGGCCAGGCCCCGTCTGCGTTCGTTTCGCGTCATAGTCAAAGTCGTGGAAAGCCTCGGTGATCTCGACCGGCTCGCTCCACACCCGACCATCCTTACGACCAATTGTGCGAAAGACGGCCTCGCCTAAATCCCGGGTGAACAGTAGTACGATGTGTCCCGCCTCCCGGTCGACGATTGGAACCGGGTTGCCGATCTTTCCTCCGCCGCCCGGAACTTTGTGAATCACTTGAATGTCCGACCACGTTTCGCCGCCGTCGGTGCTTCGCCGATAGATCAGATCGGTGGCTGCCTCATCGCGCGACGAACGTTTCCGACCTTCCGCAAACGCAAGCACCGAGCCCTTCGGCGTCACGACCAAGGCGGGAATGCGGATGGTGTGGTACCCCGCCTCCCCGTTTGCGAAGACCTCGAAACGTTCGATCGCCTTAGCCTGAGCCAGATGCCCCGTCATCGACAGCGTCAGGCCCGCGACGACCAGTAAACAGACGCTTCGTGGCAGTCTTTTGGCGATCTTCATCGAAACGAACTCCTAGTATTTCGGCCGCCAGGGTTCCGGGCCGCCCGAGCGCTGGCGGAGGAACTTGGCGTCCACCTCGCGATACCACGCGTGGAGTTTCTCCCGCATGCGCTTCACGCGGCCCGGATGCTCCTCGGCGACGTCGTTCCGCTCCCGGAGATCTTTCTCGAGGTTGTACAGCTCGATGCTTCCGTCCTCGTATCGCTCCACCAGCTTCCAGGGGCCCATTCGGATGGCGCCTGCCGGGGGACCGCCCTGGTTCGAATAGTGCGGGTAGTGCCAGTAAAGCGGTTCGCCCCGGTCGAAGTCCTCTTCGTCGGCCCCTTTCAGCACGGGGACGAAGGACGTGCCGTCTTTGTGATCGTCGGGTCGGGCGGGCAGGCCGGACGCCTCGAGGAGTGTCGGAAAGAGGTC
>CAZQQP010000218.1:0-5259 GCA_964595475.1 uncultured Planctomycetaceae bacterium | reverse complement strand
GTCGGTGTTCATGACCGGCTGCTCGGACACACTGCCGGCCTCGGTCACACCCGGCCAGCGGATGATGAGGGGGATCCGGATCCCGCCTTCGTAGATCCATCCCTTTCCGCCTCGGAACGGACGGTTGGATGTGTTGTGGCCTTCGCTCGTCGACAGGCCGCCGTGGTCCGAGGCGAACACCACGATCGTCTCCTTTTCGAGCTGCAGTTTTCGGAGCGTCTCGAGCACGGTGCCGATCGCCCGGTCGGTCGCCTCCACCATGGCGGCGTACACCGGGTGGCCCTGGACGATCCGGACCTTCCGGTGCTCGCCCCGCCCGGGCCAGATCTGTTCGGTCTTCCCGAACTCGTCCGTCTCGTCGAGGCCGCGCTCTTTTCGGCGCCTCTTGTACTTCTGGATCAGCTCGTCCGGCGCCTGCTTCGGGTTGTGGACCTCATAAAACGAGAGGTAAGCGAAGAACGGTTGGTCCCGGTGATTTCGGATGAAGCGGCTGGTCTCTTCCGCAAGGCGATAGGGGAGATACTCGCCCTCCGGGCCGTTGGAGAGCTTTGGGTTGTTGTACGGGGAGAAGTACCCATCAAACCACCCCGGCGAGCCCGCCGCGTAGCCCCCCTTGTTCACGTCGAAGCCCTGAGCTTCCGGCCAGTGTTTCTGCTCCGGCCCGAGGTGCCATTTGCCGGCGAAGTACGTGGAATACCCCGCCGATTGGAACGCCTCGCCGAGCGTCGTCAGGCCCGCGGGCATGAAGCAGTTGTACGCGGCGTGATCGAATCGCTCGGTCCGATGGCCGCAGAACCAGTCGGTCGCGTCGTGGCGGGACGGGTACTGTCCGGTCATGAAACTCAGCCGGCTCGGTGAGCAGACCGGGTTGGAGACGTAGGCCTCGGTGAACTTCATCCCCGTGTCGGCGAGCCGCTGGACATTCGGGGTGTCGTAGAAGGTGTCCGGGTGATACGGGCTCACATCCTGCCGGCCCAGGTCGTCGACGAGGATGAAGAGCACGTTCGGCCGGTCCTGTGATCCCGCTTGGACGGACGTGGTGAAAAGCGTGGACGCGGAGAAGACCAAGATCGACAAGCACAGAACCGAACAGCGGAAGGGCATGATGCTTTCCTTCGATAAATCCGTGGTTTTCAAGACACGAGGACGTCAGATGACTGCTCATCCGACCGTGCGATTCGGACGCCTTCCGTGGAAGGGAGCGCGGACTGAGGGGGCCCTTCTTACCAGACAGCCGGACCGGGAACAAGGGGCGCGGTGGGGGCCTCGCGGGGCCGGTGCGAGGCTGCGGGCCGAGGGGTGACTCCCAATGCCGTGAACTGAGTCCTTGTCGCGTCTCCCGGTGCGCGGCTCGACGACGATGGTTCGATGGGGTGTGCTGCAGCCCGAGGCGAGCCCGCCAGCACGGGCAAGCCCGCGGACGGGCTTGCCCGTGCCACCCAAGCGACGACGACGCCGACGACACGGAGTTGGTTCACGGTTTTGGGTGGCTCCGGCAGGTGTCGCGATTCGATCGCGGTCTCGGAGTGTGCCGGAAGACCCCCGTGATCCGTCCAGGCTGACCGGCGTCGTGGGGCTCACGAGGAAGGGGAAGGCCCTTGGCCACTGCGAGAAGTCGGGGGTCGCGCCGGAGCCCCGAGCGCCGGCGGGAGGAGTAGATCCCATCGCCGAGCTCACGCAGCATCCCCGGACAGAGACAGGCGCCTCGTCCCCTACTCCGGCGGGCCCTCGGACCAAAGCCGCGGGATGCGCCCAGAGCCGGAGTATCACGGGCAAGCCGATCGCTCCCCACCGCCGAGGAACACGAGCGACCGGGACGCGGTGAGGCCCCGCGTCGCTCGGCGGCGCTGATTGACCCGCTGTTCGAGGACCCTCTCTCCAGCCGGAGGTGCTCGCCGGCCTCGGGGGCTCCTTCATCGAGCGGAACCCGTCTGTATAGAGGGGAGTGCGCGGCACTGGGGTGTTTGGGTCCCGCCTGGAGGCGGGGCTCCACCCACGGCCGGAGATCCGAACGGCCGCGTGTCGAGCTCCGCGCCCCAGGTTGAGCCGAACTCGGGGCCTGTCGAGCCCCTCTTGGAGAGCGGCGAGCTCACGGAGCGCAGGAGCCGCGAGCCTTCTTTCCGCCTCCGGCGCTCGAAGCGGCCGGAGCTTGTTCCTTCCGGACGCGACGCCATCGCCGCTGGGCACCCGAAAAAGCGGCGCCCGATCCGCGACGATACGCTGACGCGCCGTGCCCCCCTCGGCGTCCGGCCTCGCTACCCGCCCCGCGAGCCCCACGCGCCCTCTTGATCCGCCTCCTCGTCCTCGCCAGACTGTGAGGCGTGGAAATGGTTTTTCCTGTCACTTCTTCTGCTCTGTGGACGCACCAAGAGAACAGACGATGGCTTCGAAGGTCACGCTTCTGTCGGCGATTCTGCTCGTGACTCCACCGGCTCTGGCCTCCGACTTCCACGCGGTCGCCTGCGAAGGCACCTATCCGAAGCACCTGCAAGGCGTCTGCGGAAGCAGCAAGGCGATCTACTGGAGCTTTACGACCGAACTGGTAAAAACCGACCTCGACGGCAAGCGGCTCCAGAAAACGGCTGTTCCCAATCATCACGGCGACCTCTGCTTCCACGAGGGAAAGGTCTACGTCGCTGTGAACCTCGGCAAATTCAACGATCCCGAGGGAAATGCCGACTCGTGGGTCTACGTCTACGACGCCGCCGACCTCTCGCTCGTGGACAAGCACGAGACGCAGGAAGTCGTTTATGGTGCAGGCGGAATCGCGTTTCGGGAGGGCCATTTCTTCGTGGTCGGCGGCCTGCCGGAGGGCGTCGAGGAGAACTATGTCTACGAGTACGACGGCGAATTCGAGCTCGAGGAGAAGCACGTCATCGAGAGCGGCCACACGCGTCTGGGAATCCAGACGGCGACGTTCGCCAAGGGTCGCTGGTGGTTCGGCTGCTACGGCGATCCGAAAATCCTGCTGATCACGGACGCTGATTTCCGCATGCAGGGCCGGCACGAGTTCGACTGCTCGCTGGGAATCATGCCCGTCGGCGAGGGGCGGTTTCTCGTGGGCCGGGGGAGCTGCTCGAAAGAGCGGGGCTGCACCGGCAGCGTGCAGGTGGCTGTCCCCGACGAAAAGACGGGCCTTCGCCCTGCGGGAGAGAGGCCATGACGTTCTGAAGAGTGAGCAGGCCGTTCATTCGGTTCCGCGCCACCCTCCCCAACCGTCGGCCCAGCTAGCACCGCCGCCGTGAGCCACCGCCCGAGTCCGACGTCCCCGTTTCGACGGCCGTGTGAAGCCGATCGCGTTGAGTACCCCCGTCGGGATGAAGATCTCGCCGATCCTTCGGGTCTTCCAGCTCTTGATCTCCGCAAGGCAGTCCGCGCCACAAGCTCAGAGGCCTTCGTCGAACGTCACGACGAGCCGCAACTGCCGGGCGGCCGAGGCGGGTCAGGCGATCGCGGGGCCGTCCGCTCGCCGCCGGAGGCCAACCTGGCTGGGGCGGGCCCTAATCGCGCGAACACCCCGATCGATCCACCACGGAGCTCTGTGACACCGTCACGCCACGCAGGCGAGGAGCCGACAATCATGAAGGAGGTCCGAGTGGGGCAAACGCCGGTTCGAGAGGTCGGACGCCGTTGGAGGGGGGCGAGTGCCTTCGTCCTCGCCGCGCTGGCGGTCTGCTTGTGCGCCGGAACGGGCCTCGCAGCCTCCGACGAGGGTGCCGACCGTCCCAATCTTCTTCTGCTCATGACGGACGATCAGCGGCGGGACGCGGTCGGCTACGCGTCGGAGGGTCCGCCGTCGACGCCCCATCTCGATCGGCTCGCCGAGCAGGGGATGGTGTTCACCCGCGCCTACACCGCCAGCATGCCGTGCGTGCCGTCGCGGGCGTCGCTCATGACCGGTCTGCACCACCCCCGGTGGCCCCGCGGGCCCCGCTACGGCCTGGGCCGGGGCCTCTCGGAGGAGGCCTGGACCTGGGCCGAGGCCCTCGCCGCCGCGGGCTACCGGACCGCGCTGTTCGGGAAGATGCACTTCTCTCCCCGTCACGCGGACCACGGGTTCGCCGTCATGAAGACCTGCGACCACCCGCGGCTCGGCAAGGGGTGGGAGGAGATCGACTGGCACGACGACTACGACGATTGGCTCAAGCAGCAGGGCCTCGACCATCTGCGTGCCGGCCACCACGCCTGGAAGGGTGGGCTGGCCACGGATTTCGAATGGCCGGCGGAGCCGCGGGCCCACCCCATCGCTTGGGTGCGCGACCGGGCCGCGGCGTAACTTCGGAAGGCCGGCTCCGACGGGCGCCCCTTTGCCGCGGTCGTCTCGTTCCGTTTCCCCCACACGCCGCTCGTCCCGACCGAGCGTTACGCGGGGATGTACGCCCCGGCAGACGTCCCCGTGCCGGAGCGTGGCTGGAGCGAGATGGAGAACATGCTCGCCCGTCTCGCGAGGTTCGAGGACCAGCGCTTCCGCCTCGATTCCTCGCCGAAGCAGGCGAACGCGATCCGAAAGCTCGGCTACGAGGATCCGAAGGGCGCGTTCCGCCGGATGTGGGCCGGTTACTGGGCCCTCTGCACGCAACTCGACGCCGCCTTCGGCAGCTCCTCGAGGCGGTGGATCTGAGCGAGACGCTCGTGGTCTTCACCTCGGACCACGGGGTGTATTTCGGCGAGCGCCGGCGCTTATTCAAAGATCCCCTGATCCCGTTCGACCCAGTGGCCCGCGTGCCGCTCCTCGCCGCCGGCCCGGGCGTGCCCGAGGGCGTGCGCTGCGAGCCGGTCGTCTCGTTGCTCGACCTCGCCCCCACCTTCGTCCGCGCCGCGGGTTTGGAGCCGCCCGACCGTCTCGACGGCGAGCCCCTGCAGCGCTACTTCGCCGACCCGGACGCCGGCGCGGGGCGGACCGTCTACTGCTACGGCCGCGACGGCTTCGACATGGTGCGTCGAGGCGACGTGAAGTATTCCCTCTCCCACGACGGCGAAGCGGAGATGCTCTTCGACCTCGCGTCGGACCCCGGGGAATGGCGCAACCTCGCCGGAGCGGAGAAATGGGAACCCGTGCGAAGGAAGCTCCGCGAAAAACTCCGACGCGCCCGGAACCTCCCTGCCCCGGAAGCATCCAGGTAAGGAGGCGGAAAAGAATAAGTTGAGCCTATTCATCGGTGCCAACGCGGAAGTCGGCTTCCGCCTTGGCACCGATGAGACGACGAAGCCGATGATCGAGCAAGCGCAACCTCCGCAAATGCCGGGATCTGCGGCCGG
>CAZQQP010000217.1:0-8089 GCA_964595475.1 uncultured Planctomycetaceae bacterium | reverse complement strand
ATGGGCTCGGCGGCCGAGGCGGCCGTCGCGGCGAGCGAGAGGATCATCGCGACAAGGAATCCGTTGGCCCGGTGCATCGGTCGCCCTCTCGGTGGATCGGCGTCGCGAGAGCCGATCGTATCGCCAGCGCGGGCTTGGGGCATGGAGCATGGGGCACCGTCAGACGGTCGGACGGTGAGACGGTGAGACGGTGGGCGGTGAGGCGGTTGGCGGTAAGACGATGGGGAATTGGGACCGTCGCCCGTGCTACGTCCTTCATTGAGCGTCTCCCCGCTCCACCGTCTTCCTGTCTTACCGTCTTACCGTCCGACCGTAGGCTCTCAGGCCTCGACCTTGGCCCCACTGTCCTTCGATGCCTCGTGCTTGGTGCTTCGTGATCCCGATGGCATGGAGAGCGGCGGCGGACGAAGAACGAGGACCTACTCGAATGCCGATCGCGGCAGCTGGGCCTGGCGTATGATCGCTCGCAACGTCCCGTCGTGGAGCTCGCGATGCTGGGGCACGGGCACCGTGATCGTGCTCTCTTCAGTTTTCCGCTGCATCACGACGTGGCTCCCTCGCTGCCGAACAGCCTCGAACCCATGGCGACGGAGGATCGCACAGACCTGAGCCCCCGACAGCCGCGGGAGCTTAGCCAACCACCACCTCGAAGCGACTGACCCGGACCTCCCCGCTCAGCCGTTCGTCCACCTCGCCAGGATCGGCCGTCTCGAGAAAAAGGTCCACCGCTTCCCGCAGATTCGCTTGGGCGTCCTCTACCGTCGTCCCTTGGCTGGCGATGGCCAACTCGGGGCAGTGGGCCGTAAAGCCTTCGCCCTCCCGCTCGACCACGGCCGTCAGTTCGCACCGTCGTGCCATATTGTATTTTATGCGGGTCGGCCGGACTGAGCTTGCTGGCGGGGAGCATTGGGGCTTAGGGCACGGTCAGACGGTCGGAGGGTCAGGCGGTCGGACGGTGAGGCGGTTGGCGGTGGGCGGTTGGCGGTGGGCGGTGGGCGGTGAGGCGGTGGGCGGTGAGACAGTGGGTAACTGGGACCGTCGACCGTGCTACGTCCTTCATTGATCGTCTTCCCACTCAACCGTCCGACCGTCTTACTGTCTGACCGTCTGACCGTCCGACCGTAGGCATCTCAGGCCTTAACCTTGGACCCTGGACCCTGGACCTTGGACCCGACACGCCCTGCCGCGTCGCCATCTACAATGGAACCGACCGACGGACGCAGGAGGTTCGCCCATGACACGGACTCCTCCCTCTGCTCCGAAGGCCGACGGGGAGCCGGCGTGGGAGCTGGCCCGGCTCTTCCCCGCCCAGGGCGACTGGGGGGAGAGCGACTACCTCGCCCTGACGAACCGGACGAACCATCTTGTCGAGCTGACGGCCGGCCGGTTGGAGCTGCTCCCGACAACGACACCGAGCATCAGCGGCTCGCGTTCTTCCTCGCCGGCCTCCTCGCAACCTTTGCGAACGAGCGGTCCGTCGGGGAGGCCCTCCCCGCCCCCCTCCGGGTGCGCCTCGGGGAAGGCAAGTTCCGCGAACCCGACGTCGTCTTCATGCTCGCCTCGCACGCCGACCGGAAGCGCGACCGCTATTGGGACGGTGCGGACCTCGTCATGGAGGTGGTGAGCGAGGACGACCCCGACCGCGACCGCGTCGAGAAGGTCGCGGACTACGCGACGGCGGGCGTCCCCGAGTACTGGGTCGTCGATCCCACTGAATCGCAGATCACCGTCATGCGCCTCTCCTCGACGGAGGGACGCTACGAAACACACGGCACGTTCCGAGGGGGAGCGATCGCCTCGTCCGTCCTGCTTCCCGGCTTCTCCGTCGACCCGTCCCGCGTCTTCGCCGCAGCGAAGCAGTAAGTCGGGCTCGCCCCACCGAACGGCGGAACCGCCATGGGCCTCCTAGAATGGTGGGAATGGAGGAGTGCGAAGAACCCCTCCGAAACCATTGCGAGCCACGAGACGACCGATGCAGACAACGCCCCGGAACCACGTGGACGAAGAGCTCGACCGGATCGACGCGACGCTCCGCGCCGCACCGGACCAGCATCTGGACTTCCTCGCCAACCGCGAGCTGATCCAGGAGATCCTCCAGCTCCGCGAGGAGAAGAACGCGCTGATCCTCGGCCACAACTACATGAGCCCGCTGGTCTATCAGCTCTCGGAGGCGGAGCACCGCGGGGACTCGCTCGGCCTGAGCCCCCGGGCGGCGGAGTCGCACCGGCCGGTCCGCGTCTGCACCCGCGCCCTGTTCTTGGCGGAGACGGCGAAGATCCTCAGCCCCGAGAAGAAGGTCCTGATCGCGGACACCGCCGCCGGGTGCAGCCTCGCCGACGGCTTCACGGCCGCGGACGCGGAGCACTACCGCCAGCGCTTCCCCGGGGCGCCCGTGGTCACCTACGTCAACAGCTACGCCGACGTGAAGGCCGCCTCGGACTACTGCTGCACCTCCGCCAACGCGCCCTCCGTGGTCAAGCACGCGGCGGAGGCGTTCGGCAGCCGGACCGTGATCTTCCTCCCGGACACCCTCATGGGTCAGAACCTCGAGCACGAGCTCCGCGAGGAGGGACACGACCTCACGCTGGCCTACCCCGGCAAGGACGATCATCGCTTCCAGCGCTGCGAGGTCCACGACAAGTTCACGGCGGAGCAGATCCGGATGATCCGGAAGCAGTACAACATGCCGAAGGGGGCGACGGACACGGCCGTCCTCGTCCACTGGGAGTGTCCGCCGGAGGTGCTCGAGGAGGCGGACTTCTACGGAAGCACCTCGCAGATGGCGAAGCACATCCGGAGCCACCCGGACCTCCGGCGGGTCTACCTCGGCACGGAGTGCGAGATGGCGGCCAACCTCGCCAGCGAGTTTCCCTCCGTGGAGTTCGTCAAGGCGTGCAGCGTGTACTGTCAGCACATGGCCCGGATCACGCTGGAGAAGCTCCGCAACAGCCTGGCCGACGAGGTTCACGAGGTCCACGTCGACCCCGACGTGGCCCGGCGTGCCCGGACGGCGATCGACCGCATGCTGGAGATCCCCGGCTGACGGCTATGTCGCGTTTCGGACCTCGCGTACGCCAACGCGACTGCCCCTTCCTTCTTCGGATCATCCCTTCACCCGCACGCCCGCCCGCAGAGCCACAGACCATCCCGTAGATCGCCCCGCCGCTTCCATTCTCGTCAATCCGGGTTCGCGCCCGTTGACGGGGTGACCCACCTTTCCTACGGCCAGGACACCCAATCCTGCACCGGGGAGGCGCGGGGGACCTCGAGCCCCCTCGCCGACGCTCCCGCGTTTCGGGCGCAAAAAAGGGCCGACGGGCTCGGCCCGTCGGCCCTCGTGGTCCGCTTGGTCGGGCGGATCAGAACCGCAGGTTCAGCCCGGCACCCACGGCGTGGATGTCCGCGTCGCTGTAGAACGCGCCGGTGTAGTCGCCGAACACCGAGAGATTCTCCGTGATCGCAACCTCAAGGCCCGCGCCGACCTCGATCGCATTGCCCGGGAGGCTCCCCCGGTCGATCTCGAACGACGACCCGGCGCCCGTGAACCGCGCCCTCGTGTTCTCGTTCTCGTCGACGAACTCGTGCCGCCAGGCGACGGTCACCGACGGGACCAAGTCGATCCCGCCCACTTCATACGCCTTGGCCAGCCGACCGCCGACCCGGCTCTCCAACGAGTAGCTCTGCTCGCCGTCCACCGAGAGGTTGGACGGCCCGGCGCCGGTCTCCGTGAAGCCATCCTGGTCGTAGTAGATGCCCCGGGCGCCGGCCATCGGCTCGACGACGAGGTCCTCCGCCTTCGCCAAGTCGTACCCGGTGGTCAGGTCGGCCGAGGCATCCTGGGCGTCGATCTCCGCCTCGGCCGTCCCGGTCGTTGTCCGCCGCTCGGCGTCGTGCTCGTGGATGCCCCAGCTGACCGACCCGCTGATGTGCCAACGGTCGACCGGCTCGTAGGTGAGATACGGACCGACGCGGAACGTGTCGACGTCCGCCTCACCGCCTCCGCCGTTCATCGTCAGATCCGTCCGGGCATACGCGAAGCTCACACCCGCCACGAGCGCGTCGGTGAACGCATAGTCCAACCCGACCAGCGCACCGCCGGCGTCGGCATTGAACCCGACCCGATCGCCGTTGGACTGCCCGTTGGCGAACACGCCGATCCCCTGGGCGAACCCGCTGAGCCGCTTGGGCTTGGCCGGCTCCATTGCCTCTTCCGGCGCCCCCGCATCCGTCGCCATCTCCCCTTGTTCGCCCGCCGCGAAGCTCGTCCCCGGCCCCTTATTCGCGCTGGCGAGCATCTGCGTGGGCCGCTGTGTCTGGAGCGAAGCGAGCCCCATGCCCACGCCCGTCTGGCGACGCGCCATGTAGTCGCTCTTCATGTCGAGAACGGACTGAGTCACCCGTCGGTGAGCCCGGGCGAGCGTGGCATACCGCTGCGGGCTGGAAAGCTCCAGAGCCTGCTGATACGCCCTCTTTTCAGCCGGGGTGGCACCGCCGGAGATGAGCGCCTGCCCGAGGGCGTCGAAGTCGAGGAGGAAGTCCTGGTCCGCCTGCTCCTCCGTGCTCGTCCCGGGCGTCGGAATCGACGGGGCGCCCGGCGGGGTTACCGCCGCCAGCGCGTCGAGGCCGTCGGCCACGGCTCGCTGGTTTTCCTCGAGCATCGCGTTGGGCACCTGGTCGTACTCGATCCGGTTCGCCTGGAGCGACCCGTCGCCCTGGAGACCCCAGTTCACCAAGTTGTCGTCGTCCACGATCGTCGGGGACCCGTTGACGCTTCCGCTGACGTCGAACGCCGCGAAGCTGGCACCGTCCGGGTAGAAGACCCGTGTCGACCCCTGGGTCGGCGCGAGGTCGACCACGCTGATCGTGGCGTTCGGATCCGCGTTCAAATTCCCGCCGACCACGGTCTGGTCGTGACCGGTGCCCGGAGCGCCGAGGAAGCCGCCCACCGAGGCGTCCCGCTCGACCACCGTCGTCGACCCGGCGTTCAGGTTCAGGTCCCCGTTGACGTTGAAGATCCCGGGGCTCGTTCCCGGCGAGAAGGTACCGCCGTTGTTTACGTTGAGGTTCCCGCCGACGGTCGCCGCGTTGCCCGGCGGCACGGAGTCACCCACGAGGGTGGCCCCGTTGTTCACGTTCACGACGCTCGCGGCCGTGCCGAACGTGCCGCTGATCTCGGTGGTCGCGGCGTTGAGGTGAAGCGTGCCTCCGTAGCCCGGGCCCGGACCACCGGCGCTGGAATCGCCGCTCAGCTCCAGACGACCGGAACCGTTGCGGGCGATGGGCCCGCTGCCCCGGAAGGCACCACTCATCTCGGCGGCGCGGGTGACCGTGAGGGTGAACGCGTTGTTCGCGTCCACGTTGTTTTTGATGTTCGGCGTGCCGGGGGCGTCCAGCTCCAGCACGCTGCCGGCGTTGTTCATCGTGAGCAGGCCCGTGCCGAGGGCCTCCTCGTGCCCCACGGTGAGCTCCCCGCCGTCGACCTGGATGCCGCCGGAGAAGCCGCTCGCGGCGTTGTCCGCGGAGAGGATGAGGTCCGCCGGGCCGGTCTTCGTGAGGAGGGCCCCGCCGCTGACCGACCCGCTGATCTCCGCACTCTGGGTCGTCCGGACCGTGGAAGCGGAGAGCAGGTCAAAGGAGTGGGTGAGGTCCGGCGTGCCCGCGGCGTTCAGGTCCAGCTCGCCGCCGTCCAGGGCCACGTTGATGGAGCCAGCGCCGAGGGCGTTGCCGTCCGTGATCTCCAGGACACCGTTCTTGATGGCCCAGTCCGCGTTCTGCGTCCCGGAGTTGTCCTCGGTCAGGATCAGGCGGCCGCCCCCGTCCTTGGCGAGGGTGCCGTTCGAGCCCGTGAGCACCCCGCCGAACGTCGTGTTCGCCGTGTTCACGATGTCGAGATTGCGGGTCGTCCCGGTGAGGTTGCCGAAGTCCATCGGGCCGGCCAGGGTGAGCGGATTCGTCCCGGCCACCGTGAAGTCGCCGTTGACCACCACGTCGTTGGGCACCGTCCGGCCCGCACCGAAGGCGAGGAGCGTCCCGCCGTCGATGGTGAGCTGACCCGTGCCGAGCGCCCCGTTATGGCCGATGCGGAGCGTGGCCGGCGAGGTCAGCGTGGTCGTGCCGGAATAGGTCGGCGCCGCGTTGTTCGCCGTGATGGTGGTTACCCCGGCGTCGAGGGTGAGGTTGCCTGGCCCGTCGATCTTGCCGTCGATCCGGGAGTTTCCGGCGACGGAACCGATGGTCAGCGTGTTGCCCGCGGCGAGGGCCACCGTCGTATCGAGCGCCGTGTCGAGCTCGTCGATCGCGTCGGACGCGTTGACGTTGAAGCGGTCCGCCACGCTCGTAAGCCGGACGTCGACGTCGTCCGCAATGGCGTCGGCCGCGTTCAGGTTGACCTCCGCCGGCGTGGCCTGGCCGCCCGTGCCGGTGGTCACGCTCACGGTGTTGCCGAGGGCGTTTGCCGACTCGAGGTTGAGGTCGGCATCGTCGTTCACCGCGGTCGTCCCGCCGAAGCTTGTCGCCGCCGTGATCTCGGTCGTCCCGCCGGAGACGAGCAGGTCGCCGCTGCCGCTGACCCCGCCGGCCAGCGTCGCGTCCCCGCCGAGCACCTCCAGCGTCCCCTGGTTCGCCACCTGGCCGTCCACCTGCGACGTGCCGCCGGCCGCGTTGATCCCCAGCGTCGTCCCCCCGGCGATCTCCACCGTCGTGTTCGCCGACGTGTTCAGCCCGTCGATCGCGTCCGTCGCGTCCACGTCCAGAACGTCGCTGTCGCTCGTCAGCGACACACCCGCCGTGTCGTTGATCGCGTGCGAGGTGATCACGTTCACCTCGGCCACGCCGGTCCCGCCGCTCGTCGTCACGCCCGACGTGCCGCCCAGCGCGTCCGTCGCGTCCAGTTCCAGCGTCGCACCGTTCGTGACACGCGTCGGGCCCGTGAACGACGTGCTCGAGGTGATCGTCGTCGTCCCGCCCGACGCCACGAGATCTCCCGCGCCGCTGACGCCTCCGGCCAGCGTCGCCGTGCCGCCCAGGATCTCCAGCGTGCCGGCCTTCACCACGTGGCCGTTCACCACGGACGTGCCCCCCGCCGCGTTGATCCCCAGCGTCCGACCGCCCGCGATGTCCACCCGCGTTCCCGCGTCCGTGGCCAGCGCGTCGATCTCCTCGTTCGCGTCCACGTCCAGAAGATCGTCCCCGCTGCCAAGCGTCACGCTCGCGTCGTCCGCGACCGCGTCCGGCGTGTTCACCTCCACTTCCGCTCGGGAGCCGCCCCCACCCGTCGTCACGCCCGACGTGTTCCCCAGCGCACCCGTCGCGTTCAACGCGAGCTTCGCCGTGTCGTTGACCGTCGTCGTGCCACCGAACGTCGTCCCCGACGTGATCTCCGTCGTCCCGCCGTCGATCACAAGATCCCCACCCCCGCTCACGCCGCCGGACAGCGTCGCCGCGCCGCCGAGAATCCGCAGCGTCCCCGCGTCGTTCACCTGACCGCTGACAGTCGACGTGCCGCCGTCGTTGTTGATCGCGAGCGTCGTCCCGCCCGCGATGTCCACCGCGGCACTCCCCGTCACGTCCAGCTCGTCGACCGTCTCGGCCGCACGCACGTCCAGAAGGTCGCTGCCACTCGTCAACGACACGTCCGCATCGTCGCGGATCGCCTGCGACGCGTTCACCTCCACCTCGGCCGCGCCGGCCCCGCCGCGGGTCGTCACGCCCGCGGTCGAGCCCAACGCACCCGTCGCGTTCAGCTCCAGCTTCGCGGCGTCCTCCACCACCGTCGGGCCCGTGAACGTCGTCCCCGACGTGATCGTCGTCGTCCCGCCCGAGGCCAGAAGATCACCCGTGCCGCTTACCCCACCGGCAAGCGTCGCGTTCCCGCCGAGGATCTGAAGCGTGCCCGTCTTCACCACGGAACCGTTCACCACCGAGGTGCCCCCGGCGCTGTTGATCCCCAGCGTCGTCCCGCCCGCGATGCTCACCGTCGTGTTCGCGTCCGTGTCCAACGCGTCGATCGCGTCGCTCGCGTTGATATCCAGCTCGTCGCTGGCACTCCCCAGCGTCACCGAGGCGCTGTCGGTGATCCCTTGCGCGATGT
>CAZQQP010000216.1:0-8096 GCA_964595475.1 uncultured Planctomycetaceae bacterium | reverse complement strand
ACCGTGCCGGGGATGACGGCGACGTCGACCGCGGCGAGGAGCTCCGCCACCGCACCGGTCCACCCGAGCGACCGGACCCGGTCGGCGAGCCCCCTCCGGGCGAGCCAACCCTGCCACCGCGCCGGCAGCGGCGCCGCGACGGCCACGCGGGCGGGCGACCCACGATCGAGCCTGGCCAACGCCTTCATCAGCGAGCCGAGCCCCTCGGCGGGCGGGCCCGGGTGGAGGTACCCCACCAGCGTGCCGTCGGCTCGGACGGTCGCTCGGAGCCGCTCGGCCACCGCGGCCCGTCGTGGCTCGGGGAGCGGCCCGACGCCGAGCGGACGAGGGAGCACGGCGATCTTCCGCCCGGGAACGCCGCGGTGGTGGAAGACCTGCTCCGCCGCGTCGCGGCTGGTCGTCACCACCCGCCGCACCCGTCCGTCGCTCATCGCCCGTCGCTCGGCGGCGTCCCACGCCAGTCCCCACGGCGTCGGGACCCACCCGCCGCTCGCCCGTCGTCGGGCCTCCCGATGCGTGCCCGCCTCGAGCTGGACCACCGTCGCCGGTACGGCGGCGGTCAGGGAGAGGCTGGTCTCGAACCCCTCCTCCACAACCACGCGGTCGGCCCATCGCCGGAACCGCCCCACGGCGCCCCGCGCCACCGGGGCCCGGTGCACCTCGAGATCGCGGCCGGCCGATGCATCCGTGGCGTTCGTCAGGATGGCGACGTCGTGGCCTCGGCCCGCGAGCCCCCGGGCGATCGGTCCGACGGCCGCGACCGCGGGGTCGCCCCGCAAACCGGTGTCAAGCGCCATCACTGCGATCCGCATGCTTCTCCGCGCGACTCGTCCGGCTCCGCCGCGAGCAGCCGCTCGGCCGCGTCGACGACGGTGGATGGGTGGAGCCACCGCAGACAGCGGTGGTCGATCGGACACCGCTTCAGCCCGCAGGGACTGCAGTGGACCTTCCGACGGGCCTTCCTCTCGGCGGAGAAAGGGATCTCCGTCCACGCGGGGTCCGTCGGGCCGAAGAGGGTGACGACGGGTACGCCCATGGCCGCCGCGAGGTGGCGGGGCCCCGTGTCGTTGGTGACGACGAGGTGACAGCGGCGGACCACGGCCTTGAGCGTGGCGAGGTCCGTCCCGAGGCTCGTGAGGTCCACCGGCGGACGGTGGGCGGCCGCCCGGACGGCGGCGAGGATGGGCCGCTCTCCCGGGGCGCCGCTGAGGAGACAGACGGCGCCGACGCGGTCGGCCAGCGTGTCCGCGACGGCGGCGAAGTGCTCGGGCGGCCAGAGCTTGGACTCGCCGAACTTGGCGCCGGGGACGAGGAGCACCCGCGGGGCCCGCGTCTCGGCGTCCGCCCGCCGGAGCACGGCGGCGGCCGCGTCCTCTTCCTGCGGCCGCGTCCGGAGCGCCATGGTCGGGTCGGGCCGCTTCGCGCCGAGGTAGCGCGCGAGGCCGAGGAAGTAGTCGACGGCCGGGACGGGCTCGAAGCGGCCCGCCGCCCCCAGCGGCAGCAAGCGGTCCGTGAGGAGGGCACCCCGTCCGTCCCGGGCGTATCCGACGCGACGGGCGGCGCCCGCGGCCCTCGCGAGGAGGGCGGTCCGGAAGCTGTTGGCGAGGATCACCGCAAGGTCCAACCGCTCCCGCCGCAGCGTCGTCAGCACGCCGCGACCTCCCGTCTCCAGCAGGCCGTCGACCCACGGAGCACCCTCGAGAAGCGGGCGGACGTTGGGCCGGCACAGGACGAGGAGACGGGCGGCGGGCCAGAGCCCGCGGATGGCCCGCATGGTGGGCGTGGCCATGACCACGTCGCCCACCCACGAGGGGGCGACCACGAGGACGCGACGCGGGTCTGGGCGGTGCGGACGGCTCAACCCCTGTCTCGGCGGCGGGAGCGGCGTGAGAACGGGTGGGAGAACCGCCGCTGGCTCTCCCTTCGCGGCCGCGGCTCGGTCGGTCTACCGCGGCCGGTTCATCTGCAGGAGCGTGATGACCACCAGCTGGAGGAGGATGGCCCCCGCGAACCACTGGCCGAAGAGGACGGGCCGGTCGTAGTACATCAGCCCGAACAGCGCGCAGGCCCCCACGAGCATCTGCCCCACCAGCGCCAGAAGGCTCGCGTAGGAGAAGTCGCCCTCGCTGACCCGCTGGGCCTTCAGCTCGCGGAGGATCTGATTCAGCAGCCCGTGGATCTCTCGATCCGTCGGCCTCTCGTCACGTGACCCCGTCGGCCGCGCTTCCTCCGACGCGGGCTCGGTGGCTCCCGAGCGCCCCGTCGACGGGCCGTCCGGGGTGGCGCCCGCACGGGGCTCCCCCTCCGACGCCTCCGGCGGAGACGCCCCGGTCGTCGCGGTGGGCGTTTCCGACCGACGACCGTCCGTCGCTCTCCCCGTCTCCGCGACGCACGCCGAAGCGATCTCTTCCCCGCGGCGAGAGACGTCGGCCTCGACGGAGCTCGTCGTGTCCCGACACGCGTCCGCGGCGTGGGGCAACCCGTCGCGGGCGCGATTCCTCGCCCGGGTCGCCTCGTCGGGGTCGGCCCCCGTCGTCGGTGAGGCGGATCGCCCGCCCCACGGCGGCGTCCCCACGTCGGAGAAGCCACGGTCGACCGCCGGCGCCGCTGCGGGCGCGTCGGGCGGGGAGAGGCGCCGGGCCGCCCCCTCGTGAACGGCCTCCGCCGCGCGTGCTCTTCCCTCGCCGGCACCCGTCGGCTCGGGTCCGTGGGGATGCTGCGCGATCATCCGCGCCGCCTCCGTCAGGCTCGCCGCCGTCAGGTCGGGCGTCAGGCCCGGCTTCACCTCCCCCGACGGGCGGATCAGCAGCGTCCGCGTCCCGGCCGCCCTTCCCGCCTCGATGTCGCGGGCCTGGTCGCCGACCATCCAGCACTGGGCGAGGTCCAGGTCGAGCTCCTCGGCGGCTTGGAGGAGCATACCCGGGTTGGGCTTCCGCCACGGGTGGTCCCTCGCGTACCGCCGCACCCGTCCCTCTCGGTGGTACGGACAGTAGTAGAACCGATCGATGGTCGCACCCGCGAGCTCGTGGACGAGCTCGGCGATCCGTCGGTGGGTCGCGTGGACGTCCGCCTCCGTGAAGCTCCCCCGGGCCACGCCCGCTTGGTTCGTCACGACGACGATCTTGTAGCCGAGGCCGCGGAGCGACGCGACAGCGCTCGCCGCGCCCTGGATGAGCCGCACCTGATCGGGGTCCGCGAGGTCCCCGTCGTTGTGGATCAGCGTGTCGTCGCGGCCGACGAAGACCGCTGGATCGCCACGCTCCTCGCCCGACAGAAGCCATCCGGCGAGCGCCGACTTGTGTTGGTGGCGTCCCATGGCCAGACCCGGCGAAGGTCGCCCGGCGCGAGAGAGGCCGGCGATCGCGCGTCAGGCGCCCGTCCCCGTCGCCCACTTGGCGGACCGGCGAGGCTCGGGGAGGTGCTCCTGCAGCTTCTCGAAGAGCTCCCGCTGCTCGTCGGTGAGCTCCGTGGGGACCTCGACGTGGATCAGCGCGTAGAGGTCCCCCTTCTCGCCCTTGTCGTTCTCGATGCCCGCGCCGCGGAGGCGGAGCTTTCTCCCACCCTGGGTCCCCGGCGGAATCCGCAGCTCCGCCTGTCCGTCGACCGTGGGCACCGGCACGGTGGCGCCGAAGACGGCCTCCGTGATCGAGATGGGCACGTCGACGTGGAGGTTCAGCCCCTCCCGCCGGAAGTAGGGGTGGGGCGCGATGTTGACCGTCACGATGAGATCGCCGGGTGGGCCGCCCATCGGCGACGGGTGGCCCTTGCCCCGCACGCGGAGCTTCGCCCCTTCCTGCACGCCCTTGGGAATCTTCAGCTCGATGGTTTGCGTGCCGCCTTCCCCCGCGAGCCGCAGCGAGACGGTCCCGCCGCGCACCGCCTGGTCGAAGGGCACGGTGACGGTGTGGGACAGATCCTCGCCGCGGATCTCGGTCTCCGGCTCCTGCCATCGGGTGCGGGCGCGTCGTCCTCGGCGGCGCCCGCCGCCGAAAGGATCACCGCCGCCGAAGAACTGCGAGAAGATGTCCTCGAAGTCGAAGGCCTCCCCCGGTCCCGCGGACCGGAAGCTGAACCCGCCCGGCCCCGCGTTGGTCGTGTGGCGGCCGAACCCGGCGAAGGGGTCGCTGCTCGCTTCCCCGCCCATGGTGCCGGCCTGCACGCCCGCGTGGCCATACTGGTCGTAGAGCTTTCGCTTCTCAGGGTCGCTGAGGACGTCGTACGCCTCCTGGAGCTCGCGAAACTTCTCCGAGGCGTCCTTTTGCTTGTTCACGTCCGGATGGTACTTCTTGGCGAGCCGCCGGTACGCCTTCTTGATCTGCTCCTGGCTGGCGGTGCGGTTCACGCCCAGGATGTCGTAGTAATCTCGTGCCATGGTTTTCCTTGGATCGCTTGTGCCAGGGGACGGTCCGCGGACGACCGCTTTCCCCTCCGCGGACCCGAACATTTCACATTATAGAGGGGCGGCGCTCCGCCAGGCCTCAACCATGGGGCCGATCGCTCCCAGCGGGTCGGAGAGCTCCCTCAGCTCCATCGCCACGGACCGCAACCGCGCTGTGCCGGCGAGCGCCGCGCGGTAGGCCGTCACGTCCAGGTCCCCCTCACCGGGCACACGGCGGCCGCCCACGGTCCCCACGGACGGGCTCGCGTAGTCGTCGAAGCGGGGCACCCGAAGGTGGTCGCTGAGCTGCACCACGGCATCCGCGGGGTCGCCCCCTTCGGCGAGCACCGTGGCCGGGTCCACGCCCGCCCCGGCGATCGGCTGACCCACCCCGTCGAGCCAGCTCCGGAGCGTGGCCAGGTCCGCCTCGTCGTGGATGGCGAGGACCACGTCGCGGGCGTCCGCCGCGGTGAGCAGGGCGTCCGTGACGTCCTCCGCGACCTCGCCCACGGGGAGGAGCAGACTCATCGGCACGCGTCCCAGGTCACCCGCCAGCTCGACGGCGGCGGTCGCCGCCGTGACGGCCCGGTCGATCCGCTCGCTCGAGAGCCAGTGAGCCCTCGGGATCATCAGGTCCAAGCCGGAGAGCACCAGACCGTGGCGGGCGACGGTTCGGGCGAGGTCCTGTCGCTCCCGGTGGCTCAGCTCGCGGGGCCGGAGCCCTCGCTGGGCCGCCGACAGCTGCACGCCGGTCAAGCCACGCGACGCGAGGGCGGTGAGCGCTCCGCGGAGCGTCCCGCCGCACGCGGGGACGAGCGGCGCTTCGGTGACACCGACCATGGGCGCGACGTCGATCAACGTCCCTCTCCGGCGGATCGCTTCAGAAAGCCGGCCGCGTGGGCCTCAGCGTACGGCGTCTTGGTAGAATACGTCCCATCCGCACGCGAATCGATCGGCGAGCGACCCATGGCCACACGCCGTCAGCGCAAGGACGGTGGGGCGCCCACCCGCCGGGCGGCCGCCCACGCGAGCCGCAGCTACGCCGCGCTTTCCCGCGCCTACCCGACCGCCCAGTGCGCCCTCCGCCACGAGGGACCGTATCAGCTCCTCGTGGCGACCATCCTTTCCGCCCAGTGCACGGACGAGCGGGTGAACCAGGTGACGCCCGCCGTCTTCGATCGCTACCCGACGCCCGCGGCGCTCGCGGGGGCGGACCCGGGTACGCTCGAAGCAGTGATTCGAACCACCGGCTTCTACCGGAACAAGGCCCGCTCGCTGATCGCGGCGGCACGGGATATTACGGAGAAGTTCGGCGGGGCGGTTCCCGACACCATGGAGGACTTACGATCCCTCCGCGGCGTCGCGAGGAAGACCGCCAACGTGGTCCTCGGCACGGGGTACGGCATCCCCAGCGGCGTCGTGGTCGACACCCACGTCCAGCGGCTCGCCCGCCGCCTCGGCCTGTCTGCCGAGACCCGCCCCGAGAAGATCGAGCGCGACCTGATGGCCTTGTTTCCGCCCGAGCAGTGGGACCGCCTCGCCCACCTGCTCATCTGGCACGGTCGGCAGGTGTGCACCGCCCGTCGGCCCGCGTGCGGCTCTTGTGTGCTCCGCCGCCACTGTCCGAGAATCGGCGTGGAGCCGGGCGGATGAACAGGCGGAAAAGAGTGCCTGGCGGTCGCGAGCGTGGGAGCGCGGCCACCGGAGAGAAAGGCGCCCGACGTGCGGCACCCCTCCCGCCGGGATTTCTCCTGGCCAATCTCGAGCAGCCCGGGCCGCTTGACCACGGCAAGCATCGCAGACGCTGCACCGGCGGCATCCCGTTGGGACTTGTCCGTGGGGTCGGCCGGATCACGGGCTCGAGTCCCATGGCTCTCACAAGACTCGACTGAGAACGTGTGCGGGAAGCGCTTCTGGCTTCGCCCTGCTGCGGTCGCGGCGGTCGGCGTCGGCCTGTCCCGACGGGACACAGCCCGGCATCGCCTGCTTCGGCCTCCTTGCCAGCCGCGACCTCGTTCCCGGCGGTCAGTCGGAGCCGGCGCGCACACGCTCGCGACCGGAAGCAAAGAAATGAGCCGACTCATTGCTGCCGAGTGGAAGTTGGCTTCCGCCTTGACACCGATGAGACGGGGAAGCGGATGCCCGAGCGAGGACCACGTCCGTCAATGCCGGGCCGCCCCGATCATCGCGGCAATCGACACGACGACGACGGGAGATCGCAAGTCGGCCGGGATCTACGCCAGAACGAGGAGGGGAGCCTCCTTGCTTTGGCGGAACGGCTCAACTTATTCTTTCCCCCTCCTTACCGCCTCCAACTGTCCCGTTGCAAGGAGCCGCCGATGTCGGCCGTCCCCACCCGCCGAACTTTTCTCTCCCGGAGCAGCGTCGCCCTCGCCTCGGCCGTCGGCGGCCTCCCACTTGCCGGACGGGCGGGTCCGCTGGAGGGCCGCCTCCGCCTCGCGGTGAAGTACCACATGGTCGACGCCGACCTCTCCGTGGTGGACAAGTTCAAGCTGCTGAAGGACGTCGGCTTCGACGGCGTGGAATACCGCCGGCGGGACGGGGTGGAGCCCCGCACACTTCGGAAGGCCCGCGACGCCGCGGACCTGCCCATCCACGGCGTGGTCAACGGGAGCAATCCGGACGTCGCGGGCGCCGTGGAGCTCGCGAAGGACCTCGGCGCCGGCAGCGTCCTCTACGTCGCGGGCCGCGTGAACGGCAACCGCTCCTACGAGAAGAACTACAAGCAGACCCAGGCGATCCTCCGCAAGGCGCTTCCCACCGCGGAGGCCGCGGGCGTGGACGTCCTCGTGGAGAACGTCTGGAACAACTTCCTCCTCAGTCCGCTGGAGATGCGACGCTACGTCGACGAGCTCGACAGCCCGGCCGTCGGCGTCTACTTCGACATCGGCAACATCGTCCGGGTGGGCTGGCCGGAGCAGTGGATCCGCATCCTCGGCGACCGCATCGGAAAGCTGGACGTCAAGGAGTACAGCCGGGAGAAGCAGCGGAAGGAGGGTCTCTACGCCGGCTTCGACGCGAAGCTGGGCGAGGGCAGCGTGGACTGGGCCGCGGTGCGACAGGCCCTCGTCGACATCGGCTACAAGGGGTGGGCCACCAAGGAGCGGGGCAGCGGCGGACGAGCGTACCTCGGGAACCTCCTCCGGCGGATGGAGCGCGTGCTGGACATCTGAGTGGGTTCGCCGCGGCCGGCCGTCACACGGCACGTGAGCTCGGCGAGGGGTTGAATCGGCTCACCCGGGTCGACAAGTCCCCCGCGCATAAAGATGCCCCGGTCAGTCGACCGGGGCATCCTGGGGTGTCCGCGGGTGAAGCTTCCTGATCAACGGCCGGGCGCGGCGCCTCGGCGAGCGCCCCTTCGCCGCACGCCCGCGGTCCGTCGGCCCTCGTTCCGCTGCACTCGGACTTGCTTGTACGGGTTCTTGATCTGCCGGTGGACGTACGGCGGGGCGGAGATGATCAGGTGCTGCTCGTAAGGCGTGATCGACCCGCCCTGACCTGCGGCCTGCTTCCAGGTGCCCGGCTCGATCTGATTCCGGATGAGAGTCGCGATCTCGCTGGCCTTCTTCGTCGAGGAGCGCTCACCTTGCCCTTGTCCCCTTCCCTCCTGCCCGCTCGACTCGAAGAGGCCACCCCCTCCACCACCGCCGCCGGCTCCCCCTCCCCCGCCACCGCCGAGACCGCCGGAGCCGCCTCC
>CAZQQP010000215.1:7862-8129 GCA_964595475.1 uncultured Planctomycetaceae bacterium | reverse complement strand
AGGTTCTGCTTGATCTTCCGGAACGTCGCCCACGACAGGTTGATCGCCTCGACCACGCCGCTCAGCTCGCCCCGGACGAGCGTCACGTCGGCAGACTCGATGGCGATGTCCGTCCCCGTTCCGATGGCGATCCCGATGTCGGCCTGCGTGAGCGCCGGCGCGTCGTTGATCCCGTCCCCGACGAACGCCAGCCGCCCGAAGCGCTGCTGGAGCTTCCGGACTTCGTCCACCTTTCCGTCCGGAAGCACACCCGCCAGCACGTGGTCG
>CAZQQP010000215.1:0-7852 GCA_964595475.1 uncultured Planctomycetaceae bacterium | reverse complement strand
GACCTGTCGCGCGACCGCCTCGGCGGTGCGCTCGTTGTCGCCGGTGATCATGACGGTCCGGAGACCCTGCCGGTGCAACGCCGCGAGGGCGTCGGCGGAATCTTCCTTCAGCGTGTCGGCGACGCCGACCACGCCCGCCGGCCGGCCGTCGACCGCGACGAGGATCGCGGTCTTTCCTTCGTCTTCCACGCTCCCGACGCGCTCCAGCAACGGGGCCGGATTCAGACCCTGCGCTTCGAGGAGCCGGGGAGAGCCCACGTCGACCTGCCTGCCGCCGACCGAGGCGGTTACACCCTTCCCGCGTGTCGCGCGGAACTCCTCCGGATCGCGCAAAACGACGTTCTCATGCTCGGCCCGCTCGACAATCGCCCGTCCGAGCGGGTGCTCACTGCCGCGCTCGGCGGAGCCGGCGGCCTCGAGCACATCCGTTTCGGTGAAGCCGTCGGTCGGGAGGACGTCGGTTACCTCGGGCCGCCCCTTCGTGATGGTTCCGGTCTTGTCGAAGACGACCCCCCTGACGTCCTTGAAGCTCTGCATCGCCTCCCCGGAGCGGATCAGCACACCGTGCTCGGCACCCATGCCGCTGCCCACCATCAGCGCGGTCGGCGTCGCCAGCCCCAAGGCGCAGGGGCAGGCAATCACGAGGACCGCCACGAGCGACGAGATCGCCAGCGTCACCACGCCCAGATCGGCCACCACCCATGGCAGGAACGAGCCCGTCTCGACGAGCGGGTTCATGACCTGAGGGATCAGCAACCAGGCGGCGAACGTAAGGGCGGCGATCCCCATCACGAGGGGCACGAACACCCGCGTCACGCGGTCGGCAAAGGCCTGGATCGGCACGCGCGTGCCCTGGGCCTCTTCCACGAGCTTGATGACCTGGGAAAGGAACGTGTCCTTCCCGATCCGCGTGGCCTTCACCTTCAGCAGCCCCTCCTGATTGATGGTCGCCCCGATGGCCTCGTCGCCCGCCTGCTTGCCCACGGGCATCGACTCGCCCGTGGCCATCGACTCGTCCACGGCGCTCTCCCCCTCGAGAACCTCCCCGTCCGTGGGAACCTTCTCGCCCGGGTGGACGATCATGATGTCCCCGACCTCGACCTCGTTGACCGGCACCTCCACCTCCTGCCCATCGCGAACCACCCGGGCGGTCTTGGCGCCGAGCTGCAGGAGCTTCCGGATCGCCTGCGAGGCCCGTCCCTTGGCTGCCTCCTCCACGTGGCGGCCGGTCAAATGGAAGGCCATGATCATGGCTGCGACGCCGGCGTAGTTTGCCACCGGCAAGAACAGCGACAGCGGGCCGGTCACGAAGGAAGCGGCGGTCCCGAGCAGAATCAGCGTGTCCATGTTCGCGCCGCGGAAAAGCGCTTTTCCGCCGCTGGTGAAGGTCTTTCGCCCCACCCAGAAGAGGACGGGAACCGACAGCACGATCATCCCGATGTCGTACGCCAGCCTCGAGGGCCACGCCTCGCCCAGGACCATCTCCGGGATCATCCACGCGATGATCGGCAGCGTGAACGCCCAGGCGATCCACATGCGGATGCGTGCCTCGCTCACCTTCCGCTCTGTCTGGTCTCGTTCGTGGCTTGGTTCACCCTCTCCTCCCGCGGCCGGCGTCTCCACCTCCGGCACTTCGTAACCCGTCTCTCGGACCGCACGCTTCAGGCCGCGGACCTCCACGAGCCCGGAGACGTACTTCACCGTCGCCTTCTCGGTCGCGAGGTTGACGTTGGCCTCGGTCACCCCCGGCACGCCCTCCAACGCGTGCTGGACGTGACCGGCGCAGGAGCCGCAGCTCATCCCGCTGATCGGGAGGGTCGCCTCCTCGGTGGCCACGTCGTATCCCGCCTCGCGGACCGCCCGAGCCAGCCGATCCACGGCCACCGGGCCATTCTGGAACGTGATCGAGGCCTTCTCCGTGGCGAGGTTGACCCGGGCGTCGGCCACACCCTCGACCGTCTTCAACGCCTCTCCCACGTGCTCGGCGCAGGAGGCGCACATCAGGCCCCCGACGGGCAGGTCGATGCGCTCGTCCGCCCCCGCCCTCTGGGATCCTTGAGGGTCGTCGGTGTTGTTGTGGATGTCGGTCATGGTCCGCTCCGGTCGAGTCGCTTTTTCCCACCCCACCCGGGGTGGGGTCGGATCGAAGAGTAGACAGCCGCGGCGGGTGAGTCAATATATGGGGATATCCTGATCTGTAATAAGCAATAACACACCCGGCCCGATGGTTTCGCCCGGAGCTTGCCGACCGCCCACCGATTGCTCGGTCCTCGACCGTAGACAGCTCCGGAGAGTGCCCGGGCGCCGGCCGCTCTGCCGGGAGCTGCCCGGGGCAGCGAGCGACCCGGACCCATGGGCGGAGCACGTTTCCTTCATGGGGGTCGGAAGCCGCCGCTCGAACTCGAGATCGCCAACCGCTGTGCGTTCCTGTCCCGGACGAGTCCGGGCAGCAGTCGCGCCGCGTTCGCGATGAGAGCCCGCTCCGACGAGACGTCGACCAACGCCGCAGCGAGCGGCCCGACGCAGCCGAACGCCGCGAAGCGAGCGCCCACGGTGTCGACGGCGGGCGTCCCGGCGGAGTTCTGCATGATAATCCCGTAGCACCGGCGCGAATGCCGAACCGTCTGCACGAGCTTCGGCCAATCGTTCGGAGGAGGACCGCATCGGCCGCCTCTCGCGTCACGTCCGTCCGCGATCCCATGGCGATGCCGACGGTCGCCTCGGCAAGCGCAGCCGCGTCGTGGATGCCGTCGGCCAACAGCGCCACGCGACGCCCCGCGCGCACCATCTCGCGGATCCGCACATCCTTGGTATCCGGCAGCAGCTCGCCCTCGTCGACGCCGACCTGCAGCCCGATCGCCTCGGCGATCGGACGCGTATCTCCCGTCAGGAACACCGTGTGGAGCCTCATGCTCCGCAACCCCCGGACCGCCTCGACCGCCTCGGGCCGGACCTCGTCGGCGATCTCGGGTTTCCCGACGTGGAAGCGACATCGCCACCGCCCGCAGGACGATCGCCTTCGGGAGGTGATGCTCCGAGGAACCTCACCGTCCGTGGATGTCGCTCCCTGTCACGCGATATCGAGGTGGCCGAGCATCCGAACAACGATGTGGAGTTTCTCAATCATGCGGCACCAGCACTCGAAGGTCGTAGGGCCTGAGCTTCAGTGTGAGGGATCGCCCCTTGGTGATCTCGTGATCGTCGCCGGTCACGACCTCGCGGTAGGTCGAGGCCGTGAGCGCCGACGCGGGGACGGCGACCCGCCTCGCTTCGTTGGTCTCATTGGTTACCACGACGCGGTCGCCGCACGTCGCGACCCACCCGCGTGTGTGCTTCGCGTCGCGATCGCCCTTCACCGTTTCGAGGGACCTTCGCGGCAGCGCAAGGTAGCCGCGGACGAACTCCCGCACCAGATGGGTCCGACCGCGCGTCGCGAGCCGCCAGGAGTAGAGCTGCATCGAGTACGGGTTCTTGGTCCGAAGCGCGTGCAGCATCGGTCGCAGGTACAACCGCTCCGGCCCGCTCATGATCGGCCCGGTGCACGCGGAGAAGTCCATCACCCGCGGGTGATTGGGCACCTCCCATTTTCCGTAGGCGATCATGCACGCGTTCCCCTCGGCCGTCCGATACGTCTCGCGGGTGATCCGCGGATCATAGTTCCACTTTCGCATCCCCACCGCGTGCGGATGCGCCCGCGCCCACGTTCGCTCCTTGTTGACCCGATAAATCTGCTGAAGCGCCATGTTTTGCTCATCCCGATACCCGCCGGGAACGAGTCCGGAGCGAAGAAGAATCCGCTCAGGAGGGATCTCGTCGACGAGGTAGTTCCACGTCTTCTCCGGCGTCTTCACTGCCAGCGACCCGTGCTGACCGATCAGCAGCTCGTAACGGGCGTCGACGGACCGCACCGCGTCCCGGACGGCCGTGTGGAGCGCCCGGCTCTGATGGGCCCGCCAGCGAAGCCACGGATCCCACGCGTGCTGTTGGAGGTACGCTCGGGCGGCCCACTTATCCTCGAACTCCGGGAGCGTGTGTCGGGTCCGCTCCTCGAAACGGTTCAGCATCCAGTCGCTATAGCCCCAGTACGACGGGCCGACCTTTCGGTCGTCCTTCCACCCGCCGCCCTTGAAGAACACGCCTTTCATGCCGAGGCGGTGGACGTTCGGCTCCGGCTCGTAGAACTCGGCCACCTCGCGCAGGAAGCGTCGCATCACCTGCTGATACGCCGGCCGCGCTGGGTTGGGCATCCCACCGATGCCCTTGTCGCGCCGCCCCGAGACGTGCATCGAGATCACTTCCTCGCTCAGGCTCGGATAGCTCTCGATGCGGTTCAGCGAGCCACCGAGGGTGCTGACCGTCGGCAAGAAGCGGACCTCGTGCCGCTGAAGGGCCCGGCACAGCACCCGTTGCGGCAGGAAATCCGTCTTCGCCCGCTCGTGAAAATGCACCTCATCCGTCGAGCCCTCGTCGCCGGTGACGATGAGCTGAAGCTCATTCATGCCGGTGTATCGCATGTAGTCGGCAAAACGCTCGGCCGCCGCCCGATACAGCTTCCGCCCGGCGTCCTCGCCGAGTTGGGTCGCCCCCATCCCCCCGAACTCCCGATGCCAGAAGTTCTCGTGGGGCACGTAGGGCCCGATCCGCCGGTTGGGCCCTTCCGGCTCCCGAATCGGGTTCGGGTGATCGGCGTAATCCATTGTCACCTTGTACAGCCACAGCCGGGAGACGGCCGCGCCGCCGTTTTCCACTCGAGATCCGCCGGGGGCCCGCGGCGGGAGATCCCCCGCGGAGGTAACGTACACCTGAACTTCGTTCGCCCCGGGTGGAGGATCGATCAGCCCGCCCATCCGGAAGATTTCGTTGCTCACCGGGATGTCGCAGCCGCTGTAGAAGCCGAACGCCCCGGCGGAGAACAGGCTTCCGAACCACGTCTCCTTGCAGCGCACGTAGGGCTGGATGATCATGTGGCGCGGTCGGTCGTCGATCATCTCCGCGACCAGGTAGTATTGGCCCGGCCCATCCAGCTTCAGGTCGTAGCGGAACCATGGGGTCAGATACGGACCGTACTGGTCGGGTGTGCGCTCGTCGCGCCCCTTGGCCTTGCGGAGGACGTTGTAGTGCTTCTTCTTCGGCCCGCGGGTCACGCGAAACGTCCGGCCCGGCCTCAGCTCCTTCAGCGTCGTCTCGCCGTCCGACATGAAATCGTGAGTTTCCTTCCGGCAGCTCACCTGATCGATGAGCGTGGCTCTCAGCGCGTCACCTTCCCGGAACGGCTCCTTTCGATCTTCATCCGTCAGCCGCGCCCCGCCGTAGAGCCGCGCCCGGCTCCCCCCGCTCGCAACGGCGGCGACGCCCGCGATGACGACGCATGCAGTTCCCACCGTCCACCGCGAAGGAACTGTGTTTCGCTGATTCATGGTCATGGACTCGTTTCGAGGTCTTCAATCGCCCGCGCGACCGCCCGACGCCGAGCGGCGATGGCCGCCGGATCCTTCGTGAAGCTCGTCATGCTCTTGGTGATGGCTTCCGGAACCTCGAGCAGGTTTTCGTATTTCCGCCGTTGGGCCGGGTCGAGCGCATCGCCGCGCTTTTCGAGCAGGCGGCGGAGCATCGCCAGGTACTCGTAGTCCTCGATGCCGTCCCGGAGCATCTCCCAGCGGATGGACGGCACGGGCCCGGCGAGGACCGGCCCGTCCGGATCGCCGTCCGCCGCGGCGACGGGCGGATAGATGAACCGTCCATCTCCGTTGCCCCAGGGACGGCGGGCGCCCTTGGGCGTTCCGTAGCCGGTCCGCCACGACATCGGGTCCTCGTAGGGATTCTGAAGGCTGTCCGGATACGCGGTCGGGCTCGTCCAGTAGTTCGTCCGCCAGACGAGGATCCCGTCGATCCGGCGCTTCCACGTCTGCCACAGCCACGTCCGCAGCTCGGTTCCCGCGTGGTCGATGAACAAGCCGGCGTAGGGTGCGTTCGGCCCCGTGCAGATGTACCACCAGAATCGTTCCCCTTCCCGTCGCCGGCGTCGCGCCGCCTCTCGATCGAAGCGCGGCGTCAGCGTGCACCAGACATTGGGCCCGCCGGCCAGCTCGGGCTCCACCTGCTCGGTCAGCATCCGCCGAATGTCGGGCGCCGTTCGCTTCAGCCGCTCGAACCCGCGGCGAACGAAGGAATAGTCCTTGGGCGCCGGCTCATCAAACCAGTAGACGTAGGCCTCGTCGAGCCATCCCTTCTTTCGAAGGTGCTCCTGAAGCTGTCCCCAGTAGCTCCGGAAAGCGGCCCGGTATTGCGGCGTGCCGGCCTCGTACCCGGCGAGCTCGGGCTCCACTCGGCTGTGGAAGGTCCCACCGCCCATTCCACGGTCCGGCAGACGCACGCTGTTGAAGTGGTACCGCTCGAAGGCGCGCTTCATCGCGCGGTCCCAGTCGGAGAAGTCGAGCCGCGCCTCGATCTCCTCCGGGTCGTCGGTGTCCGGCCAGCTTACGTGGATGGGGTCCAGTGGCGCGGGGTCATAAGGGGAGATATGGTGGTCGGAGAAGCTCTCCCAGTATTTGGCGAGCACGCTCCGGCGATCGGCCTCCTTGGCGAGGTTCTGGTATCGCCACACGCTCTGCGGACTGAAACCGAAAGCGGTCGTGCACGTCATCTGCTCGGGCAGGGTGAAATCGAAGACGTCGAGGACGAGAGAGACCGCTTTCGTCGTGTCGTCCAGCCCCACCCGCAGCTCGCCGTGATAACGGCCCGCCGGTGCGTCGGCCGGCACGTCGATCCGCACCCAGATGGGCTGGTTTTCGCCCGCCGGCAGATCCAGTGTCGGACCGAGCGGCGGAAGCGGGTCCGGCCACGGCGCGGCCACGCCCGCGGAGTCCGTCGGCTGCTCGATGCGAACATATCGGACGCGGCGGAGGTCGATGCGCTCGGCGGAGATTGCCGACCCCTCCGGTCCCGCGAGGTCCGTCGCACGGATACGAGCGTCGGCCACGTCACCCCGTGAGCGAAGAACGAGCTGGGCCGCCTCCGCCTCGTTCCGGGCCGCACCGATGTGAATCGCTTCCCCGGTGGCGGTCGGAACAGGCCGCGAGCGGCTGACTTTCCACCCGGACGATGCCCACCAGAGACCGACCTCCTCCCCGGAGGCAGGCAATCGCCGGCCGTAGTCACGCGCGAAGAGAACGGAAAGGTCGACACGTGTCCGGGCAGCGAAGAAATCCCCGAGAGCCAGACGAATGACGTTCTCGCCCCACCCGACCCCCTTCGGTTGAAACCGAAGGCGTGTCTGCCCGGGCGGGATCGAGACCGCCCTCCCCTGCCACGCCTCCTTCTCATCGGAGCGATCGTTCGTCGTGACGCCCGACCACGCCGTCTCGATCGTGCGATCGGTCTCGTTCACGACCGTCGCCTTCGCCGGCCGACGGTCCCCACGAAGATCCCCGAGATCGTCGACCCGCACACGGATGTCCGGCGACCGCTTTTCGACGGTCAGAAAGTCGGTCCGGCCGGTCGCCGTCCCCGCGGAGCCGTCGAGGGTCGCCTCGTAGACGTATCGGGAGACCTGGAGGGTCACCGGCGCTTCGGATGGCGCCCGAAGCCGGATCCAGAGTTGGCGGGCCGGCAGGAGCTTCTCGGGGATCTCGAAGGTGCGGTCCTCAACCTTCTCGAGGCTGCCGAGAGTCCGCCAGCTCTCGCCGTCCACTGAGGCCTCGACGGCGACCTTTCCTTGCCGGTGGTGCGTCACGCCGACCGACACGGCGGCGCTCGCCTGTCGTCGCTGTCCCACCCGATGGCGGTAGACGACCTCGTCGCCGGCCGCGAATCGCCAGCGGTTGTGATGGAAGCGACATCGAGCAGCCACGAG
>CAZQQP010000214.1:0-8177 GCA_964595475.1 uncultured Planctomycetaceae bacterium | reverse complement strand
TCGCGTCGGCGCCGTGGGAGTGGACGATGTCCAGCGGGTCCACGCCGTTGCCGAGCGACTTGCTCATCTTCTGGCCCTGTCCGTCCTGGATCATGGCGTGGACGAAGACGTCGTAGAACGGCAGACAGCCGCGGAAGTAGAGATTGAACATCACCATGCGGGAGACCCAGAGCGTGATGATCTCCCGCGCGGTGCAAAGGGTCTGGGAGGGGTTCCACTGCTCGAGGAGAGCCGAGCCCTCCGGGATCTCCTCGGGGAAGCGCTCGGGGTTGGGCCATCCCATCGTGGAGATCGGCCAGAGGGCGGAGGAGAACCAGGTGTCGAGGACGTCGGGGTCCTGCTTGAGCCTGGTCACGAGGCGGCTGAGATCCAATGCCGCTTGGCGAGCTTCTTGTGAGGGGAAGCTCGGCCCCTTCCCGGACTCGAAGCGTTCGGGTTGGGATCCCTCGTGGAGCTGCCGGACTTTCGTCAGCGCTGCGTCGCCCGCTTCATTGCGAGTGCAGACAAACCCCGTTACCGAATTCAGGTCGATGCGGACTTGAAAATGATGATCAAGCCCCGAGGCCCGTGCGTACCGCTCCACGGTCTCTTCGAATTGGCGACAGAGGTCTTTCCGCTTCTTCCAGACCTCTTGAACTGACTTACCACCCGGATTTTGGTAGTTCAACCCGACGTACCACACCGGGATCCGATGCCCCCACCACAGCTGCCGGGAGATGCACCAGTCCCGCAGATTCTCGTGCCACTCGCGAAAGATCTTGGCGTAGCGATCGGGATAGAACCGGAGCCGCCCCTCCCAATCGCCTGCCGGGGTTCGGAGCCGCGCGAGCCCCTTTTCGACAGGATGTCCGTCGCTTCCGTCCCCGCTTCCCTCCGTGCCGGACCCTTCGCTGTCGTCCGTGCCGAGCTTCTCGGTCGCGCGGGTCACGGCGATGTACCACTGGTCCGAGAGGTAAGGCTCGATGGGAACGTGAGAGCGATAGCTGTGACCGACCCGATGACGGTACGGGACCTCGGCTTGCAAAAGGTTCCGCTCCCGAAACCAGCCGACGATCGCCTGACGCGCTTCCTCCCGGTTCTTCCCGAGCAGATCGTGCAAGAACGGATCGACCCGGTTCTCTTCGAACTCCTTTGCGGGCCACCCGTGGTCGCGGCTGATCGAGGCGTCGGGAGCCATGACGTTGATCAGGACCTGTCCGACGGTCCGCGTGATCTCCTGCTCGTGGCGAAATCCGATCTCGTAGTCGTGGGGATCGTGGGCCGGGGTCACCTTGAGAAAGCCCGTAGCCATCTGGGCCATGGTCTCCTCGCTGTCCGGGTCGGGCATGACGACGTGCTCGTCCCCGACGATCGGGATCTCCCGGTTCACGATGGGGAGCTTCACGCGCCGGCCGATCAGCCCCGCCCGCTCGGGATCTTCGGGGTGGACCGCGACCGCCGTGTCCCCGAGCATCGTCTCCGGCCGCGTCGTCGCGACCGTGACCGTTTCCTCCGTGTCGTGGCCCTCCTCGTCGAGCAGCGGATACGCGAGGTACCAGAAGCCGCCGTCCACCTCCTCCATCTCCACCTCGTCGTCGGCCAGCGCGGTCTGGGTGACCGGGTCCCAGTTCACCAGCCGCTTGCCCCGGTAGATCAGCCCGTCCCGGAAGAGCTGGAAGAACGCCTCCCGCACGGCCGCGGCGCAGACGCGATCCATGGTGAAGCGCTGTCGGTCCCAGTCGCAGGAACAGCCCATCGCCTTGAGCTGCTCCGTGATCCGCGCCTCGTACTCGTCCTTCCACGCCTGGATCTTCTCGACGAACTGCTCGCGGCTGAACTCGGTCCGGTGACGTCCCTCTTCCTGGAGCACCCGCTTCTCGACCACGGTCTGGGTGGCGATCCCCGCGTGGTCCGTCCCGGGCATCCACATCGCGTTGTCGCCGGCGGCCCGCCGCCACCGCACGAGGATGTCCTGGAGGGTGTTGTTCAGCGCGTGGCCCATGTGGAGGGCGGCGGTGACGTTGGGCGGGGGGATGAGCACCGCGTACGGCGAGCGTTGCGGGTCCGGCTCCGCGTGGAAGGCACTCGCGGCCTCCCACCACGCGGTCACTTCCTTCTGGACGGCGTCGGGGTCGTATCGCTTCTGCAGTCTCATTCCGGGTGGACCTCTCCGTTTGCTCCCCGCTTCCGGCAAAAGCTCGATTCTAGATGCGGATGCACGCCGGGCGATTCGGTTACGGCGGGATGACGGAAAGAGAAACTCGCCCCTTCCGGGGTCGCCCGAGCGGGCTTCGCGGAACTCCCGACCGCTCCGCGCCGACACGCCGACCGCGGGCCGTCGCCTATGATACCTCACACGGGGCGGCCGCGGACCTCTCGTGGCTCGCCCCAGCGGATCCCCACGCCGGAAGCTCCACGGAATGAGAAGGCCGCGTTGGACATCCATCGGGCTCGCCGCGGCCACGGCCGCGGCCCTCACTGCGGCGGCCTGGTGGGCCGCCCCGTCGGCCCACCCTTCCTCCGAGGACGGCGAGAGCCGGAAGACCCAGCAGAAGCTCGAGACCATCCACGAGGCCGTCCGCGAGTATCTCCGCAACAAGAAGCTCGACGAGGCGGAGAAGATCCTCGACCGGCTGCTCGAGAAGCACCCGAAGGATCCACAGGCCCACGTCCTCATGGCCAAGCTGTCCTTGGCGCGAAACCACCCCGCCGCGGCCCTCGACTCGGCGGAGCGGGCGCTCGAGCTCGAGCCGGATCAGCCGGAGGTCCGCCACTTAGCGGGCGTGCTCTCGTTCACCGTGGGCAAGCCGAAGGTCGCCCGTCGCCACCTCAAGCAAGCGATCCGCCTCTCACCGGACAACGCCCGCTACCACCTCTATCTCGCCCGGGCGGAGATGAAGCTGGACCGCCCGGAGGCCGCCGAGCGTCGGCTGCGGGAGGCGCTCCGGCTGGACTCGACCCTCGCCGCGGCCCACGGCCTCCGCGCACAGCTCGCCGCGGAGCGGGGCAATCGCACCCTCGCCCTCGAGGAGGTCGACAAGGCCATCGCCCACACGGACTCCGAAGGCAAGGACCTCATCGGCTACCACCTGCAGAAGGCGAAGCTGCTCCGGAAGATGGGCGAGCCGTCCCACGCCATCCGCGTGCTCCGGGAGCTGCCGGAGAAGCACCAGAAGAAACCCACCATCACACAGGAGCTGGCCACCTGCTACTGGAAGATCGACAAGCCCGAGCAGGCGGCGGCGGCGTGGGGGCGAACCGTCGCGGCCCGACCGGCGAACGCGGCGCTCGCGGCGAAGGCCGGCCTTGCGTTCCTCCGCGCCGGCCGTCGACAGCGGGCGACGCTCTACTACGAGGTGGCCCATCGCCGCGACCCGAATCACCCCCAAGTGAAGAAGCTGAAGCGAGCGCTGAACAAGAATGAGGCCTCCGGCGACGCACGCTAGGGCGGTGCTCGCCTACGGCCTTCGCGAGCCCTCCGACCGCGGGTCGTCCGCGACGCGTGGCGAGGGCATGGACCGCCGCTCCGGCTCGTCCTCGTGGTCGGCGCTGTCGAGGTCGAACAGCCGGCGGAGGGCGGTGGCGTACATCGCGGCCCGCGAGCTCGTCTCCCGGCCGAGCTCGCTGACGGGACGGTGGAGGATCTTGTTGACGACGCGGTGGGTGTGCTCCTCGATGAGCTTGTCCACCTCCTCGGAGTCGCCCTGCGAGATCCGACGCCGCGTCCGGCTGTTCTCCGACCGCCCGATGTCGTGGAGCTGGTCGCGGAGCTGGCGGATCAGCGCCGCGAAGTCCTGGTTCTGGATGGTGGCGTACGTCTCGGCCACCGTCTGCTCCACGATCTGCTCGCAGGCCGCGATCTGGCCGTTGCGATGGCTCGCCCCCTCCGCGAGCGCCGCTTGGAGAGCGTCGACGTTGTACAGGTAGACGTTGGCCATCTGCCCGACGTCGGGCTCGAAGTCGCGGGGCACCGCGATGTCGATGATGAACAGCGGTCGGAAGCGGCGTCGCCGGAGGAGCGGGCGGAACCACTCCGCTGTCACCACCGGCCACTGCGCTCCGGTGGAGCTGATGACCACGTCCGCCTCGACAAGGTGGTCGTCGAGGGAGTCGAAGGCGACCGGGTGGCCGCCGAGCCGTGTGGCGAGCTGCTCCGCCTTCCGGAAGGAGCGGTTGGTCACGAGCAGCGACCGGGGCCGCAGCTCGAGAAAGTGCTGCACCGTCAGCTCCGCCATCTTCCCCGCGCCCACGCACACCACGGTCTTGTCGTCGAGGCGGCTGAACAGATGGCGGGCGAAGTCCACCGCCACGGAGCTGATGCTCATCCGCCCGGCGCCGATGCCCGTCTCCGTCCGGATGCGCTTGGCGGTCTTCAGCGCGGCCTGGAAGACCTCGTGGAGCACTTTCCCCACGGTGCCCGCCTGCTGAGCCGCCCGATACGCCTGCTTGACCTGGCCGAGAATCTGGGCCTCTCCCACCACCATGGAGTCGAGGCTCCCCGCGACCCGCAGGAGATGGCGAATCGCCCGCTCGTTGTCGTGGTGGTAGACGGCGGACCCGATCTGCTCCGCGGCCACGCCCGCCTTATCCGCGAGATAGCCGATGAGCTCCTCCACGCGGGGATGGCCGTGGAGGGGCCGGGCGACGTAGAGCTCCGTCCGATTGCACGTGAAGAGCATCGCCAGCTCGGCATGGGGGAACAGCTGCTGGAGCCCGGTCAGCACGGACGGAAGCTCACCGGGCGAGTACGCGATCCGCTCGCGCAGCTCCACGCCGGCCGTGTGATGCGAGATGCCCACGCACAGAATGTGCATCAGCCGTCTCCTCCGCCTCGCGTGGCGATCGGGGCCGCTTCAACGGACGGCCCCCGCCGGACCCCTTCCTCGTCGGCCTGGCCCTCGCTCGCCCCCACCCGCGTCGATAGCTCCATGACCGCGACGAGGAGGACGAACCCGAGGATGGACAGGATCGCGGCCCTCCGCCCCCGCAGCGCCGGTGCCACCTTGACGTGGATGACCGCCGCGTACATGGCCCAGATCGCCAGGGTCAGCGCCAGCTTCGGCGACCACCAGCTCCCGACAGGCCCCTGGGACGAGCCCATCCCGAGGAGGTACACACCCGTGACCAGCGCCACCGTCAGCAACGCGAAGCCCGCGGCGGACGCCCGCATCAGCGCCGCCTCGATGGCTTCCAAGCTCGCCATGCGCTCCAGCAGCCGCACCCGCTTGGCCGGACGGTCCCGCCGCTGCAGCTGGCGCTGGACGAACAGGAACATCGCTCCCCCGACCGCGGCGGCCGCCACCCCGACCGTCCCGAGGTAGACACTGATCACGTGCGAGGTCGCCCAGATCTCCTTGCCCTCCAGGGCGAACGGGTAGAGCGTCCAGCGGCTCGCGCAGACACCCCACAAGAGCATCAGCGTCAGCAGAGGCAGGGCGAACGCGTCCACCCCCCGCAGCCGCACGGCCCACTGGAGGTAGACGATGAGGGCGGCGAGCAAGCAGCTCAACAGCAATAGCCCGTCCACGTGGCTCTGCAGCGGCGGCCAGGTCGCGTGGACCGCGACCGCTCGCCACCCGAACAAGGCGGCGGTCAGCGCCACAATGGCCGCGACCGCCAGCCGCTCCACGGCCTGCTCCCACGGCCGGTCGTGCATCCATCGGCGGACCGACAGCCCCGTCGCGCCGACTCCGAGCACGGCGACGAAGGCCAGCCCCCCCGTCGTCAAGAGGTCCGCGGACGCGTGCATGACTGTCTCCCAACGGTCCGGGAACTCATCCCCGCTCGGCCGCCTCGACCAATTGTTGACAGTAGCGCTGGAGGCCGGCGACCCCGTCCCGTTTGAGCACCTGCCACGCCTCGTCCCCGCCGAGGCGCTTCAGAAGATGACGCCGGGCCCCCGGGTCCGTCACCCGCCGTTTCACCCGCTCCCGATACGGCCGGACGGTCTCGATCAGCGGAATCCAGCCTCGGTCCATCCGCTCGAGCATCTCGTCGCGAAGCGTGGCGGCCGCCCGCGGACCGCCCCCACCGCTGTGGACGGCGACGGTGATCGGCCCGTCCCGCGTGTGGGCGGGGATCACCAGATCCCCCGCCTCCGGCATGTCCGCGCGATTGACCAGCACGCCCCTCGCCCCCGCTTCTCGCGCCACGGCCTCGTTGACCTCGGGCCGATCCGTCGCGGCCACGGCGAGGAACGCCCCCGCGAGATCGCCGTCGCGATACGGCCGTCGCTCCGCCCGCGTGGCCACGGCGAGCAGCCCCTCCTCCGCCTCGGGCGCAACCACGCCCACCTCGGCACCGGCGTCGGCGAGGGAGCGGGCTCGCCGAAGCGCGACGGAGCCGCCGCCGACCACCACCGCCCGACGTCCTTGCACTTTCAGCATCGCGGGTAGCTCGGCCATCGCGGCCTCTCCGCGGGTGGCTTCCGTAGGCTCGCGTCTTCGTGGGCATCCGCTCGGCCGGGGACCGCTACGGCCCGATCCGCTCCTGGCTGTTCATGTACGGCCGCAGCACCTCGGGCACGGTGACGGACCCGTCCGCGTTCTGATACAGCTCCAGCAGCGGGATGAGGATGCGCGGCGAGGCGATCACGGTGTTGTTCAGGCTGTGGCAGAAGGTCGTCTTCTTCCCCTTCGGATCGTTCGGGTCGCGGAAGCGCAGGTTCAGCCGGCGGCACTGATAGTCGGCGAGCTTCGAGGCCGAGTGGGTCTCCCCCCAGTCGCCCACCGGCAGGCCCTCCTCGTCCTCGCCGCCCCGCGACGGCATCCAGCACTCCACGTCGACCATGTCGGCCTTCGGCGCTCCCATGTCGCCGGTGCAGATCCGCACGAGCCGGTACGGCAGCTCCAACCGCTGCAGCAGCGTCTCCACGTACTCGATCATCCGCCGGTGCCAGCGGCGGGAGACCTCGGGGTCGGCCTCGCAGATCACCACCTGCTCCACCTTGTCGAACTGGTGGATGCGGTAGAGGCCGGCGGTCTCCTTGCCTCCCGCACCGGCCTCCCGCCGGTAGCAGGGGCTGAGGGTGGTATAGCACCGCGGGAGGGACTCGGGATCGAGAATCTCCCCCTGATGGAAGCCCATCAGGGCCACCTCGCTCGTCCCCGTCAGGTACAGGTCGTGGCCGCCGCCCCGCTCCGTCTCCTTGATCTCGTACGTGTTCTCCCGCTCCTGCGGGAAGAAGCCCGTGCCGTACATCATCTCGTCCCGGACCAGGACCGGGGCGGAGAGCGGGGTGAAGCCGCAGGCGTCCACCATGTAATCGAAGGCGAGCCGGAGAACGGCCTGATGGAGACGCATGGCCGCTCCCTTCAAGACGTAGGAACGGGCGCCCGCCATCCGCACCCCGCGATCGAAATCAAACAGGTCCAGCCGCTCCCCTAGGGCTATGTGGGAGCGGGGCTGAAAGCCGCGGTTCACCACGAAGCTGCGGCACGGGTCGAACCAGTGGGGTGTCCACCGGCTCTCCTCCACGTTGTCCTGCTCGTCCTCCCCGACGGGCACGTCCGGGTCCGCCGGCAGGGGCACCTCGAGCCACCGCGCCTTGCGCTTCTCCTCAAGCTCGGCGATCCGCCCGTCGAGGCTCTTCTCCTCGGACTTGATCTCCCCCGGTCGCTGCTGCAGCGCCTCCATCTGCTGCTGGAGCCGCTCCCGCTCCTCGCCGTCGGCCTGCTTGAGCCGGCCGGCGAGCTGGCCGATCTCCTTCCCGATGCGGTTCTTCTCCGCGGTGAGCGACTCCCGCTCGGCGAGCGCCGACCGCATCGCCTGGTCCGCTTCGAGGAGCTCGTCCACTACGGCGGGGGCGTACCCCTTGTCCGCGGCGCCTTTCCGATACTTCTCGGGGTTGGCGCGGAGATCCCTGATATCGATCATGAGCACCTGCGCGGCTGGAGTTCGAGAATATCCTAACTGGCCGCCCTCGGTTTTCGACCGGACGGACCGCCCGGTCCGGGTGCCCGGTCGGACCGTTCGTCGGTCCCATTTGTGTCGGGGCCCCGGCGCGCTTAGAATTCTTCGCCTCTCGGTCGTGGGTTTGGGCAACCATGATCGATCGGCAACCATCATCGACAAGTCTCTGAACGTGAGAGTTCCGCCATGAGCACGACGGTCGCGACGTACGAGGTGGCGGGCCGGGAGCTGAATCTCCGGGTCAGCCACGAGCTTTTCGAGCCGAACACGACGACGCAGAAGATCGC
>CAZQQP010000213.1:0-8183 GCA_964595475.1 uncultured Planctomycetaceae bacterium | reverse complement strand
CGCGGCGCAGCCGAGTGTGGTCCGTCGAGGGCTCGGGTACGCGCTCGTCGTCGGGGCCATCCTCGTCGTCATCAACCACGGCGACGCGCTTCTTGACGGCGACCTCGACGCGACACGCGCGGGAAAGATCCTGCTTACGGTCGTCGTTCCGTACGTGGTCTCGACTCTCTCGAGCGTCGGGGCCATGCGACAGCGCTGACCGGCAAGCTGGCAGAAGCTCGCGCCTCACAGCGCCGCGTGCCTTCTCGCGGTCCGAGGTTTCTAGCGTGGCCAGCAAAGGGAATCTACTGACTCGCGGACGAAACGGCCGTGGCTTTTGCGACCGGCGTGCGTCCCGAGAGAAATGTTTCCAACCCACGCAACGGGGGGAATAAGAGGAGCCGCAAGGGCACGCCTTATGACGTCCTACAGCCATGACCCTGGGACCGGCGACGCCCGGTGAGAAACGCCGCGGGTCACCTACGGAGAGGCGTGCTCTATGGCTCCGAAGACCAAGCTCCTCCTCGGCTCGGCTGCGTTGCTGGTCGTAGCGGGCGCCGTCGCCTGGGTCGCCTCCACGAGCCGCCCTTGGGCGCAGCACGCGTCCCCGTCCACAACGCACTCGGCCACGCCCGCCCCGCCGTTGCGTCCGCAGCGGCTCACGGACGAGCCGGTCGTCTCCGCCGAGGATGCGACGCGAGCTCGCAACGATGAGCTGGTCCTCGGCGTCATCGTGGATGGCGCGGCCAAGGCCTATCCGATCCGAGCCATTCAGATGAGCAGGGAGCATGGCAACGATCGCGTCGCGGAGGTTCCGCTTTGTGTCTCGTGGTGTCCGCTGACCCGTTCCGCGAGTGCATTCCGACGGCGTGTCTCCGAAAAAGTCTTGACCTTCGCCTTCAATTCGGAGACTTATCAGAATAACCTTCTCCTGTACGACACACAGACGCGATCGGTCTGGAGCCAATTGGCGAGACGGGCGATCGACGGCCCGATGAAAGGAGAGGAACTTACGCTCCTGCCGGCTGTCCAGACGACATGGGAGCATTGGCGGGACCTGCGACCGGAGACCACCGTGATCCAGACGGAGCGAGGCAAGCCCGTGGAATACCGCCCCGAAGTGGTGGAGGAAATCCGACGCGCTCGGGAAACCGGAACGGCGCCGTCGCTCACCGCCCGGTCGCTCGTCCTGGGAACCGTAATCGGAGACGTTCCGACGGCCTATCCGCTCTCCGAGCTCGCCGCGGGAGCCGTCCCCGTGCGACGGACGATCGACGGCCGGACAGTCTCTGTTCACTTGGATATGCGGGCACCCGCGGCGTGGGTCGAGGCGGACGACCGGAGCGTCCTCCCGGTGATCACAGCCTTTCACGGAGCATGGACGCGGTTCTACCCGGATACACGTATCTTCCGACGCGACAACGACAGGAGCTGATCGGTTTGGATTTATTTCCGCATAAGACGCATGGTGACGCGACCGAGCGCGACGGCTATCTCGGAGGAGGCTCGCACCGGTTCGCGGTGCTGATCGCCGTGATTGCCGGCATGGTTTCGCTGGGGCACGCATCCGACGGGCCCGACGCGCCGGCGGTCGGCGAGCGGGCGCCGGATTTCGCGCTGAAGTCGCTGGAGGGGGAAACGGTCCGGCTCCGCGCCGTCCGACGGTCAGCCCCCGTGGTCGTCGTCGTGCTCCGCGGCTATCCCGGTTATCAGTGTCCGATCTGCACGAAGCAATTCGCGAACCTTCGCGACCGCGCCGAGGCCTTCAAACAGGCCGGGGCGCGGGTCTTGCTGGTCTACCCGGGGCCGGAGAAGGAGCTGCCGGAGAAAGCCCACGCCTTCGTCGGCGACGCCGCCGTCCCGTCTTCCTTCACGTTTCTCACCGACCCGGGCTACGGCTTTACCCGCAAGTACGGCCTGCGGTGGGACGCACCGAAGGAGACCGCCTATCCGTCCGCCTTCGTCATCGATCGCGCCGGCGTGGTTCGCTGGCGAAAGGTGAGCGAGGCCCACGGCGGTCGGGCCACCGCCGAAGAGCTCCTGGACGCACTGGGGCGCCTTCAAGCCGATCCCACGGCGAGGAAGGTCGGGGACATCCTCCAGCGCGTCCGGGACCACGCGTTCCACCCGGTGCGGGATGGGTTTACCTACGATCGCCACCTCGACAAACAGGGCGTGGCGAGCTTGGGCGACCGTGACTGGCGTGTCCGGACGCTCGCCCTCCGCGACCTCGCCCGCCTCGGCCGAAGCGCGGTGCCCCCGTTGATCGATCACCTGGAGGCGGACGACTGGCATGTGCGCTACGTCAGCGCGAAGGCCCTCGGTTTTCTCGGCGATTTGGCCGCCGCCGCCCCGTTGCAATCCACCCTCAAGGAAGGCTCCCATTCCGTCGTCCGCTCCCAGGCGGCGCTGTCGCTGGGCCAGCTCGGGGCGGAAAGCACCCTCCCGCTGCTCGATCGGCTCGCGGACCGCGGCGGGCGGGACGTGGCCCACCAGTGCGAGGTGGCCGCTCATCGCATCCGCTACGAGCAGCCGATCGGTTCCGACGTGGCGAAGGCCTACGCCCAGCTCGACCCGGAGACGTTCGAGCGGGTGGAGGTCGGCAAGCCCGCTCCCGACTTCTCATTGCGCGATACCCAGGGGCGCCGCTGGCGGCTGTCGGATTTCCGAGGGAGGAAGCCGGTGGTCCTGCTCTGGATCTTCGCCGATTGGTGTCCCGTCTGCCACCACGAGTTCGACGCGCTGATCCAACAGGCGGACGCGTGGGCGGAGCTGGACGTGAAGCTGTTCACCGTCGAGTGCCACGATCGGTTTCGCTGCCGGCTCATGACTGGCGAGGTGGGCCTGCGGCCAAGCTACTGGTTCAAGGACGAGGCGCCCCAGGGCCTCTATGCGGAGCAGGTGTGGTGGCCCCACCTCGTGGATCCGGCGGGAAAGGTGGGGGCGACGTATGGGGTCGATCCGCTCGCGTTCGTGGTCCACTCCGAGCCCATCAATCGGCCGGCGACGATCGTCGTCGACAAAGAGGGCGTGGTGCGCTTCGCGTACTACGGGACGTACTGGGGCGATCGGCCGAGCATCGAGCGGATCCGCCGCATGGTGGAGACCGGCGACTACGAGCTCGTGCATCCGGACCGTCTCGAGCCCGCCGGCTCGGGGTCGCGGGGAGATCGGCCGGAATAAAGCCGGGTAGGTCGGGGGCACGTGGGGACGGAGCCGAGGTGTAGGAGCGGTTGTCGGGCGGGGCACGCCTTCGGCGAAGCCTCGGAAGCAAGGCCGATTCCCCTGCCAGGGTCGCCAGTTTCGAAAGGAGGATACCTCATGGTTGCCCACGCAATCGGTGCGAAACGGTACGGGTCGCTCGTCACGGGGTTCGCGCTGGTCGTCTTCGCCGCTCCGGCGACGGCCCACGCTGAGCAAGAGGACACCGGCCTGTTCGATACGTTCGCCACGATGGTCGACCGCGGGGCCAACCGGGTGGCCGACCGCGCGGCGGGGAGCGATCCCTTTGGGAAAGGGCGGTGGACGGCCGACGTGTTCGGCATGGCCACGAGCAACATCAACGACCAACAGGCGCTCAACCTCGCGGGCGGGGGCATCGGCGTGAACCGCTACCTCGAGGACGGAGTTGCGGTCCGCGGTGAGCTCA
Organism: uncultured Planctomycetaceae bacterium; assembly: GCA_964595475.1. Taxonomy (GTDB): domain Bacteria; phylum Planctomycetota; class Phycisphaerae; order Phycisphaerales; family Zrk34; genus CAZQQP01. The sequence goes on along the minus strand of CAZQQP010000213.1, from coordinate 4,555 downwards.
TTGGGCTGGCGGCGGACCAGGCGAGCGACGACGACGCGGGGGGAGGGGCGCTCAACCTCCTCGGGCGGTGGCATTTCTATCGCAAACAGCGCTGGTCCCTCTTCGCGGAGGGTGGCGCCGGGGTCATGCAGACCTCCGTCAGCGTTCCCGACGGGCCGGCCATCGACGACGAGGACGGAACCCACTTCAACTTCTCGCTTCACGCGGGCGTGGGCACAACCTATCGGCTGTGGGAGAATGTCCATCTCCAGGCCGCGTTTCGGTATACCCACATATCCAACGCCGACATATCCGGAGAGGACGAGAACCCCGGCATCGATTCCATCGGCGGCTATCTCGGGTTGATGATCCCGTTCTGACGCCATAAGGCTCCGCTGGGCGAGGCCGGGTGGGAATGATCCACGCACGACCCGCATAGGAAGAGGACGGTGCTGCTCGTCGAAAGGAAACCCGCTGTATGAGGCACGAGCCCATCGTGGAGAAGACGCCGGAAGCCGTGAAGCCCGAGAGCTACTCCGTGAGCCCCTTCCGGAAGCCCGGCGGTGGCGAGTGGATGACCTTCGAGGTGAACCTCACGGCCGAAGCCGAGGCGGGAATGCACAAGACGGCGCGGGTGGAGCCGAACCTCGACGCGTGGAGCGCTTTCGAGATCCACTGTGACGAAGGGACCGCGATCGGCGGAGAAGATTCGGCCCCGCCACCGCTGAGCTACCTCTCCGCCGGCGTCGCGTTCTGTCTGCTCACCCACCTCCAGCACTTCTCCCGGGCCGAGAACCTTCAGGTCCAAAGGATCCGCCGCGAGCAACGGATGCGGTTCGCCACGCTCCTCGGGAGCGATGCGCCGGACACGGCTGGCCGTTGTGATGGTGTGGAGACGCACGTGCGCGTGCATGGCTCGGAAGAAGAGACCACGATCCGGAGCCTCGTGGACCGCTCCTGGCGAGCCTGTATGGCCATGCAGGCGATCGTGAGCGCCACGCCCCAGACGACGGCGGTGCATCTAAACGGGAGGCCGCTTCGATAAGCGGGAGCGGCCGGTCGGCGTTTCGCCGCTACCGGAGCAGCCGATCCCCGCTGATGCGTCCGGCCCCCATCAGACAGAACGCGAGCATGGTTGTCCCGTAGAGGAGTGCCAGTTCCCGATCCGAAAAAGGATCGCCGGCGTGGCGAAGAAAGAACGCGACGGCCATGGTGGTGAATGCGAAGAGGGCGGCGGGTCGGGTGAAGAAGCCGAGGGCGACCAACAATCCACCGGCGAACTCGGATAGGCCGGCGGCCCAGGCGAAGACACTCGGCAGCGGAAACCCGAGTGCCGCGACTCCGTCGACGAAGCCACCCGATGGCGGCAGTTTTCCGACGCCGTGAGCGAGGGCGAGGGAGAGGCCGAACGTCACGCGCGGCAGAAGCACACCGGCTTCGGCGGTCCACGGGAGATTGTCCGGACCGCCGAGGAGTAGATGGCGAGAGCGTTTTCGCATGACGAGTCTCCTCGATGGGGGCTCACGGATCGTGGCATGGTCGGAGAAACGGTCAAGCGGACCACGGAACCCTTGCAGCACTGAAGCGGGTTCCCGAGCTGGCGAGGGGCCGACGAAAACGTGGGGAGCTGCCCGAACCGGCCCGTTCCTCCCCGACCGGTCGGCGGATGGAGCTCGTCGGTCGCACCCGTCGGGGAGCCGCGCGGCGAACCGGGGGGCTTCACCGCGGTCAGCGTTCGCGCCCGTCTCTGCTACGGCGCCGCTACCGCGTCAGCGCGTAGGCGAGGGCGTTCGCTGTGACCCGGCTGCCGTGGCGGATCTCCCCCCGGAGGCAGGGCGGACAATCGCCCCGGGTGTGGCGGGAGTCGTTGAGCCCGTCCGATGCGTAGACGAGCGCCAACCGGTCGCCGAGGAAAAGCGCCTCGAGCTCCGCCTCGTCGGCCGTGCCCACCACCTTCATCTTCTCGAAGACCGTGTGGAACAAGGGGTGGGAGCGTGGGACGGCCCAGAGGTCGGTCCCCGGAAAGGTCCGCCGGAGCTCCCTCCGAAAGCTCTCGTTCCATCGCTCGCACCCACACCAGGGGGAAGCGACACCGAACCCGCCCCGTTCGAGCCAGCGGCGAAGCGCCCGACGCTCCGCGTCCGTCCATCGGAACGGCCCGTCGCCGGTCAGGACCGCGAAAGGAAATCGCGCCAGCCCGCCCGACCCGAGCTCGACGCCCTCCATCTTCGGCTCGGTCCAGATGGTCGTCTTCCGCTGCACCTGCCTCAGAAAGCGCCGGGAAAAACAGACCCGGTCCCGCTTCGCCCCGACGAGGACCTTCCCGCAGACGACGGTGCCCGGTCGGCTCGGTCCCCTTTCCGGGGGCTCCTCCGCGAAGCCGGGCCCGGCGAGAGCGATCACCGCCACAGCGATGCCCCCGATCAGGAGGGCCATCCCGGGAAACGCGGGCCCCGCCACGGCCACGACGGCCGTCTGTTCTCCCGCACGGACGCGTGGTTCCGTCGCGCCGTGTCGCCTTACGATCCGTCGATGCACCGCGTTTACTTCGTCCTGGTCGCCGTCCATCTGGTTGCCGTGGTCGTCACAGGCATCCTCTGGGCGATCGTGGATGTCATCCCCGGGGCGCGGCTCCGGCGCCACGTCCGCGACATCCGGGCGGTTCATTTCGGCTCCCTCTGGCTGGTCGGCATCCTCTTGGGTCTGGCCTACGCCTTCGATCGCCTCGGCGTGCCGCCCTGGCACCAGCTTCGGGTATCTCTTCCCACGCCCTCCGGATCTCGACCCCTTCTACTACTGGACACGCGGGTGGCCGCTCGTCCTGGCGATCCTCGGCCTCGCGTGCCTTGCCACGGCCATGGTCTGGACGGCCGCGGTCCTCGTCGTCTACAGCGCGTGACTCGTGCTTCCGTTTCGATCTCCTCCCGCGACGCGCCGTCGCCGCTCCGCCGGTCACGCCCCATCCACGAGGCAGTAGAGCCGGCGCTTGCCCCGGAGAAACAGCTCCGACCCGACGGCGACGGGCGAAGCGCTGATCCCGTCCCCGACGCGGTTCCGCGCAAGGAGCTTCGGCTCCCGCCCGTGGCGGAGGACCGCCGTCGTCCCGTTCCGGCCCGTGACGTAGATCCGCTCGTCGGCGCCGACGGGCGAGGCGTAGACGTTCCGGATCCCCGGCAACCGCGTCGTGTACTGGGTCTCGCCCGTCTCGGCGTCCGGACAGGATAGAGGCGATCGCCCCAGGCGACGGGCGTGGAGTGGCCCTCGCCGGGCAGGTCGATCTTCCACCGGACGTTCTTAGCCTCATCCCATTCAACCGGGGGCGTCGCCTGGGGGGCGACCCCCGTCGCGGACGGCCCCCGCCACGCGGGCCAGACGCCTTCCGAAGGAGTGGGCTTTGGCTCGTGCGAGGCCGGGGCGGCCGACGCTCGTTTCGGCCGCGTCGCCGCGGGTCGCTCTTGCTCCGTCCCGCCGCGGCACCCGGCGAGAGCCGCCATGGACAGGCCCCCGAGCCACCGGAGAAAGTCGCGACGCCGCGGTCGGTTGCTCGATGGTCCCCTATTCCGGCTCATTCGAAACTCCCGTTCGGCCCCTCGCTTCTTTCGGTTTCCCGACCGCCTCGCGGACCACCGCCTCGGCGCGGCGGGACGCCGCGCTTCGGCGCGGTCTTCTTCCCGTCGGACGGGCGAACCGTCACTTCTGGCGGTTTTCTTTTGAAGAAGACCGTCGATGAGCTGAACGGCTTCTTGCTTTTTGATGTGAAAGTCGCTGTAGCGGACGATGCCCTTGCGGGCGATGATGACCACCCAGGGCGTCCCTCGTGTCCCATACCGTTTCATGAACGCCGAGCGCTGGTCGGGTCCGCCGCTGTGGCCGACGGGGTCTCCAGGCTATATCGCCTGGCCGTCTTCCGGGCGCCGGCGAGGTCGTTCGTGGAGTACCCCTCGAACGCGGTCTGGATGGCGACGAACCGGACATCGTCGTTGCCCTCGTAGTGGCCCATGACCTTCTTCAGGGTGGGGAACCCGACCTTGTGGCACCCCGGGCACCACGTCTGGAAGCTCAGGATGTAGACCACCTTTCCTCGGAGATCGTCGCGTCGAGGGTCTTCTTGCCGTCAGGGAGGTTGAGCCAGGTGTCCACGCCCCAGCTCGGCGCCGGGCTGCCCACGGCGCCGGACGATGCCTTCGCTTGGCCTGCCTTCGCCTGGGCCTCGCTCTGTGCCTTCTCGAGCAGGCGGGCGTAGTCCTCCGGGCCCACGTACCCCATTTTCCGGGTGACCGGCTCGCCCGATCCGTCGAGGACCAGAGTGGTCGGCAATGCGCGGACGCCGTAGCGCCTCGCGACCTTTTTCTGTTGGTCGACGTTGATCTGGACGGGGACGAGATCCTGCATCCGCTTGCGGACCGCAGCGGCCTTGAAAGTGGTCCGCTCCATCTTCTTACAGGGCGGACACCACTCCGCGTAGAAGTCGACCACGACGAGCGTTTCTCGCTTGCGGGCCCGCTTCAGCGCTTTCTGCAGATCGCTCCGCCATTCGATCGAACCCGGAGCATCCGGCTCGCCACCCGTCGGGTCC
>CAZQQP010000212.1:332-8188 GCA_964595475.1 uncultured Planctomycetaceae bacterium | reverse complement strand
CATCGCAATGGTTCGAGGCCCACGCCAAAGCAAGGAGGCTTCGCGCTCCTCGCTTCGGCGTATAGGCTCAACTTATTCTTTTCCGCCTCCTTACCGGCGGACGGTCAGGTCGAAGCCGTTGCCCACCGGCACGTTGGCGCCGACACAGCCGTCGAGGCCGTGGAGATGCTCGACGAAGGGCCGCAGCTCCTCCCAGTGCGTGTCCGTGTTGTCGGTGGCGATGAGACAGTGGGGAGCGAGCTTGGGCCACAGACGGGCGAGGTAGTCGAAGCACTCCGACTTCTTCGCGTCGATGAAGGCGAGGTCGAAAGGCGCGTCGGGCTCCACGGACGGGAGCACGTCCTGTGCGTCGGCGGTGTGGAGCGTGACATGCTCCGCGAGGCCCGCCTCCCGAAGGTGGCGTGAGGCGGCCTCGGTCTTGTACGCCTCGGGGTCCACGGAGTGGACGTGGCCGCCGACGTCGCGGCCGGCGGCGGCGAGGTGGAGCGTGGAGAAGCCGTAGCTGGTCCCGATCTCGAAGACCGACCGACAGCGGGCGGCCCGGACGAGCTGGGCGAGCACCCGCGCCTCGTCCGCGGGGATCTGCCAGTGGTCCGTGACCTCGTGGCGGAGGGCGTCCACACGATCGATGACGGACTGGACGTCGGGCGGAAACATGGGGCGATTGTAGCGAACCGCCCGACTGAGACCGCCACCCGGAGGCAGCGATGTGGGTCTACCTCGACGGCCAGTGGATCGACGGACGAGAGGCGTCGATTAGCTGTCACGACGCCGGCGTAAAGCACGGCGTGGGGCTCTTCGAGACGATGCGGGCGTGGAACGGCCACGTCTTCGAGGTGGACCGCCATGTCGACCGGCTGATCCACAGCGCCAAGGAGCTCGGCCTGACGGATCGGCTGCGGCGGGCGCCGCTCGCCGAGGCGATCCAGATGACGGTCCGCCAGAACGACCTGTCGGAGGCCCGCGTCCGGCTGACCGTGACCGGTGGCAATCTCTCGCTGCTGCAGACGGCCCGCAGCGAAGGGAACCCGGAGCACCGGCCGTCCGTCTTCATCGTCGCGAGCCCGCCGACGGGCTATCCGGACGCGCTGTTCGACCAGGGCGTGGGGACCACCATCGCCCAGGCGAAGGCCAACCCCTTCGACCCGACGACGAGCCATAAGACGCTGAACTACTGGTCGCGGCTACGAGCGCTGACGGAAGCGGCCGCGGGCCACGGAAGCGAGGCCCTCTGGCTGTCGGTGACCAACCACGCGGTGGGCGGCTCCGTGTCCAACCTGGTGGTCGTCAAGGACGGGCGGGTTCTCACCCCGCTGGTCCGCGGCGAGGAGCCGCAAGGCGCGATTCCGTCGCCGGCCCTCCCGGGCGTGACCCGTCGTGTGGTGCTGGAGGCGGCGGAGGCGAAGGGCTACCCGGTGGACCGGAAGCTGCTCACCGTGGAGGACGTCCTCGACGCCGACGAGGTGATGCTCACCAACAGCAGCTGGCTGGTCCTCCCCGTCGTGCGGGTGGAAAAGAAGACCCTCGGCGGGGGACAACCGGGCGAGGTGACCCGCTCGCTTCGGGAGGCGGCCCTCCACCGCGTCGCGGAGGACTGCGGCGGATCCCCCTCGGACATCCGGACATGACGGAGGCTCCGCCGACACGGCCGCGTCGCTGGGTGTTCCACCGCGGCGCCCTCGGCGACAGTGTGCTGCTGTGGCCGCTGCTCCGGGCGCTTCGCCCGGTCCGCCTGGTGACGCATCTCGAGAAGGCTCGTCTCGCCGCACGATGGCTGCCGGGGGTCCACCCCATGGACGTGGACCATCCGGAGATCGCCCGCCTCCACGTCCCGCGGGCCCAGCAAGAGATCTCCCCGCCGCTCGCCGCGGACCTCGCCGAGGCGGAGCGGATCGTCAGTTTCGTCAGCGACGGAACGGACGCCTGGGCGCGGAACGTCGCGGCGATGGCGGCCCCCACCCACCGTTGCTTCGTCCGCGCCCGACCGCCCCCCGACGCCGACGTGCACGTCCTCCAGTGGCACCGACGGCAGTTACGCGACCAGGGTCTCTCGGTGACACACGAGGTGGCCCCGCCACGCGGCCGGGTGGCGGGGCCCGTCGTCTGTCACCCGGGAAGCGGCGGTCGGCACAAGTGCTGGCCGCTCGACCGCTTCGAGCGTCTGCTTGATCGCTTGCAGCACCGCGGACGTCCCGTCACCGTGGTGATCGGCGAGGCGGAGCTCGAGCGCTTCCCACGGGAGCGCCTCGCCGCCTGGCGGGAGCGATACGAGGTCGTCGAGCATCCCGACCTCACGGCGCTGGCCGAGCGGCTGTGGAGCGCCGCCGCGTACGTCGGCAACGACGCGGGGCCGACCCACCTCGCCGCCGCCCTCGGGGTTCCGACGGTGGCCCTCTTCGGCCCGACGCCCCCGCGGGTCTGGGCACCGCTCGGCCCGTCCGTCACCGTGCTCTGGCCGGGGCGGGCCGCCCCCATGGACCGCCTGCGTGTGGAATCCGTGGCGGATGCCGTGGAGCGGACGGCGTAGGGAGCTCCGTCGGGAGTTTGTGGGGCGTCTACGATGGATCGACGGGAGCCACAGGGAGCCGACCATGACCGACAGCAGCGACCCATCCCGACCCCACGAGGAGCAACCCGAACCGAGCGAGGAGAAGCCCCAGCCGAGCGAGGCGAGCGATCGAGACGCGGAGCGAACGGCGACGGGCGACACGGAAAACCCGCGGATCCAACTGGTGACCAGCGAGGGGGAGATCCTCCTCGACCTCTGGCCGACCGTGGCGCCGGAGCACGTGGAGAACATGCTCAACCTCGCCCACGAGGGCTTTTACGAGGGGCTGACGTTCCATCGGATCATCCCGCACTTCGTAGTGCAGGCAGGTTGTCCGCGGGGGGACGGGACCGGCGGGCCCGGGTGGACCGTGCCCGCCGAGCTCAACGACCATCCCCACGAGCGGGGGACGCTCTCGATGGCGCGGGGCGCCGATCCCGACTCCGCCGGCTCGCAGTTTTTCATCTGCCTTCAGCGGGAACACTGCCAGCATCTCGACGGCCAGTGCACGGTCTTCGGACAGGTGGTTGAAGGAATGGACGTGGTCGACCGCATCGCGGCGACGCGCCTCCTCGACGTCCATATGGGGCAGCCGGCCCATCCCCCGACGATCGAGCGGGCGGAAGTGGTCCGGGGAGCGGTCGACTGACCTCTCACGGGTCCCCCGGCGCACCCGGGCCGCCGTGGGCGCCGCGGCCACGCCGTTCTCAGCCACTGGCTCGTGTTTCTCGGACCATTCGGTCGGCTGTCGGCGCCGCGTGAGGTGAGGAGGGCGAAGAGGTTGGCGCTTTCTTCGCAATCCGGTGGCGACGGACGTGACGCCTTCGACGCGCTGGTGGACCACGCGTCGGTGCACGTCGGCGCCGCACGACAGTGTCTTCTCGGAATCACGGGCCCGCCGGGAAGCGGCAAGTCGACGGTGGGGCGGAGCGTCGTCGACGCGATCAACGCTCGCCACGCGCCTTCCGATGGCCCGCCCGCGGCCGCCCTCGTTCCGATGGACGGCTTCCACTTTCCGTCGGCCACGCTGGAAGCGCGGGGCCTTCGTCGTCGAAAGGGATCGCCCGCGAGCTTCGACGCGGCCGCTTTCGTCCGCTGTCTTCACGCGCTTCGACAGACTTCCGGTCCCATTGCGATTCCGCTCTACAGCCGGGCGCTCCACGAGCCGGTGCCGGAGGCCCTGCCGGTCGCCCCGTCGACACGGGTGCTCGTGGTGGAGGGCAACTATCTTCTCTTCGAGGAGACCCCGTGGGATGCCGTGGGCTCGCTCCTCGATACGGTCTGGTTTCTGGATACGCCGGTCGACGTCTGCCTGGCCCGCGTTCGTGCCCGCCACGTCGCGGGTGGGAAGACGGTCGAGGAGGCGGAGGAGCGGATCGCGACCAACGACCGCCCGAACGCGGAGGCCGTGCGTCGCACGCGCGGACGGGCGGATCGGTTGTTGTCCTCCGCCGAACGGGTCGATGGGATGTGAGCGGTTTCGGCGTCTTAGACTGTCGGCCGATATGGGCAGGCCAATCAACGAAGTGACGGACCTCCTCTCGCGGCTCGCCCCGCCGTCGCTCGCGGAGGAGTGGGACAACGTCGGGCTCCTCGTCGAGCCGACGCGGCCGCGGACGGTGGGTCGTCTCTTCCTCACCATCGACCTGACGGAGCCCGTCCTCGACGAGGCGATCGAAGCGGGGACCGACTTCGTCGTCGCTTACCACCCCGTGATCTTCGCCCCGCTCGGCCGGCTGACGACGGACGATCCGAAGGCGAGGACGGTGCTCCGGGCGGTCGAAGTGGGCCTCCCCGTCTACAGCCCTCACACGGCGCTGGACGCGGCGCTCGGCGGGGTCAACGACTGGCTCGCCGACGGCCTCGGCGACGGCGAGCGACGGCCGGTTCAGCCGCGGCCCGAGGACCCGACCGCGGGACAAGGTCGGGTCGTGACCCTCCACGAGCCCGTGGACCTCGAGACCCTCGTGGGCCGGATCAAGATGCACACGGGCCTCACGCACGTCCGCGTCGCGGACCCGGGCGTTCGCTCCGTCCGCACGGTGGCGCTGTGTCCGGGCGCCGGCGGTTCCGTGGTCGGTGACGTCGAGGCGGATCTCTATCTGACGGGGGAGATGCGACACCACCGCGTCCTCGCCGCCACCGCCCGCGGCACCGCCGTGGTGGTGACCGATCACACGAACACGGAGCGGGGATACCTCCCTCGCCTCGCTCGCGAGCTCGAGCAGACGCTCGGGGACGTGGAAGTGCGGATCTCTTCGAAGGACCGCGACCCGCTTCGGCCGGCGTGAGCCGAGACGGAAGCGCGCCTTCTCACGAAGGTCCGCTCTCCCACGGGCGCGGCCACGCTTCTACGCGATAAGGAGGCGGAAAAGAAGAAGTTGAGCCTATACGCCAAAGCGAGGAGCGGGAAGCCTCCTTGCTTTGGCGTGGGCCTCGAACCATTTGCGATGCCCCGCCGGCCACAGCTCCCGGCATTTGCGGACGTGGCGCTTGCTCGATCATCGGCTTCGCCGTCTCATCGGTGCCGAGGCGGAAGCCGACTTCCGCCTCGGCACCGATGAATAGGCTCAACTTATTCTTTTCCGCCTACTTATGGGAATCGGAATAGCTCGCGTGACATCCCGGCGCTTCCGTGACCGTGATCCGGCTCAGCGCCACGCGTGGCGGCAGGTGAGGGCGAAGCTGGCCGAAGATGTGCTCGGCCACCCGCTCCGCCGACGGGTTGGTCCGGGCGAAGATGTCGAGGTCGTTCAAGCGTCGGCCGTCGAGGGGGCGGAGGACGTCTTGGAGGGCGGCCTCGAGGGCGTGGAAGTCCATCACCACGTCGATCGCGTCGAGCTCGTCGGCGCGGAGATCCGCGTAGACCTGCCAGTCGTGGGCGTGCTCCTCCTCCTCCGAGCCGTCGTACAGCCGAAGCGCGTGGGAGGCGTGGAACCCTCGGTGGACGCGGAGCTCGTACATGCGCGTGCCGTCGAAGAGAACTAAGCCCATCTCGTCGACCGGCGTCGTCGACCGACCTCCGTCGATCGTATGGACGCCCGTCGTTTTCATGCGAGGAGACGGCATGTCGACGCTTCCCCTCCCCGCCGGACGAGCGTAGCGTTGTCCGCCTCGTTCGGCGGACCATAGCCTCGCCTGCTCACGCGGCATCCATTCAAGGAGGCGGCTCGATGGGTGGGTCCGACCTGATGCTCTCGGTCAGCGGCCTTCGCGGCCGGATCGGGGAGAGCCTCATCCCGTCCGTCGCGTGCCGCTATGCCGCCACGTTCGGCTCGTGGCTCCGCGAGCGGACCGGCACGGAGCATCCGTCGGTGGTCCTCGGCCGCGACAGCCGACCGTCGGGCCCGATGGTGGAACGGGCGGCCGCGGCGGGCCTCATGGCGACCGGCTGTCGGGTGGTCCGTCTCGGGCTCGTGACCACGCCCGGGGCGGGCGTGATGACGACCCACCTCGACGCCGAGGGGGGCATGGTCGTCACCGCGAGCCACAACCCCGTGGTGTGGAACGGCCTCAAGCCGATCCGCGGCGATGGGGCGGCACCCTCCGCGGATGAGGCGGCGGAGCTGGTCGACCGTTACTACGCGGAACGGTGGGACTGGGTGGGCGTGGACGGCCTCTGTTCCGAGGTCGAGGACGCGACCGCGGGGGAGGTCCACGTCGGACGCATCGTCGACGCCCTCGACGTGGAGTCGATTCGCGGGGCCGGGCTGAAGGTGGTCCTCGACTCGGTGAACGGCGCCGGGGGACCGTCCACGGCCGATCTGCTCGAGCGGCTCGGCGTCGAGGGGGTGCACATCGGCGCCGACCCGACGGGATGGTTCGCTCATCCGCCGGAGCCGCTGCCCGACCACCTTACGGAGCTCGCCGAGGCGGTGCGGACGCACGGCGCCGCGGTGGGCCTCGCGCAGGACCCCGACGCGGACCGCCTCGCCCTTGTGGACGAGCGGGGCGTGTGCGTCAGCGAGGAGTACACGCTGGCGCTCGCGGCGCAGCACGTCCTCCGTCGGTCGCCCGGGTCGGTCGTCGCGAACCTCTCGACGTCGCGGAGGGTGGACGACATGGCGGCGGTCGCGGGACAAGAGGTCTTCCGTACGCCGGTGGGAGAGGCGAACGTCGCGGCGAGGATGGCGGAGGTCGACGCCGTGGTGGGCGGCGAGGGCAACGGGGGGGTGATCTGGCCGGCGGTCGGTCGCATCCGCGACAGCCTCGCGGGGATCGGCCTCCTCCTGGAAATGCTCGCCGAGCGAGGGAGCTCCCTCCGTTCGCTCGTGGAGAGCGTACCTGCCTACGCGATGGTCAAGCGGAAGGTGACCCTTTCGAGCACCTCGCGGGCGGTTCACGCGATCCGTGAGGCGTACGCGGACGCCGCCGTCGACATCCAGGACGGCGTGCGCGTGGACTTGCCCGACCGGCGGTGGGTCCACGTGAGACCGAGCAACACGGAGCCCGTCGTCCGGATCATCGCGGAAGCGGCCGACGCCGACGGAGCCCGGTCACTCCTCGAAGAGGTCCACGAGCGGCTTGAACAGGTCCAGCGGAGCGGTCAGTAGGTCGGTCCAGGTCGAGGTGGACTGGCTCCGCTGTCCGGTGGCCGCGACCGGCTCGGTCATCCGGGGCTCTCCCGCGCCTCCTTCGGGCTCCGCCGGCTCCGCTTTCTGCGGTGGCTTCTTCTCCTTCGCCTTCTCGCCGCGAACGGGCACGTCCGCGGTGGCGGTGATGTGCTCGCCCCGTGGATCGACGAGGCGGACCGTCATGGTCAGCGGCGTCTCCGGCAACGGACGCTCGAGCTTCAATCCGAAGACGTAGGTGTTCGTTACGGAGTCGTAGTGGTCGCGGGTGTCGTCGATGTCCGTCATCTCCACCCGCCACCGGTGGATCAGCCGGCCCTTCTTGCCGCGCCCGCGAAGCTCGAAGGTGAGGCGACCGACCGCCTTCGTCGGGTCGCCCACTGGGTCGAGGAAGGTGAGGTGCGTGACGAGGACGGGGGCGCCCTCCCCCCGATCGACGGACGTGAACGGGTGGACGCGGATGTCCTTCGGCCAGAAGGGCCACGCCGCGGGCATCGGCTTCGGATTCGTTTCGCCGCGGTCGCCCTTTAGCTCGATGGAGCCACAGCCCGCGAGGCACGACGCGACGATGGCGAGGAGGAGGAAACGCATGGGTCGAACATATCGGCGGCGCTGCGTTCGTTCCACCGCGGCGACGGCGTCACTCGCTTTGATCGCGGCAAACCGCCGACCCTACCATGGAACGGACAAGCGACGCGCACCGCCTTTTTGGAGGAGACGGCCATGCCTTATCCGGA
>CAZQQP010000212.1:0-322 GCA_964595475.1 uncultured Planctomycetaceae bacterium | reverse complement strand
GGATTCACAACGCATATTTGATTCGAAAAGGGAGAAGTCCCATGCCTTATCCGGAGCTGATGGTCCGACCGATGCGGGAAGAGCTGACGAACTTCGGGGTGGAGGAGCTTCACAGCCGGGACGACGTGGAACGCTTTCTCAACGAGACCAGCGGCACGGCGATGCTGATCTTCAACTCCGTCTGCGGCTGCGCCGCCGGCGCGGCACGTCCCGCGATCGGCCTGGCATTGCAGCAGGGACAGCGGCCCGACCGGATCGCGACGGTCTTCGCGGGGCAGGATCTCGATGCCACGGAGGCGGCGCGGGCTCACTTTCCCGAGCT
>CAZQQP010000211.1:4353-8191 GCA_964595475.1 uncultured Planctomycetaceae bacterium | reverse complement strand
AGCCCGCAGTCGATGCACGTGTCCGGATCGATGTAGAGCTGCTCGGCGGTCTCGAGATCCGGCTCGTCCGCGGTCGGATGGATGCAGTCGACGGGGCAGACCTCGACGCAGGAGGCGTCCTTGGTCCCGACGCACGGCTCCCCGATGATGTAGGCCATACGGCACCTCGCAATCTGTCAGAGCGCTGGCAAGCGTAGAGGGCGTCCGGAACGGGATCAAAGGTTTAACTGGAAAACTCCATACAAAGAGCAGGCTTTCCGGGCTGCGACACGCGGGCCCATGCCTGTTCCGGACGTCGGAGAGCTTTCGGTGGTGCGGCACGCTCGGCGTCGCCCGCGAGGCCGGAAGGCCGGGTAAGCCGTATTGGTGGAACGAATCAAGACAATTGACCCGGCCGAGATGGGCTGCCAAAATGGCGACGGTGGGCGCGATGCGCGACATTTTCGGGCCCGGGCTCGGCGAGAGCCAGCGGGCGGTGCTCGGACACCTGAAGCGTGAAGGGCCCGCGACGCTGTCCGAGCTCGCGGACGCCCTCGGCTTGAGTGAACCGACGCTTCGGGAACACCTCGACGCGCTCACGGCACGGGGGCTCGTGGACGCGACGGGTCGGCGGTCTCGCGGGCCTGGCCGCCCGAGCAGGGTGTATGCGATCACCCCCGAGGCCGAGCGACTGTTTCCGAATCGGGAGGGAGAGCTCCTAAGGGAGCTGACGGCCTTTCTGCTGCGCGAGGGCCACCAGGACCTGCTCGAGCGGTTCTTCGAGCAACGGGCCCGCCGCCTCGATGAGGCCGCCGAGAAGCGTCTGCAAGGCCTGCGCGGTCGGCGCCGCCTCGAGGAGACCGCCGCGATCCTGAGGGAAGAAGGCTTCATGGCCGATGTCGCGACTGCGCCGGGCGAGGCGCCACGGCTGCGGCTGTGCCACTGTCCGATCCGGGAGGTCGTCGCCGTTTCCCACCTGCCTTGCCGGAGCGAGTTGGCGGCCGTGCAGCGCCTCCTCGGCCGCGAGCTTCAGCGAGAGGCGTACATGCCCGACGGGGACCGGACGTGTACCTACGTGGTCGGAAAGGCCGGACCGTCGGGCAAGATACGCGGCTCGGAGTGATGCGGGGCGATGGCTGGGCGTGCGGGAGCCGGACGAGGTTCTGCGTGAAGCGACGGCGGAGACAAACGTCCCTGGCGGTCGCGAGCGTGTGAGCGCTGTTAAGTAGGCGGAAAAGAATAAGTTGAGCCTATTCATCGGTGCCAGGGCGGAAGTCGGCTTCCGCCCTGGCACCGATGAGACGGCGAAGCCGATGATCGAGCGAGCGCCACGTCCGCAAATGCCGGGAGCTGTGGCCGGCGGGGCATCGCAAATGGTCGAGGCCCACGCCAAAGCAAGGAGGCTTCCCGCTCCTCGCTTTGGCGTATAGGCTCACCTTATTCTTTTCCGCCGCCTTACCCGAGAGAAAGGCGCCCGACGTCCGGCACCCCTCCCGCCGGGATTTCTCCTGGCCAGTCTGGATCAGCCCGAGCCGCTTGACCACGGGCAAGCATCGCAGACGCTGCTTGCCCGTGCCACCCAACGCCGTGAACCAACTCCGTGTCGCCGCCGTCGTCTTTGCTTGAGTGGCACGGGCAAGTCCCAGCGGGATGCCGCCGGTGCGGTGTCCGCGACGCTTGTCCGTGGCGTCGGCCGGATCACGGGTGTCGAGTCCCATAGCTTTCACAAGATTCGGCTGAGAAGCGTGTGAGAAGCGCTTCTGGCTTCGCCCTGCTGCGGTCGCGGCGGGCCGGCGTCGGCCTGTCCCGACGGGACACAGCCCGGCATCGCCTGCTTCGGCCTCCTTGCCAGCCGCGACCTCGCGACGGGCTCGGGCCGACGAATCGCTTCTCACACACGTTCGAAGAGACAGCCCAGCGGGCGCCGTGGCAGCGGCCGGTCCTTCCGGACGGAGGCGACAGCGATCTCGTTCACGGCGGTCAGTCGGACCCGGCGCGCACACGCTCGCGACCCGCCGGAGAAGCTCCGGCGCGGGCGGATAGAGGACCAAGACATCCGAAGAATTGAGATTCCCCGGGACGGGGTAAACCATGATGGGCGGTTTCGTCGAGGAGCGGAGAAGGAGCGATGGAACGTGGTGCTCCCGATCCCGAGCGGGAAGGACTGTCGGCTGAGACGGACGATCCGGGACGGGCGGCCCTCGCCCGCCCGGCGACGGACGAGCGAGTCCGGCGAGCCGCCCTCGCGGCCTATGACGACGCCCGGATCCGCGGGCTGTGCGAGGAGGGGGCCTACGAGGTCGCGGCCGACGAGCTGAGGGCCGCCGCGGCTCGGCGCTCGCGAGCGGAGAGACAAGCAACGATGGTCCTGAAACTCAAGCGCGTGTACGAGCCGCCGAGCGAGGAGGACGGTTGTCGGGTCCTCGTCGACCGCGTGTGGCCGCGGGGCCTAAGAAAAGAACAGGCCAAAGTGGACCTCTGGCTGAAGGAGATCGCCCCGAGCGACGAGCTGCGGAAGTGGTTCGGCCACGACCCGCAGAAGTGGGCGGCGTTCAAGCGGCGGTACCACGCGGAGCTCGACCAAAACCGGGAGGCCGTCAATCCGCTCCTCGAACGGACCGAGAGCGGTCCCGTCACCCTTCTCTTCGCGGCCCGTGACGAGGAGCACAACAACGCGGTCGCGCTGAAGGAGTACCTGGAGAACCGAGGATAAGGCCCTGCCGATGCCCGACGCGGGAGCGACTGAATGTGGGGTGTGTGTCCATACGACGCCGAGGGCATTGTCGCGGACGGAACACGGCATGCCGGCCGAACCGTCCGGGGTGCATCCTTGGAAAGTTCGAGGCCAAGTGGGCCAAGCGGCAAGCGCCCCTGCAGATCGAAAGGCTTCACGAGATTCTGCCGCAGCGAAGAACGAGGAAAGGGCCTCGGATACGGACGAATAAGGACATTCAAAGGGCGATCGAGGATCGGAGACAGGCGATGCTGACCTGGCAGACGGTCGACGCGCTCGGCGCGGCGCTGCACGAAGCGTATCCCGACGAGCACCCGATGTTCCTCTCGGACGACGAGATGCGTCACATGATCCGGGAGCTTTCGTCCTTCGCCCCGGAGACGTCGGAGCCGACGGGCACGGACCACCTCGAGGCCATCCGCGACGCCTGGTTCGCGGAGATGTCCGCGAGCTGCTGACGGGCTCGTCGCCTGCTCGAAATGCGCCGCAGAGCGAACCGAGCCGGTGGCGCGGAACATCCGGCTCATCGCGCGGTTCCGCCGTGCCATGATGCGTTTCTGAGAAGGACCGAATGTCGCTAAGCCGCCGCGATCTTCTGCAGACGGCCGCCACCGTTCTGGCTTTCCCTGCTATGCCCCGGGCCCTGGCCCAGAGGGAGCCGGAGAAGCTTCGCGAGGCGCTGGGCGGGCTGCGCATGTTCCGAGAGGGCTACCCTTACACCTTTCTGTTCTGGACCGTCGCGCGTGATCTCCTCGACGAAGAAGGTCGCGAGAAGGCATTCACCCACTTTGACGCGCTCCAGGGCGTCAACAGCCCGTCCGATCGCCTCGAAGCCTTCGCCGCATACAAGGCGAGGCATCCCGAGGCGCTGGTCTTTCTCTTCACGCAGGGGTGGGTCTTCAGCGCCGAACGAAGCCGGTACGACCCGATCGACCGGGACCACTTCTTCGCCGGCCACTGGGTGTACTTCGAGGGCTCGACGGTCGCCGGGGACGTGCCGGCGGAATCGGGTGAAACGGAGATTGCGGTCCAGGATGTCTCGCTGTTCCAGGAGTTCGACCGCGAGTTCACCACCCCGGATCGCGCCGGCTACACCGTCGCGGACGACGTGGGCCTCTGCGAGCT
>CAZQQP010000211.1:513-4314 GCA_964595475.1 uncultured Planctomycetaceae bacterium | reverse complement strand
GACGATGGCACGCCCAACTGGCACCGGGGCGAGCAGGTTCGCATCCGGGCGATCGACCGCGACAAGGGAACCATCACCGTCGAGCGGGGCATGCATGGGACGGAGCCGCACGCCTTTCGAGCGGGCGCTAGCTATGCCGCGGCCCACGGCTACGCGCCTTGGGGTGATCTCTCCTGGGTGCTCAACTTCTCGCCCCAGTGCCCCAAGGACGCCCAGGGTCGGCAAGCGGCGGACGTGCTGGTGAGCCGCTTCGTCGAGCTCTTCGGCGAGGGCGGCGTCCTCGAAGACCTGGAGGGGCTGAACCTCGACGTGGCGCGTTGGACGGCCGAGTGGGCCACCGGCGCCAACAAGGGGCGAGACCTGGACGTGGACGCGGACGGAAAGGGCGACGACGGCTTCCTGGGCGGCGTGAACATGTTCGGGGTGGGGTTTTACCGCTTCTGCCGGGCCTTGCGTGATGCCCTTGGTCCCACCCGCCTGTTGACGGCCGACGGCCGGCCCGAGCCCGACGGGCAGCGAGCGTTTGGGGTCCTCAACGGTGTCGAGAGCGAGTGGTGGCCGCTCTTCGGTGATAAGGAGATCGCCCACTGGTCCTCGGGCATAAACGAGCATCGATTCTGGCGAGCCCACGCCCACCCGCCGCATTTCAGCTACATCAACCACAAGGTCGGCGGGATGGGGCGGGAGGCGTTCCACGGCTTGCCGTGGGGCATCCATCGGCTCGTCTTCGCCGCGGGGATGTTCTTGGACTCGGCGCTCACCTCGTGCTACATGCCCCCGACCGAGCCGGGCGAGCCCGTGACGTTCTGGGATGAATGGGTGAAGGGCCGGGAGAAGGTCACCGGCTGGCTGGGCTTTCCGAAGGGGGAGACCCTGCAGCTGGCGCTGCAGACGCCGGACCGAATGCCGGGCCCTCCGGGCACGCTGCCGGTGGAGCGCGTGAAGGCGGAACGGGCGAGGGTTCGGCAGGCGGGCGGGCAGCTCCAGCTCACGGCCGCGTCGGGCCAGCAGGCGGACCTTCGCATTCGGCTGAAGGACATCCCTGCCCCCGAGGCCGACCTGCTGCTCCGTCTGGCCATCCGCGCCGAGCCGATGTCGGCCTACCCCGCCGACGTGGCTTCGGCCATCGGTCGGCTCGTGAAGGTGACCCTCGCGCCTTCGCACGGCGACGCACCGGAGCTGGTCAGCTACACCAACGAGAGCTGGTTTTCCTCGACGTTCTACCGGCGCGACCTCGAGGGTGTAGACACTGTGGACGTGGTCATCGAGATCCAGGGGACCGATCCCGTGCAGATTCGCGGCCTCACCGCCCACGCCCACCCGGACGTGATGGTCCGCGAGTTCGAGCACGGGCTGGTCCTGGCGAATCCGTCGCTTCACGAGCACACGTTCGACCTGTCGGCGCTGACGCCCGGCCGGCGCTACCGCCGGCTGAAGGGTCACCCGAGGCAGGACCCCGAGACGAACAACGGCGAACCGGTCGGCCGGACCGTCACCCTCGGACCGCGTGACGGGCTGTTCCTGGTGAAGACCTGACCGGCTTCGGAAAGGGCCGAGGGCGAGCTCTCCGGCGATGAAAGCCGGCGCTCGTCCGTCCGGTCTCAAGCAGGATCTTCGGTCGCCGGGAAATTGGCGTGGCGTAGCGCCGGTGGCACGGTCGGAGGCGTTTCTGGAGCGGGCTCGCCCGATCTGCAAGGGAAGGCCTGCGACAAAGCCGGCGGAGCGGCGGCCGAAACGGCTTACCGCCCGTACTTCGCCACGACCACGGCCATCGTCTGGAACGTCGGCACGCGAACAAGCAGCACGCCTCCCTTCCTTCTCGTCTCGAGGTCCTTCCCGGTGGCCGCGTTGTAGACACGCAACGGCTCCTCCCGGCGGCGAATGCGAACGGTCACGTCGGTGCACGGCTCCGGCGTCCGCCGGTTCACGAGCCGATCCAGCTTGTCGCCTTCCTCGTCGGGGTGCTCACGCACCCAGGAGAAATCGTTGACCAGCGACACGGTCAGCCGGCCCCCCGTCTCGGTCACAAACGGAACCGCATGCATCCTCTCGTTGCCCCCGCTCACGGTGACCGGCGGCCGCTTCCCGCCGGATCGCAGCGCCTTCAGCAGCGCCGCGCCGGCCGACTCCATCCCACCTCCCGGCTGATGCCATCGCCAACCTTTCCGCTGACGGATGACCTGCCCGCCGCTTTGCTTGAATTCCTCGACGGCCCGCTCCATCCGGTCGGTCAGGTGGCCGGGCGCCGGCAGGAACAGCACCTCGTATCGGTCCAACAGTCCTTGCTCGAGCTGGCTGTCCGTGACGATGCCCACGGGCATGCGTTCGCGGAGCAGAGTCGTGAACGCGCCGTAGGTCGGATACAGCACCTCCTTCCACGCGGCGACCGCGTCCGGCAGGTAGTGGTTCCGTGCGTGCTCGGGAAAGTGCACCGCCGCCCACCGCATCGGCCGGGCCTCGTCCAATGCCGGCGAGACCCGGTTGCCCAGGGAGACCGCCCGATCGAACAGCTCGTGGTTCGGGATGCGGCCTTCCCGGTTGTCCAGGTTCGCGATCGCCCCGTGCGTGATCAGCCCCGCCGTGGCGTAGACCGCCTGCGTGGGGTGTGCGATGTCCCACACCCAGACGTGCGGCGGGCGGCCCCCCGCGGCGTCCCGGGCGATCGTGTAACCCAGGGCCAGCGCCGCGTCCTCCTCCGGCGCCGCCATGGTCTCGCTCCGCTTGAACACCGGATGCCGGGCGATCCGCAGCGGCTTGTCGAACTCCGTTTTGACCGCGTCCGCCAGCCGGTACAGCCGGTGCGTGCTGTGCCGGCTCGTCATGCCCGGATACTTGTACGAACTGATCAGCGACACGAGCTTCGGAAACCGCTCGTGCAGCGTCGAGAGCCACCGCCGGAACGTGTTCTCGATCGTGGTCGTCTGGAAGTCGAGGTACCGCTGATACACGGGGTTGTACGGGTTCGGTGTCTCGGGCGGCTTCAGCCCGGTCGCCCGCCTGAACGCCTTCCTGGTGTGGGGGCACCAGCAGCCGCCCGGCGGCATGTGCATCTCGTCGAAGTAGAAGCCGTCGGCGCCCATCTCCGCAAGCTCGACGAGCCGTTTCTTCACGAACTTGGGATAGGGGCTGTTCATACACAGCACCTTCCCCCGTCGCTCGAACGGCTTCCCGTCCGGCCCCCGCGTCACCCAGCTCGGGTGCCGCTCCGCCAGATGACGGTCCTCCATGTGGCGGTGGTAGACGATGATCCGCCGCCCGGCCTGATGGGCGTTCTGGATGATCTTTTTCGCGTAGTTCGTCTCCTTCGCCCACGGCGCGGTCCGGCCGTGCTCGGTCGGCCCCCACGCCCCCTCGTTGCCGCTCTTGATGTGCCGGACGAAGGCGTGGAAGCCCAGTCTCTTGAACGCGTCGGCCGCGTTGAGGAAGAGCTCACGGTCTCTCCAACCCGGCCCCAGCCGCGTGTGGGCGTGCACGCGCCAGTCGTCGTACCACTCCGGCAGCTCGTAGCCGAGCACCGCCTCCCGCTCGAGCCACTCCGGCGTGATCGGCACGGCCGAGTCGGCCAGCTTTTCCTTCGTCTCGGCGTCCAGCTCCACGGTCGCCAGCTCCCGCAGCGACGGAGGCCGCCCCTTCTTCCGCGTCAGGTAGAACGCGTCCACACGAAAGAAGCCGGAAAAGGCTCGCAGCACGTGCTCGCCGGAATCCAGCGTGACGCGGCCGAGCCGCCCCCACCGCCACGCGCCGGGACCCGCGAGGCTTCCGGTCTTCTCGAGCCGAGCGCTCAACGCCGGTCCGTTCCGC
>CAZQQP010000211.1:0-503 GCA_964595475.1 uncultured Planctomycetaceae bacterium | reverse complement strand
GGATCGAGACGCACCTTCATCTCCGGCTCGGTCTTCGAGCTGTAGCGGCCCCAGACGTGGTACCGCCCCGGCTGGTCGACCTCGAACCGATACGTGACGTGGCGGCCGCGGCGGAAAAACCGTGTGAGCCCCGCGCCGCCGCTCGCCGCTCGGTCGCGAAACATCTTCGCGAACTCCTTCTCCCCCTCGGACCGGCTGTCGACTCGCTCCGCCTCGACGAGGATTCCCCGGTCCGCCCCCGCCCGAGCCACGGGGACCAGCAGCACCACGCAGCCGATGAGCGTCCGTCCGAGATACGCGATCCTCGCTCGCTGCCACACGACTGTCATCCTTTGTCACTGAAAACCACAAGTCCCCTGACCCGCTTCGCGAGGGGTCCGCTGCTCGCCGACGAGAAGGGGAGCCCGTGCCCCGTCGCCCGCGCCGGCCGAATCGGCTCGCACCCGAATACGTAGGCGGAAAAGAATAAGTTGAGCCTATTCATCGGTGCCAAGGCGGAAGTC
>CAZQQP010000210.1:7027-8210 GCA_964595475.1 uncultured Planctomycetaceae bacterium | reverse complement strand
TGCGGATCTGGTCGCGATAGGGGATCGCCGCGGCGCAGTACGGGGAAAGGTCGTATCGCGCCCGCTGGTAGGACTTCTCCGACCACGGCTCGGAGCCCATCGCGTGGACCAGGGGAGGGAGTCCCCGCCGCACGTTCCGAAGCCGCTCGACGACCGAGTAGTGCGTGGGGTGGCCGCAGTGGGCGATGTCTCGCCCGAGACGCAGGACGTGGTGGGGAATGTCCTTGAACCGCACGGACGCGAGCAAACCCGTTAGCACATCCTGGTCTCCGAACAGGTGGAGCGGCCGCCGGTCCGGCGGTTGCTCTTGAGCCGCCCGGTAGTCCGGGCTCCGCAGCGTGGCTCGCCACGCCTCGAGCAGCTCGCGGTGGGCGGGCGTCGCTCGCCAGAAGCAGGAGTTCGCCTGCTCGGAGTCCCGACCGACGGTCAGCCCGAGTCCCTCCGCGCGGCGTCGGCTCCCGCCGTGCTCGATCATGTGCCACCGCACCGGCGCCGTGACGAATGTGTGAGCGGGAATGCCATCGAGGATGGGCTGAAAGTCCTCGACGACGAGCACGTCGGTATCGGCCCAGATCACCTCCTCGGCGCTTTGGTCGAGGCAGCGGAGGAGGACCGTCGGCTTCGCGTCCCAACCCCGCGCGTCGTCTGTCCAGACCTCCGCACGGACGTTCGGCTGCCGACGCAGCCACGCGAGCAACGCCTCGTCCTCGAAGCCGAGGAAGACGTGGAAGGGAAGCTCCGGAGCGTGCCGCTGCAGGCTCAACGCGAGGAGCTGGAGCCCCGTGGCGCTTTCCGGACGGTCCTCGTAAGTGCAAACGACCATTCCGATCCCATCGCAGTCGTTCCGCCCACGACGCGCCTTCTCCGAGAAGCGCTCAGTCCCTCCGACGCCCTTGGCCCATCAGTTCCGCTCGGGAACCATCCAATACCACTGCATGCGTCCGACTCGCCCTTCGTCGAGCGCCCGGATTGCTTCCTTTCCCGTCAGCCGCAGCGTGCTCGGCAGATCCGCCGGGCTCCGAGGTTGGCTCTCGACGACGTCGATCCGATGCGATCCCGCGAAGCGCTCGCGGAGGTCCCGGCCGACGCCGGGGCTCTTGACGTCGTGCACCTCGACGAGGACCCGTGCGTGACACAGCGCCGGCGCCGCGTACGGGTCGAGCAGGTCGCGCTCACATCCCTC
>CAZQQP010000210.1:4588-7017 GCA_964595475.1 uncultured Planctomycetaceae bacterium | reverse complement strand
ACGACGAAGACGACGGGACGGCGGCTTCTCGCGAGATCCTCTTGCAGCGCCTCCAGTGTACAGGCGCCGCGGACCACCACGCGATTTTCGAGGGCGTTGAGCCGAGCGACCCGCGCGAGCAGCGAGCGGCCCTCCTCGTCTGCCTCGTAACAGAGCGTCCGCTCGGGTTGCAGCCGCTGTGTCAACCCCACGGCGTAGTATCCCTCCCCGGCTCCGACGTTGACGAGCGTGTCGCACTCGAGCGTCGCGAGCGTCTCGATCACCGGATGGAGCTCGCGCTCGTACGTGCCGAGAAACTTCGGGATCGTCTGCGACCCGACGGACTGCGGCACGAAACGCATCCCGCGGAACGGCCCGTCGAGGATGTTCAGCGGCCGGCCGAGCTTTCCGTAGATCCGGAGCCGTCGGTCGGCGAGGCCGAGGCGGTAGAGCAACTCGATCAGCATCCGCCCGACCGGCTTGGGCAGCTGCGGCAAGCGAAACCGGAGGAAGGGAGTCAGCGCCCGCATCGCCCGGCTCCGGCCCAGCTCCCGCCACGCGCTCGCGTGGAGCCGCCGCCAGTGGATCGCCCGCCGGAAGCACGCTTCGGCGTCGGCCATGCGGTCGTGGCGGAGCAGCTGCCGCCCCGCCTTGTGCCACCGCTCCGCGAGGGGGGACCGCCATCGCCAACGAGGCAAGACGCTTGCGCCGCCTTCGCGGAAAAGGAACGTCTCGATCATCTCCGCGGTCTGCCGCCTGGCGTCGGAATAGCTCCGGCTGAGGTTTCGATGCTCGCCGAGGCTGTGGTCGACCCCCAGCCGACAGGTCAGGGAGACCGTCGGAACGTGGAGCCAGCGGCCCCGCAGGCTCACGCGGAGGACGAGCTGCAAGTCCTCCCCCACCCGCATCGCCGGGTCGTACCCGCCAACCGCGTGGAAGGCGTCGGCCCGGAGCACCGTGTTGGACGTCCACGCGACCGCCTCCACGAGCATTCCGAGGGTCGCGTTGTCCGCGACCCGGCGGAAGTGGTGCACGACAACGCGACCGGTCGGCTCCTCCACGTCGCGCCGGTCGCACGTCGCGCCGACCGCTTCCGGATTCTCCTCCAGGGCCTCGGCCATGCGCTCGAGGTACTCGGGCGGCCAAAGGTCGTCGGAGTCGAGGAACGCGAGAAGCTCACAATCTCTCGCTTCCGCCGCGCCGCGGTTGCGTGCGACGGAGACGCCCTGGTGGTTCTGGCGGAGGAGGAGACGGGCGTGGCAGGGGATGTCGGGCTGCGCCAGGGCCCGTTCCACCCGGTCGGGCGTCTCGTCGCTGGACCCGTCGTCGACGACGATGACCCTGTCCGGCGGCCGCGTCTGCTCGACCACACTCCGCAACGCCTCCCCGACGACTTGCGGCCGGTTGAAGACGGGGACGATCGCGGCGACGCGCAAACGGCCCTGCTCGGATACGGCTCCGGTCGACTGGGTCTCTGGCATCGCTGCGGGGAACTCGACGACGGTGCGGGATGCGAGCCGCGGGCCGAAAGAGCCGCCTTATAGTGTTCGACCGAAACCGAGTCAAAGCCGCGTGCGCTCGGCCGCACCGGGCAGGTCGAAGGGAAAGTCCGTCGTCCCGCGGGGTCTTCAGCCGAGCACGGAGTAGAGGAAGCGGGAGATCGCCTCGCGAGCGGACGGGTCAGTCCGGTAGAGCGCGCTGCAATCGCCGTCGCGGAGCGTCTCGTAGACGAAGGTCCGCCGAGCGGGCCGCTGCGGCGGGTGGACGATGTGGACGCGCTCGCCGAGCGGCCGTTGCTCGTCCGTACAGACCGGGCCCGCGTAGAGGAGCAGCGGCACGTCGTAGGCGTCGGCGACGTACATGGGGCCCGTATCGGCGCCGATGAGAAGATCCATCTGACGCAGCGCCCATGGGAGCTGCTCGAGCGTGAGCTCGCCGAGGAGGGAGAAGATGGTGGCGCGGCTCAGCCGCACCTGTCGGGTGATCGCGTCGAGCTGCGGTCGGTCCCCGGCGAGGCCGATCGCGAAGAGGTCCACGTCGTAGGCGTCCAGCGTCTTCAGGAGAAACCCCCACTCGTCGGGAGGGATCGCCTTGAGCCGGTTTCCGCTCGCGGGACAGAGGCCGACCCGCTGCCTCTCCATCGAAACGAAGAGCCCCGCCTTGGGAACCAGCTCGCCTTCGTAAGGACGCTTGGGGTAGTCCTTGGGGTCGAGCGACGGGTCCACCATTCGGATATACGTCGCCAACGCGAGGGTGCGGCGGCCGTGGGCCACCCGTCGGTTGCAGAACAAGGAGAGCAGCCGACGGGTCGTCCCCGGGCGGTAGGGCCAGACGCAGACCACCTCCTTCGGCGACGCGGCGACCGAGACGAAGAGGTTCAGCCCGCTCGGCTGAACGACGTAGATCGTGTGGTACCGCCGGCGGAGCAGTCGCCAGGCCAGCCGCAGCTT
>CAZQQP010000210.1:1365-4578 GCA_964595475.1 uncultured Planctomycetaceae bacterium | reverse complement strand
AGCTTGCCGGCGAGCGACCCCTTGGAATCGTCGATCTTCCAGACACGACCGACCCGCGCGTCCCGCTCGGCGAGCGGTGCGTTCGTCCCGCCGATCAGGACGTCGCACCGCCCGAGCGCCGCGAACATCGGTGTGGTGTTCAAGTAGTCGCCGAGCTTGGCGGTCTGGACCACGAGCGCGCCCTCGCCGCCCCGCCGGCGCAGCAGCCAGCGGACGGGCGCGGTGGCGAGAAGGAGGAGGACGTACCACACGGTCGTCTCGCGCGTCGATCGAGCTCTCCGGATTCGCGGCGGGAGGGCCGCGAACTCAACGATACGATCGGACGTGGCCGACCGTCGTCCTCCCAAGCCCTACCTGCCGCCGCGCTCCGTCCGGGCGGCCGGCTTCTCCGGCGAGCACGAAGTGTTCAAGGCCGACCGCCGGAGCCGGGTGTGGCGTACGTCCCGCGACGGACAGCCGGCCGTGGTGAAGCGCTTCGAGCACGATCCCCGACGGCAGCGGGCGGCGCTCCTTCTCGGGGTTCATCCCGCCCAGCGCGAGCTCGTTCGGAACGCGTGGCTGAGCGCCGCCGGCATTCGTGTCGTCACCCCCATCGATGCCGGCGTCGAGCGGTGCCGACCGGGGCGGCGGGCGTGGCTGGCCACCCCCGCGGTGGGACGGTCGCTGGATCATCTCCTCAAGGCGGAAGGAGGGCGCGAGCGGGACGAGGCCGCGGTCGACGCGGCGGCCCGCCTCGCAGCGGACCTCGTCGCGGCGGGCTTTTCCCTGAAGGACCTGAAGCCGAGCAATTTCCTCATCGACGATGACGGCGAGGCCTGGCTGATCGACGTCAGCAACGCCTCGCGGCTGCGGAGCCGGCGGACGTTGCGACGGATGCTCGGCGTGATGGACCGGGCGATGGTTCGCAGCCGCGTCCGAGACGACCTCCGAAGCCGCTTCGCCGAGCAGTGCCGCAAACGGCTCGGTCCGTACCTGGCGTGACCTTTCTCGTCGCCGCTGCCGCGCCGAAGACTGGTGCTTCTTTCCCGTTTCACCCATTGCCGAGCGGACACCCGGTCCCCCGCGCCGCCTCTTCCTCTAGCAGGGTCTCGAGGTCCCGTGCGTGGCTCGCGAGGGTGAGCCGGTCGCGAGCCGCGCCGTCGAGGGCGACGCGCTTGCCGGCATTCGCCGCAATCCGACGCATGGCGTCGGCGAGTGCCTCCACGTCGTCGGGCTCCGCGACGATGTGGCCGCGGGTGTTCTCCTCGATCCACTCCGCGGCGCCGTTGTACGGCGTGGTCACGACCGGCACGCCCGCGAGCAGCGACTCGAGGACGACACGGCTCGCGGGGTCGTAGTAGGTGGGGAGGACGGTTCCGTCGGCGGCGCCGTAGAGAGCTCGCATGTCCGAGCGCTTCCCCAGCCAGCGCACGTGGCGGTCCACCCCCAAGCGCCGGGCAGCCCAACGGGGGCCGCGCGCGCCGGGGCCGACGGCAAGGACCACGAAACGCCGCTGGACCTGGCGCAGCCGCGACACGGCGCGGAGCAGCGGGTGGATGCCCTTCCTCGCCGGATCGAGTGCGGGAAAGAGGAAGAGCGTCTCGTCGCCGCGGAGGCCGAGCTCCTCGACCACACGGCGGCGGCCGTCCCGCCGCTCGCGTTCGTCGAGCGATGCCATCTCGACGGCGTTGGGAATGGCGTCCGCGACCACGTCGTAGTGGCGGCGGAGCTGCTCCTCCATGTAGCCGCTGATCGCGACGAAGCGACGCGCCGACGGATCGTGCATGGTCCGCCGCTCCAGCGCCAGGAGCGCTCGGGCGCGAGGGGAAAGGAGATGCTCCGCCCGCTTCAGACGGCGGCCGACGCGGCTCCGCCGGCGAGCGATGGAGCGAGCCAGACTCTCCGCGACGAGACCGGCTCGCGGCTCCACCACCGTCGCGGGGACCGCGGTGGTCAGCGAGAGAGCAGCGTCCCCGCCGTGGCGCTCGATCACCCGCCTCGCCCACCGCCGGAACCGCACACGGTCCACTCCGGTCCGCAGCCTCCCGCCGGGTCGCCATGCGACGACGCGAGCGCCCGATGCCTCCCCACCGGTCGGAGCGCCGCCGGCGAAGACCGTCACCTCGTGGCCGCGTCCGGCGAGCGCCGCGGAAAGGCCCGCCGTCGCCCGCTCCGCTCCCCCGCCGTGGGGGTCGAACCGCTCGAGGACCATCGAGATCCGCATGGGGCAGTGTTCCCCGCTCACGTGGGCGTGCCAAAGGAGGGGCCCTTCCCGCTGATTGTCGCCGCCGGACGGGGCCGGTAGCCTTGGCGTGCCTTGGCCAGCGACACTCCCCACGTCGATTCCCCTTCGGGCGATCCGAACGAGCGTATCTGGCGGATCGTGGTGACCACCGTGGTCGCGGCAGTGATCCTCGGGCTGGGAGCCGCTTATTACGCCAAGGTGACCGAGGGCCTCGAAGAGGCCGACGAAGGGGCGAGCGCCTTCGTCCGGTGGCGGCCGATGGTCCAGGCGCTCGCCGAGGGGCGGGACGTCTACGCGACGTCCGAATACACCTATCCCAACACGCCGATCGTCGGGCTGTTTCTCTGGCCGTTCGCCCAGCTTCCGCCGCTGGCGGGCGCCATGGTGTTTTTTGCGCTGAAGGTGGCTCTCGCGGCCGTTGCGGCCACGTGGGCAATCCGAATGGCGGTGGGCGGGCGCGGAGCGCTTCCCGCCTGGGCGGTCGGCATCGTCCTCGTGCTCTCGCTGCGGCCCATCATGAGCGACCTCCAGCACGGCAACATCAACATCCTTGTGATGTTCCTGGTGTTCGGCGGTCTATGGCTCTTCTCCCGCGAACGGACCGGGTGGGGCGGCGCGGTGATAGGTATCGCTACGGTGGTGAAGGTTACCCCCGGTCTCTTCCTGCTCTATTTCGCGTGGAAACGCCAGTGGAAGGCGCTGGTCGGATTCGCCGCGGGCGGCCTCGTCGCGGTCCTCCTTCCGGCGACGGTCCTCGGGCCGGTCCACAACGCGGAGCTGCACGTGGCCTGGTTCAGGGAGATGATCCTTCCTTACCTCCAAAGCACCACGGTCGCGGACCGCTACGCGGTCCACATCAACCAGTCGCTACCGGGTCTCTTCTGCCGTCTGTTCATGGACAAGCCCGGCCTGGATGTCCTGGACCAGAAATTCCGGATCAACTTGGTCTCCCTCGATCCGGCTCTCGCGAAGCACATCCTCCGGGGCTT
>CAZQQP010000210.1:0-1355 GCA_964595475.1 uncultured Planctomycetaceae bacterium | reverse complement strand
TGGATGGCGTGGGTCTGCCGCACACCCACCCGGCGGCCGGAGCCGGACGCCCCCCGCTTCGACTGGCGATGGGGCTGCGAGTTTGGCGTGGTCGTCCTCGGAATGGCGCTGCTCTCGGCCCGGACGTGGAAGCACCATCTGGTCACGATGATCCTCCCCGTGGCGGCCGTGGTCGCCTATCTCTGGTTCCGCCAGCCGCCGAAGCGAATCGACCGCTTCCTCGTGGGCTGCTTGGTAACCGTCCTCGTCCTCACCGTCTTCACCAGCGGAGACCTGATCGGCTGGATGTACCAATTCCAGGGCGAGGGGATCGCCGACAAGTATGCGGAGGCCTTCGGTTGCTTCTTCTGGGCCAACGTGGTGCTCCTGATCGCCCTGTCGGTGATCCTTCGGCGGGAGCGCGGCGACGAACCGTCCGGAGCCGGCCATGCATGAAGCCGACGGCCCCACGATCCGCCCGGGCAGCGCGGCCACGCCGGAGGTCTCCATCTGCATTCCGCACTACCAGGTGGGGCCGCTCATGCAGCTCTGCCTCCGGGCGATCCGCCGCTATACGGACGGCCCACCCTACGAGGTCATCGTGGTGGACAACGGATCGGCGGACGGATCGCTCGACTGGCTTCGGTCGATCCCGTGGATCCGCCTCGTCGAGCGGGGCAGCGCCACCCCGTCGAACTGGGTGTACGCGATGAATACCGCCCTCGACGTCGGTCTCGGCCTGGCCCGCGGCCGCTACTACTGCATCATGCACAGCGACGTGGTCGTGAAGCACGAGGGGTGGCTCTCGCAGCTCGTCGACGCGATCGCGGCGGATCCCACGGTCGCGGCGGCGGGCTCGGGGAAGCTCGAGGATCGCAGCCGGCTTGGCCAGCGGGTGAAGGACCTGACGGACACGAAGCGGCTGCGGCGCTGGCTCCGGCGACGGGTCCTCGGCGACGCGACGGCGCGAGAGCTTCCGCGAGAGCCGTGTCCGCGGGACTACTGCGCCGTCTACCGAACCGACGTCCTCCGGTCGTTGGGGCTCAGCTTCGTCGCGCGGGGAGGATACTCGGCGGGGGAGACCGTCTATTTCGACTTGAAGGCCGCCGGCTATCGGGCGGCGATGCTCCCCGTCGACCGGATGGCGGCCGCGATGGACCACGTGGCCCACGCCAGCGGCGCCATCCTCCCCGACCGACACCTGAAGCACCGGCGAACGGAGCGGAAGACCCGACGGCGGTTGAAGCGCCTCTTCGGCCGTTCCGACGTGGCGGTCCTTCTCGAGGACGAGGCGCTCGAGAGGTGAGCATGGAAGAGGGCGACTGGGCGCGTCTGGGCGCCGGCGGGTGGCGGGGCATCGTGGCGCCCCGGTGGCG
>CAZQQP010000209.1:0-8258 GCA_964595475.1 uncultured Planctomycetaceae bacterium | reverse complement strand
GCCTCGAACCATTTGCGATGCCCCGCCGGCCGCAGCTCCCGGCATTTGCGGACGTTGCGCTTGCTCGAGCATCGGCTTCGCCGTCTCATCGGTGCCAAGGCGGAAGCCGACTTCCGCCTTGGCACCGATGAATAGGCTCGACTTATTCTTTTCCGCCTACTTATGGAGGACGCCGCGAGCGCAGGGGACAGCCAACCGAGTTGTGGGCAACCCTACCGCAGCCGGCGGCGGAAGCGGCTCTCCCGGCGAAAGCCGTCCTCGTCGTAGGTGAGGAGGATGGGGTTTCGCTCCAGCCGGGTCTCGAGGTACACCTTTCGTCCCCACAGCTGGTAGACGTAGCCGAGGGTTCGCTCCGCGTACTTCAGCTCGAGGTCCCGCCCGTCGTGCTCGTGGCGGAGGTAGAGCATGCGGTTCTGGCCGAAGTCCGCGTCCACGATCTTGATCACCGGCACGGAGTTCATCCCCACGTTCTTCAGGAGCGTCTCCCGCACCGCACGCCAGTTCTCCTCGTCCGAGACCCGCGTGACCACGCGGTTGTCCTGCTTCGTCTGGTGCTCGAAGAGGTCCAGCTCCCGCATGAGCTTCTCCGTCAGGAAGCGACGGAGGAAGGAGACGTCGCGGTCCGCCTCTCTCGCCTCGAAGATGGCCTCGTCGCCGGACTTGGTGGGCGGGCCGTGGTCGGCGACCTCGTCGTCCGTGGGCGCGTCGTGGCGGCGGACGATGTCCTGCCAGACGCGAAAACCCACGTGGTACGGATTGATGGACCCCGGCGCAGGCCGCACCACCTGGTTGTGGTGGACGAGAAACTCCAGGTAGAGGTCCTGGGGCAGGTCCAGCGAGCTCATAATGCGGTGGTGCCAGTAGGTGGCCCACCCCTCGTTCATGATCTTGGTCTCGATCTGCGGGATGAAGTACTCGGCCTCCTCGTGGACGATGGTCAGGAGGTCCTTCTCCCACTCCTCCAGATACGGGCTGTGGTCCCGGATGAACAGGAGGATGTCCTCCTCGGGCTCCAGCGGAACCTTCCGGAGGTCCGGCTCCGTGGGCTCGGGCCGCTTCTCCAGCTGGGAGTAGCGATCCTCCCGCGGCCGCGCCGCTTCCATCGCCCGCTCCTTCTGCTCCTCGTGGGATAGCTTCCGGATGCCCCGGTTCCGCCGGCAGTTCATGGACAGCGCGTGGGCCGCGTCGAGGACCGTCTCCACGCGCTCCAGCCCGATGGACGGGTCCTCGATGTAGTCGCGGACCCGCTCGGCGCGGTTCTTCATGTTCTCCACCGTCAGCTCCGGCCGCGTGTGGCTGAAGGTGAAGTTGTTCGCGAAGAAGTCGTTGTGGGCGTAGACGTGGGCCATCGTGAGGATCTGCAGACACAGCGAGTTGTCCCGCATGAGGCTCGCGAGACAGGGGTTGGAGTTGATGACCATCTCGTAGGGGAGGCCCGTCACGCCGTAGTCGTAGAGCGTCTTCAGCTTCTCGTAGGCCTTGCCGTAGGACCAGTGGGGATAGTGGCTCGGCATGCCGTGGTAGGCCATGTACCCGAGCATCTGATTGTGGTCGCAGACCTCGAACTCCTGCGGAAAGCAGCGGAGGCCGAACGCCTCCACCTTCTCCCGGATCATCTCGTCCCAGCGGCGGAGCGTGTCGATGTCCCAGTCGCGTGGCATGGCTCGTCTCGATCGTCGCTCGCTGCCCCCTCTCGGACATGGCCGCGGCTCACGCCCTCTCCTGGCTTCGCTCGCGGGAGAGCAGCGTCCGGAAGCTCGGCCAGATGTCCTCGCGCTGGTTCATGACGAGCTTCTCGAAGTTGGGCTCCGTGATCTCGTCGAAGGTCTCGAACATGGAGCTCTCGAAGGCGCCCCCCTGTCGCGGCTTGATCTCGCCGTAGCCGAAGAGGTTGGCCGTCCGGCAGAGCTCCCGCGCCGCCTTCACCGCGTCCTCGTCGTCCTCCGCCCAGTTGTCCCCGTCGGAGCAGTGGAACGCGTAGACGTTCCAGAGGCTCGGGTGGTACCGCTCGGAGACCACGTCGAGGGCCTTCTGATATCCCGAGGAGATCATGGTGCCGCCGGACTCGCCCTTGGAGAAGAACTCCTCCTCCGTCACCTCGCGTGCCTGCACGTCGTGGGCGATGAACACCACCTCCAC
This sequence comes from uncultured Planctomycetaceae bacterium, assembly GCA_964595475.1. Taxonomy (GTDB): domain Bacteria; phylum Planctomycetota; class Phycisphaerae; order Phycisphaerales; family Zrk34; genus CAZQQP01. The sequence continues at coordinate 6,119 of CAZQQP010000209.1, read as the reverse complement.
GTTGCGGTAGCGGGTCCGGACGAACTGATACAGCAGGAAGAAGAAGCTGCGGGCGAGATACTTCTTGAGGGTGTCCATGGACGCGGAGGTGTCCATGATGCACATCACCACCGCGTTGGACTGCGGCTCGTTCCTCGGCCGGAGCCGCCGGTACGTCAGATCGTCCCGATGGAAGGGAAACCGCGGCTCCTCCTCGCCGTCCGTCGTCTCCCTCGCCTTCCGTGTCCCGATCCGCCGGCGGATGCGTTGCTTGGCGGTCTGCTTCTTGTCGAGGTGGGCGCGGATCCCCACCTTCCGATAGCCCTTCCGCCGGCTGTGGCGCTCCGCGGGGATCTCCCGCAGCCGCTTTCGCTCGAGCTCGGGCAGCTCGAGATCCTCGAACATGATGTCGATCAGCTCTTCGAGGGTGACGTCCGTCTCGTAGTAGTCCACGCCCGGCTCGCCGCCCGCGCCGCCGGGGCCCTGCTGCCCCTGCTGCTCGTCCGCCTTCCCGATCACCTGCCCCGGCTCCGTCTCCCCATCGCCCTGGCCCGCTTGCGGGTTGTTCTTCCCGTAGACGAACTGATACTCCTTGATGCCGCGGATGGGCACCTTGATGATCTTGTCGCGGCTCTGGCCGATGATGGACTCCTCCGAGACGATGTCCGCGATGTTCTCGCGGATGGCCCGCCTCACCTTCTGCCGGTGGCGGAGGCGATCGCCCGCGCTGCGGTCGGACCGCTGCGACGCGGACTCGGAGTATTCCCGGAAGATGGACTCCATCGCCCTCAGTCCTTCCAGAGGTGGTTGGCCGCGTACTTGAGGACGACCTCCGCGGAGTGCTCGTTGTACCCCCGCTCGATCATCGACTGCACGAGCTGGTCGTACTTCTTCTGCTGCTCCTCGTCCCGCGTCCGCGACTTCGTGATGATCCGGCTCATGTCGCGGACCGAGCTCATCAGCTTCTTCTCGATGGCCTCCCGCAGCGGCTCGTAGGACTTGTAGCTCACCTTCTCGCCCCGACGGCTCGCCGCCCAGAGGTACGCCATCACCTCCTGGCGAAAGCCGTCCGCCGCGGTGCCGATGATGGCAATCTGCTCCTCGATGGACTTGAGGAAGCTCTCGTCGGGGAGGAGCTCCTCCCCCGTGTTCCGGTCCTTGACCCGCGTCTTGTTGACGTACGCCTCGGCGTGGTCGAGGTAGTTGTTGAACAGCGCGTCCGCCTGCTCCTCGAAGGAGTAGACGAAGGCGCGGGTGATCTCCTTCTCGAGCAGCTCGAGGTAGTGCTTGTGGAGCGTGTCCTGGAGGAACTCGAGGTACTGCTTCCGGGTGTCGTCGGCCATGTCGGCGCTCTTGACCATGGCGATGAGCTGCTCGCGGACGTTGATGGGGTTGATCCCCTCGGGACTCTCCGCGAGCGCGTTGTCGACCGCCTTGGCGATGAAGCGGGTGGAGATGCCGAACATGCCCTCGCGGCTCGACTCCTCGTAGAGCTCCCGCACGTTGATCTTGAGCGTCTTGCCCTTCTCCACCACCTCCTCGCCGTTGTAGAGCCGGAGCTTGGTCATCAGGTCGCACTTGGCCGTGGGCTCGAGCCGTGTGAGGATGGCGAACGTCGACGCGATCTCCAGCGTGTGGGGAGCGATGTGCACGCCCTTGTACTCCGACTCGCTGAGCATCTTCTCGTAGATCTTCACCTCCTCGTCGAGCCGGAGGTTGTACGGCACCTTGATCACGACGATGCGGTCGAGGATGGCCTCGTTGGTGTGGTCCCCCTTGAACTTCTGCCACTCCGCCTCGTTGGAGTGGGCGCAGATGCACGTGTCCACGTAGACCGTGCCGTGGCGGCCGGGCGCCGGGATGAACTTCTCCTGCGTGGCGGTGATGATGGTGTGGAGATACTCCGCCTCGTTCTTGAAGATCTCGATGAACTCGGTGATGCCGCGGTTCCCCACGTTGAAGGCGCCGTTGAGGTCGAGGATCCGCGGGTCGTCCTCCGAGTACAGATCCAGCTTGGAGATGTCCTCGGAGCCGATGAGGACGGAGGTGTCCTGGTTGTTCGGGTCCACCGGCGGCACCACGCTGATCCCCCGCCGCTCGTGGCGGGAGAAGGTGGAGGTCACCACCGGCATCTCCTCGTACTTGCCGTTGTACTCGTTCTCCAGCCGCCAGCGGCACACCGGGCAGAGCTCGCCCTCGATGTGCACGTCGAGCATCTTGGCGAACTCCTCCCGAAGGTGACCCGGGACGAGGTGGAGGGGCTCCTCGCGCATGGGACACCCCTCGATCGCGTGGATCGGCTCGGTCCGCTCGAGGCCCTGTTGGAGCTTGGCCACGATGGAGCTCTTGCCGGCGCCGACGGGACCCATGAGGTAGAGCACCTGGCGGTGCTCCTCCCCCTTGTTCGCGGCGGACTGGAAGTATCGGACGATCTGGGCGAGGGTCTGCTCGATGCCGAAGAACTCGCCGGCGAAGAAGTTGTAGACCCGCGGGGCGTCCTCCCCGAAGACGCGCTTCATCCGAGGGTCACCCCCGGCGGTGGCGTCCTGCGATCCCTCCCGCTGGATGGCGTTGTAGACCCGCGCGTGGGCGAGCCGCGCGATGGAGGGATCGTGCCGAACCTTTTCGAGATAGTCGAGAAATGTCCCCCGCCACTGCTGGCTCTGCTGACTTGCCCGATCCCGAGTGATGATGCTCTCGAAGGACTGCTTGGGATCCATGATCCACCCTGGCCTTTTTCGTTGTCACCCCGGCCCCTTCGTCGACCCGGAAAAATCGTTGTGTGGGTTCGCGGGGCTTTCCAAGGGACGGTCCGGCAAGGCGCAGCCCCTTGCCGCGTGCGTCCGGTCGCCGACCCGGAGAGGGCCGCGAGCCTCCACTCTTACGCGCAGCATGCCAAGAAGGTTCGGCCCCCTTCAAGACTTTTTCTCCTCTACCTGCCGAAGTGGTGATCCGCGAACTCCAGGTAGACCTCCCAATCGCGGGGGCCCACCCCATGGCCCCCCGGCCGGATGTGGTAGCCCAGGCTGCTCCGGACCAGCTCGTTCGGCGGCGGCTGCGTGTCCACTGCGAGCCCGTCCGTCCCGAGCAGCTCGTAGACGGGGGCGGCGTGCTTGGCGGCGAGAAACTCGCCGCGGGGGTCCGCCCACCGATCCTCCTTGGCGCTGCAGACGAGCACGGGACGGGGAGCGATGAGGGCGAGGAGCATGTGCTGGTCCACCGGGAGCTCCTCTTCCCGTCCGTTGTACTTCGTGAAGTTCTCGCAGAACCAGTGGGGGAAGCTCGCGTTGATCTTCGCGACCGTCTCCCCGTAGCGGCGGCGGGAGAGGGCGGCGCCGCCGCAGCCGGAGTTGTTGGAGACGACCAGCGCGAAGCGTGGGTCGCGGGCGCCGGCCCACAGCGCCGTCTTCCCGAGGCGGGAGTGGCCCATGACGGCGACGTGGGCGTCGTCGACCGCGGGGTCCGTCACCAGGTAGTCCATCGCCCGGCTCAGCCCCCACGCCCAGGCGCCGATGGCGCCCCACGCGTCGGGGGCGGGCTTCTCCTGGCCCTTCTCGTAGAACAGCGGGTGGATGCCGTCGTCGAAGCGATTGCGGTCCGGATCGATGTCGCCGTAGCAGGCGGTCGCGAGGCCGTAGCCGCGGGCGAGGATCTTCTCCACGGGCCAGCGATCGTCTGCGGCGCCGCGGCTGGCCTCGGTGGCTCGGTGGTCCGTCACGCCGTGGTCGGGGTCGTTGCGGACCCAGCCGTCGGGGAGGCGTATGCCGGGATCGTCCTCGACCGCCTGATTGCCGCGGAAGTTCAGCCCGAGGAACACGGGCACCGGCCCGTCCGCGTCCTTGGGGAGGTAGAGGAGGAGGTCCATCGACTGGCGGCGGCCCTGGTCCCCGCGAAAGCGAAGGACCACCTGCTTTCGGCGGGCCTGGCCATCGAGGGCGGACGCCGCGGTCGAGCGGACCTCGATGGTCATCCGCTTCGGATAGCCCGGCGCCTTGCCGTAGACGTGCTTCCGGAAGAGGCGGAGCAGCTGGGGGCGGCGACGCGACCACCATGTCTGGCTTTCCTCGATGCGGTCGCCGCCGGGGAGGACGAGCGGGTCGGGCAGCGTGTAGTCGGGAACCTTGCTCTCGTCGTAGATGGTCTCGGCGGCGAGGGCCATGCTCGGAAGAAGGGAGGTGACCAGGCACGCGGAAAGGACTCGGCGGTTGTCCATCGACGGTCTCCAACGGGGTCTGTGAGGAGGACCATCATAACAGATCCGGCGAAAGGCCAGAGGGTGGGGCGGGCCGTCCTCGTCCACGCGGGTCGTGCGAGCCTGCTGGCACGGGCGAGACCGTCCGGGGCCTCCCCTGTCTCCCCGACGCGATGAGGGAGCCCTTGTCGCGTCGGCAGCAGGCCTTGTTCTCCGTGGCAAGCTGACCGTCTTCCCGCCGGGCGAAGTGGGCCCGATGATCCGACAGGCGCGGCCGAGGCGGCGTGGGCGTGGAGCGTCGAACCTAGCCCGACAGCACGGCCAAGGCCGCGGACGGCCTTGGCCGTGCTACCCGCCGCCGCGTCGCAGATCGACCTCCACGGAGAAACAATCGGACATGACCGAGTCGACCGAAGATCTCGCGGACCAGATCGACCACGCCCTACGGACGGACCGCCTTTCGCTGCGCCGGCGTCTCCGGGGCATCCGGCGGGCCGCGGCGGAGGGGCGGCCGTACGACCGGAACCTCCACCGGCTGCAGCGGGACCTGCGGAAGTCCGTCCGCACGCGGGCCAAGCGGGCGGAGCGGCTGCCCCGGCCAACCCTCCCGGACGACCTTCCGATCGCGGAGAAGCGGGACGAGATCGTCCGCGCCCTCGAGGAGCACCAGGTGGTGGTGGTCTGCGGGGACACGGGCTCGGGCAAGTCCACACAGCTGCCCAAGCTCTGTCTGGAGATGGGCCTGGGCGTCGACGGGTGGATCGGGCACACGCAGCCTCGCCGCATCGCGGCGAGGTCGATCGCCTCCCGCCTCGCGGAGGAGCTCGGCTCCCCGCTGGGCAAGGACGTGGGGTACAAGGTTCGCTTCGACGACACCACGCGGGCCGAGAACCACGTCAAGCTGATGACTGACGGCATCCTCCTCGCCGAGACCCAGGGCGACCGCTTCCTCGATCAGTACGACGCGATCCTCGTCGACGAGGCCCACGAGCGCTCCCTTAACATCGAGTTCCTCCTCGGCTACCTCAAGCGACTCCTGCCCAAGCGGCCCGACCTCAAGGTCATCATCACCTCGGCGACCATCGACCCGCAGCGCTTCGCGGACCACTTCGCCGACACGAACGGTCGGGCGCCCGTCGTCGAGGTCTCGGGGCGGAGCTATCCCGTGGAGGTGCGGTACCGCCCGCCGGAAGAGACGGAGGACAGCGACGACGCGTACCGCCCGGTCCTCGCCGCGATCGACGAGGCGGCCGCCGAGGTCTCGGGCGACATCCTCGTGTTCATGCCGACGGAGCGGGACATCAACGAGACCGCGAAGGCCCTCCGCCGCCATCGCATCCCCGGCGACGCGCCCGGCCGCCAGACGGAGGTGCTCCCGCTGTACGCCCGCCTCTCCCCGTCGGAGCAGAGCCGCGTGTTCCACCCGCCCCGCTGGCGCCGCATCGTCATCGCGACCAACGTCGCGGAGTCGTCGCTGACCGTCCCCGGTGTCCGGGCCGTGGTGGACACGGGCACCGCCCGCATCAGCCGCTTCTCCGCGCGGGCGGGCGTCCAACGGCTGCCCGTCGAGCCGATCTCCCAGGCGGCCGCGGACCAGCGGAAGGGACGTTGCGGACGCGTCGGCCCGGGCCTCTGCATCCGGCTGTACGGCGAGGACGACTACGCCCGGCGGGACGCGTACACCACGCCGGAGATCCTCCGGACGAGCCTCGCGTCCGTGATCCTCCAGATGGCCGCGCTGAAGCTCGGCCGCGTGGAGGACTTTCCCTTCATGGACCCGCCCCGCCCGCGGATGGTCCGCCACGGCTACAAGACGCTGTACGAGCTCCACGCCGTCGACGACGAGAACAAGCTGACGGAGACGGGGCGGACGCTCTCCCGCCTGCCGGTCGACCCCCGCATCGGACGGATGATCCTCGCGGCCGACGGGGAGCACACGCTGACGGAA
>CAZQQP010000208.1:0-8287 GCA_964595475.1 uncultured Planctomycetaceae bacterium | reverse complement strand
TCGAGCACTGGGCGTACATCCCGCCGGAACGGCCCGCGCTTCCCGAGGTGGACCACGAGCAGTGGCCGGCGAACCCGATCGACCACTTCGTGCTCGCGCGGATGGAGGCGAAGGGCCTCTCCCCCGCCCCGCGAGCGAAGGCGGGCAAGCTGCTTCGCCGGGCGAGCCTCGACCTGACGGGCCTCCCGCCGACCGCGGAGGGTCTGCGGGCGTTGGGACACGACATTCGTCCCGGTGAGTACCGGCGGATGGTCGACCGCCTCCTCGCCTCGCCCGCGTTCGGCGAGCGGTGGGCCGCCATGTGGCTGGACTTCGCGCGGTACGCCGACAGCCAGGGCTACGAGAAGGACCGGGGACGGACCATGTGGCGGTACCGCGACTGGGTGATCGACGCGCTGAATCGAAACGTGGGCTTCGACCGATTCACGATCGAGCAGATCGCCGGGGACCTCCTCCCGACCCCCTCGCTGAAGCAGCGCATCGCGACGGGCTTCCACCGGAACACGATGACCAATACCGAGGGCGGCACGCGGGACGAGGAGTTTCGGGTGGCGGCGGTGATGGACCGGGTGAGCACCACCTTCACTGTGTGGATGGCGACCACGATCGGCTGCGCCCAGTGCCACAGCCACAAGTACGACCCGTTCACCCAGAAGGAGTACTACCAGCTCTACGCCTTCTTCAACAACACGGCGGACAAGGATCTCGCGAGCGACAAGCCCAAGATCCAGGCGCCCACGCGGCTTCAGCGGGAGAAGACTCAGCGGATCGAGAAGAAGATCGGTCGGCTCGAGGAGAAGCTGAACACCCACACGCCGGCGCTCGCGAAGGCCCAGAAGGAGTGGGAGAAGTCGCTGTCGCCCGAGCCGAAGTGGGAGGTGCTCGAGCCGAAGAAGGTGGAGGCGAAACAGGGCACCTCGGTCCGCGTCCTCGACGACGGGTCCGTCCTCGCCGACGGCAAGCGGGCGAAGGACGAGACCTACACCGTCGCCGTGGAGACGGACCTGAAGGGGATCAAGGCCCTTCGGCTCGAGGCGCTTCCCCACGAGAGCCTGCCAAACGGCGGACCCGGCCGCCACGACGACGGGAACTTCGTCCTCTCGCGGATCGCCGCGACCGCCCGTCCCGCGAAGCAGGCGCCGGAGAGCGTCCGCGGCCGCTACGTGCGGGTGGTGAACCCCGGGAATAACGGTGCGAAGAAGTTTCTCTCGCTCGCGGAGGTCCAGGTCTTCAGCGGGGGCGCCAACGTCGCCCCCGACGGAACCGCCAAGCAGTCGAGCACGGACTACGGGGGGAAGGCGAGGCGGGCGATCGACGGCAACACGGACGGGCATTACAACAAGGCGGGGTCGACCACCCACACGAAGAAGGAGAAGAAGCCGTGGTGGGAGGTAGACCTCGGGAAGGCGCGGCCGATCCAGCGCATCAAGGTCTGGAACCGCACGGACGGTGGCCTCGAGAAGCGGCTGGCCCACTTCAAGGTGGTCGTCCTCGATGCGTCCCGCGAGCCAGTGTGGTCGACGACGGTGGACAAGGCGCCGAAGCCGAGCCGAGCGCTGTCGGTAAGCGGAGCGCAAACGGTGGCCTTCGAGAAGATCCGAGCGGACTTCTCTCAGGACAAGTTTGCGGCCGAGAAGGCGATCGACTCCAAGAAGCTTGCGACGAGTGGCTGGGCGATCGGGCCGAAGACGGGCCAGCGCCACGAAGCAGTGCTCGTCCCCAAGAAGCCGGTCGGCGAGAACGGGAAGACGCGGCTCACGATCCGGATCGAGCACCAGTACAAGAAGCCCCGCTTCGCCCTCGGGCGCTTTCGGATCTCCGCCACCACGGACGCTCACGCCATCGATCGGGCGGGCGTGCCCTCCGAGATCCTCGCGATCGTGGACACGCCGCGAGGGGAGCGGAGCGACAAGCAGAGCAAGCGGCTGGCGGCCCACTATCGGTCCATCGCGCCGGCCCTCGACCCGGTGCGGAAGAGGATCCAGAAGCTGGAGGAGGCGAAGCCGGACGCGCCGACCGCGCTGGTCATGAAGGAGCTGCCCGAGGGCAAGCGGCGGAAGACCCACGTCTTCCCCAAGGGGAGCTACCTGAGCAAGGGCGAGCGGGTGAAGCCGGGCGTGCCCGCCATCTTCCACGAGCTTCCCGACGGCGCCCCGCGGAACCGCCTCGGGTTCGCCAAGTGGCTCGTCTCCGAGAAGAACCCGCTGACGGCGCGGGTCATGATGAACCGGCTGTGGGAGCGGCTGTTCGGCAAGGGGCTGGTCCGGAGCTCCGAGGACTTCGGCACGCAGGGGGACAAGCCGTCCCACCCCGAGCTGCTCGACTGGCTGGCGGTGGAGTTCATGGAAAGCGGGTGGGACATCAAGCACATGCTCCGGCTCATGGTCACCTCCGCCACCTATCAGCAGTCCGCGAAGGTGCGGCCCGAGGTGAAGGAGGTCGACCCCGACAATCGCCTGCTCGCCCGCGGCCCGCGGCGGCGGCTGTCCGCGGAGATGATCCGGGACCAGGGGTTGCGGGTGAGCGGTCTGCTGACGTCCAAGGTGGGCGGGCCGAGCGTGATGCCTCCCCAGCCCGACGGCGTGTGGAAGATCGTCTACAGCGGCTTCAAGTGGAAGACGGCCCAGGACGAGGATCGGTATCGGCGAGCCGTCTACACCTTCTGGCGGCGGTCGAGCCCCTATCCCGCGATGGCCACGTTCGACATGAGCTCGCGGAGCGTTTGCACGGTGCGGCGGAAGCGGACCAACACGCCGCTGCAGGCGCTGACCACGCTGAACGGCCAAGCCTACGTCGAGTTCGCCCAGGGGCTCGCGAGGCGGATGGTCCGCGAGGGCGGCTCCACGGCGGCCGACCGCGTGCGGTTCGGCTTTCGGCTGTGCACGGGACGGCTTCCCGACCGTGAGGAGGTCGAGCGGCTCGTGAGCCTGTACGAGCGGGAGCGGAGCCACTATCGGGACCACCCGGAGGCGGCGAAGAAGATGGCGACCCAGCCGCTCGGCCCGCTCCCCGAGACCATGGAGCGGGCGGAGGTCGCGGCGTGGACCGCCGTGGCCAACGTGCTGCTGAATCTCGACGAGACGATGAACAAGGGATGACACCATGCAAAGCGAGTGGGAAAAGGCGATTCGGCTTCGGACGGAGGCGCTTCAAGCGGTGACGCGTCGCCACTTTCTCCGGCGCTCCGCCGCGGGCCTCGGCGGGCTGGCGCTCGGGTCACTGATGGACCCGAGCCTCTTCGCGAAGGCCGCCAAGGACAGCGCACCGACGGACCCGCTGTCGCCCAAGCCGGCCCACTTCGCGCCCAAGGCGAAGCGGGTGATCTACCTGCACATGGCGGGGTCGCCGCCGCAGCACGACCTGTTCGACTACAAGCCGGCGCTGAACAAGCACAACGGCGAGCCCTGTCCGAAGTGGATGTTCAAGGGCAAGGACTTCGCGTTCATCTCGGGCCACCCCGAGCTGCTCGGCTCGCCCTACAAGTTCGGCCGATACGGGGAGAGCGGCACCTGGCTGTCCGAGCTGCTTCCCCACATGCGGGACGTGGTCGACGACGTCGCCGTGGTCAAGTCCATGGTGACGGACCAGTTCAACCACGCGCCCGCCCAGCTCCTCGTCCAGACCGGGCGGCCGCGGCCGGGGCGGCCGAGCATGGGCTCGTGGGTGACCTACGGGCTCGGGTCCGAGGCGGAGAACCTCCCCGCTTTCATCGTCCTGGTCTCCGGCGGCAAGTTTCCCAGCGCCGGCAAGAACGCGTGGGGGAGCGGCTTCCTCCCGAGCATCTATCAGGGCGTGCAGTGCCGGAGCGAGGGGGACCCCGTCCTCTTCCTGTCCAACCCCAAGGGCATGTCGCGGAAGGTGCGGAAGGACACCATCCAGGCGCTCGAGGACATGAACAAGATGCAGCACGCGGAGGTGGGCGACCCCGAGACGCTCGCACGCATCGCGCAGTACGAGATGGCCTTCCGGATGCAGACGTCCGTGCCGAACGTCATGGACATCAGCGACGAGCCCCAGCACATCCACGAGATGTACGGGACGAACCCGGGGGAGGCGTCCTTCGCGAACAACGCGCTGCTCGCCCGGCGTCTCGTGGAGCAAGGCGTACGCTTCGTCCAGCTCTACGACTGGGGGTGGGACACCCACGGAACCAACAAGGGCAACGACCTGGTCCACCAGTTGCCCAAGAAGACGGGGCAGACGGAGCAGGCCTGCGCGGCGCTGATCAAGGACCTCAAGCAGCGGGGACTTCTCGAGGACACGCTGGTGGTCTGGAGCGGGGAGTTCGGGCGGACGCCGCTCAACGAGGAGCGCAACGGCAGCGACTTCCTCGGGCGGGACCATCACCGGGACGCCTTCACGCTCTGGATGGCCGGCGGGGGCATCAAGGGCGGCGTCTCCTACGGCCAGACGGACGAGATGGGCTACAAGGTGACGGACAAGCCCGTCAGCGTCCACGACTTCCAGGCAACCATCCTCAACCAGCTCGGGCTTGCCCAGGACAAGCTGACCTACCACTTCAAGGGCCGGGACTTCCGGCTCACCGGCACCACCGGCGGCCGCGTGGTCCACGACCTGCTCACGTAGACGCCACGGACCCGATGGTCGCCACCGACCGACGCGTCTCGCCGTGGCCGCCCTGCACCTCATCGCGCGTCCGCTCGACAGCACGATGGGCCTTCGAACCCGCAGCTCGGACGTGAAGCGCCCATACGCCCCACGGCCCGACGGCCCCACGGCCCGACCGTCCGACGGTCCGACGGTCCGACCTAGAAGCTTGACCGGAACCGCACGGTCCAATAATCACAAGGAACAAATGCGATTTTTCTTCCGGTGATTGGCAGGATGCACCAGATCACCTGCGAAAATTGGTGGGTTTACCGGGACAACATGGCCCAGTACGCGGGACTGCCGCGGACACGGCGCGACGAATTCTGGTTTCGAGGACAGAACGACGCGAGCTACCGCTTGCGACCTACGGTCGATCGCATAAATACTTTCGGGAGCGATCTCGACCGTCAGCGGTATGTAGATGCTTTGTTAGACGAGTTCAAGACGGAAGCAATCCGGATCACGACCGAGGAACGGTTCACTCACGACATCGATCGATTAGAACTGCTTGGCAGGCATTTCGGGCTACCGTCTCCGATTCTCGATTGGACGCTCTCCCCTTTCGTCGCTGCATACTTTGCCCTGCAGGGGATCCCTGACAACGCGGACTGGGTGGCCGTTTGGGCGCTCGACCTAGCGAAGCTCAGCCTGGAGCCGACGTCGCTGGAGTTTGAGTTGATCAATGATATCGAGAAGATACAAGGAAATCCTCGGGCGCTGCGCCAGCGCGCAGTGTTTATGCGCATTACGACGAGAGGAAGAGCTGTCGAAGAAATCTTCGGCGGCGCCCTGTATAAATTTCTTGTTCCGGCTACCGAAGCCGAACGCGCCATGGGCGAGCTTGACGAGATGATGATCAACGGGACCAATCTTCTATACGACCTCGAGGGTGTTGCGCAAACAGCCGCCGGACGCGTTTCAGGAGAAAACCATGGCCACGGCTGATTTCCAATGGGAGCCGGAGGGACTCTCGGATGAGGAACGGGCTTTGATTCGCGCGTACGCGGAGGTCGGTCGGCCGATCGACGACCTGGCGTACACACCGGACTTCGATAAGCTCGTTCAAAAGGCGGGCCTCGGGTCGGATCAAGAGGCAAAGCATAAGGCTTTCCGCCAGCTCCTGAATTTGCGCAAACGCGGCCGGCTTCCACGTTTGGTGCGCCACAGCGCAAACGAATAGGGCGTAGCTCGCCTCCCGCGAGTGCTCGTCCGGGAAATTCACCCCTTCCCGGCAGCACAGGCGAGGACGCCTGTGCCACGGGGTCGGAAAGCCGCGGCAGGCGAGTTACGCCCAAACGAATAACAAGCGTGTGGTTCGGTGCCTGCGCGGCTTCGGCTACGGCCGCCCGCGTAGCCGAACTCGCGTAGAGTTCGGCGGAGACGGCGCCGCGGGCCTGCCAGGCCGCGTACCGTTCGTACTGAGGCGGGGCGAGGCAGGCATCGGCAGCAGGCGTAAGCGTTGGCGAATTTCCATGACGATCGGAGAAGGCGTGAGCTGGGTCGCCGGCGTCGACGGATGCAAAGCGGGATGGATCGTGGCGCTGCGGAACGTGACGACCGGAAACTGGGAGGTTCGGTTGTGCACGTCCTTCCGCGAGGTCGTCTCGCTCGATACGAAGCCCGCGATCACCGCGGTCGACCTTCCGATCGGCCTGCTCGACGACACGCCACGCGGCGGCCGCCAATGCGACCGGGAGGCGCGGCAGCTTCTCGGCCAACCTCGGCAAAGCTCCGTTTTTTCCCCACCTCCCCGTCCGAAGCTGCGAGGCGAGCCGGTCGGCGAAAACCGACCGCTGGTCCCTTCCGATGGGATCACTCTGCAGGCCCTTGCCCTGCTTCCGAAGCTTCGGGCAGTCGATGAGAACATGCTCCCGGTGCTCCAACGGCGCGTCCTGGAGATCCATCCGGAGCTGTGCTTCTACGAAGCGAACGGACAACGGCCGATGGCCCACCGGAAGAAGCGCCGAGCGGGCCGGACCGAGCGGCTGCAGGTCCTCGAGAAGCTCTTTTCGCCGGGATGGCGTGAGTGGTGGGCCGAGGCTTCCCGACGCTACCCGCGGCGGTCGGTCGCCCTCGACGATCTCCTCGACGCCCACATCGCCGCCTGGACCGCGGAGCGGACCCACCGGGCCACGGCGACGCGAGTTCCCGCCAACCCCCCTACCGACTCGACGGGCCTCCGGATGGAGATCTGGCGGTGACGGGCGCGTCGACGATCGAGATGGCCCGAGAATGAAGGCCCGAGCGCTGGCGGCTTGTTATCGTCTCTTCGGTCATTCTCCATGCGTCGCGTTTCAATCTCGCTGATCTCGGGTGGATCCGTGCACCGGGTCGGGCCTCCGTTCGCGGCCAAGTCGGTCAGATCGACACCTCGATGTTCCCCAGACGCTCCGTGAGTCGAGGTCGCCCTGGTCCGTGATGACGAGCAGCGGGGCCCGGCCCATGTTGGCGTCCGCGACGCCCGTGACCAGGTTGGTGGCGCCGGGACCAACGGTGCCGAGGCAGACCGCGGGGTGGCCCGTCAACCAGCCGGGGACCTCCGCCATGAACGCCGCCCCCTGCTCGTGTCGGCAGAGGACGAACCGGATCTTCTCCGAGGCATCGAGGGACATCATAAGGGCCGCGTTCTCCTCGCCGGGGACGCCGAAGACGAGCACTCCCTCGGCCTCGAGGCACTTCACGAACAGGTCGGAGGCTTTCCTGGCCGACTCCATCTTGGCTCTTGGACCGTGCGGCCCCAGTAAGTCGAGGTTTCGATCCTGACCGCACGGCAGCGCTGCCGGACGCCCGCTGCCGACCCCAGGAGCCCCGACCGCGAGGGACAGCCGACGAGCAGGAGCCCCGACCGTAAGGGAGGGGGCTCCGCGGTCCGTGTCGGGCTCGTGTCAGGACGGCCCCCTTTCTTAAGGGTGTCTTTCGCTTCCTTTCGATTCGTTCGGCTCCCTTACGGGCGCGGCTCCCGGGGGTCCCTGCTCGTCTCGCTTCGAGGGCTCGAAGCGAGACACGGTCGGCTCACCCCGGGCGATCGAACTCGACGAAGGTGAAGGCGAAGTGGACGACGAGCACATAGAGGGTCGAACAGAGGACGGCGTCCGTGATCCCCGCTGACGTCGCGGGTGGAGCGCTTCGGCGCGGCGCCGCAGAGGTCCCGGTCAGGGAGCGGCCGACGGCGCGAAGGGGGCGGGTGGCCTCGTGGGCCCGGAAGAAAGAGGTGCGTGTCCGTTCGCGGGTTCGCCGTACTGGCCCGCCGTCCGGGGGAGCACTATGACGTGTCGATGCGGACGACACTCGACATCAACGACGCGACGCTCCGGGAGCTGCGAGCGCGGGCGGCCGCCACAGGGCGTCCGTTCCGAGAGGTGGTCGACGAGGCGCTGGCATTGGGGCTGGCGGCGCAGTCGAAATCCGGGCCGCGGGCCACGTTCAAGGTCGAGCCCCACCGGCTCGGACTGAAACCGGGCTTCCAAGGCGTCAGCCTCAATCAGTTATACGATCACTGGGAAGCCGAGGACGTTCCCGGACAGCGATGATCGTCCCGGACGTCAATTTGCTGATCTACGCCTACGACGAGACCTCGCCCCACCACACGGCCGCCGCGGCGTGGTGGGAGCGGGCGATCCGCGGGGCCGAACCGGTCGGCATCCCCTCGGGGGTCGTCCTCGCGTTCGTACGACTG